>WRJE01000005.1 GCA_009782385.1 Oscillospiraceae bacterium | reverse complement strand
TTTGGGGTGGGGTCGGGCTTCCATGCCCGACCGTGTATATTTTACGTTTCGTAGGGGACGATGGCAATCGTCCCGTGTTCCGCCGCCGCCGTCCCGTTCCGTAGGGCGCGGTGTCCTCACCGCGCCGTTTTTACCGTTTTTACCGTTTTACCCCACCCTCCAAAAATTTTTCTTGCAATATTCCCCATACCATGATATAATCCTTGCGGCTAACGCCAATCCGCACACGGGAGTTTTTCACGGCACGTTGGATACAGATAACAGTTAACGGTAACCCAATGTAGGGGCGATCATTGGTCGCCCGTGGGCGGCTATTAGCCGCCCCTACAGGATGTATCTGCCTTGGATAACCCGTGGAGGTCAAAAACAAAAAGGAGGAAAACCCCTAATGGCAGTTATCTCAATGAAGCACCTGCTCGAGGCGGGTGTCCACTTCGGACACCAAACCCGCCGCTGGAATCCCAAAATGGCGCAATATATCTTCACGGAGCGCAACGGAATCTATATAATAGATTTGCAAAAGACCGTGAAAAAACTGGAGGAAGCCTATTTCTTTATCCGCGAACTTGCGGCGAGCGGTCAGGAAATCCTGTTCGTCGGCACAAAGAAACAGGCGCAGGACGCAATCAAAGAAGAGGCCGAACGTGTCGGAATGTTCTACGTCAACGCGCGTTGGCTCGGCGGAATGCTCACCAATTTTAAGACCATGCGCCGCCGCATCGACCGCCTTAACCAACTGAAGAAAATGGAAGAAGACGGCACGTTTGATATGCTCCCCAAAAAGGAAGTCATCAAGCTCAAGGGCGAAATCGACAAGCTCGAAAAATACCTCGGCGGCGTAAAGGAAATGAGGCGGCAGCCCGGCGCGTTGTTCATCATCGACCCGCGCAAGGAACGCAACGCCATAGCCGAAGCCCGCAAACTGGGTATCCCCATAGTTGCCGTTGTCGATACAAACTGTGACCCGGACGAAATTGACTATCCCATACCGGGCAACGATGATGCCATCCGCGCTATAAAACTTATCTCACAGGCGATGGCAAACGCGGTTCTGGAAGGCCGTCAGGGCGAACAGTTCGCCGCCGAAGTCGCCGCCGATGCCGAATCAGCGGAACTTGAAGACAACGCGGAAATGATATAGCCGGGCGGCCGGCGGCCTATGACGGGGGCAAGCCCCCGAACCCCCATTATGTATTTAGATTTATAAGGAGAATTTTAATATGCCGGCATTTACTGCTAAAGATATTTCAACCCTGCGCCAAATGACAGGCGCGGGCATGATGGACTGCAAAGCCGCGCTTACCGAAGCGGACGGCGACATTGAAAAAGCGGTTCTGACCCTGCGCGAGAAAGGGCTTGCGGCCGTTGCTAAAAAAGCCGGGCGCATTGCCGCCGATGGCATGGTTCACGCCGCCGTTGCCGATAACGGCGTGGCGGGTATAGTCGAGGTTAACAGCGAGACGGATTTTGTCGCCAAGAACGAAGACTTCCAAACCTTTGTTAAAGATTTAGTACAGGTTGTCATTAACGAAAACCCCGCCGACTTAGACGCGCTCGGCAGCTGCAAATACCCCAACAGCGATTTGACAGTCGCGCAAGTCCTGCAAGACAAAGTGCTTGTTATCGGCGAAAATATTAAAATCCGCCGCTTTGCGCGTTTCGGCGAGCCGTACAATGTCTCCTATGTACACATGGGCGGCAGAATCGGCGTGCTGACCCACATGGAGGTCGATTCCGCGCTGAACGGCAACCCCGCCGTCCGCGAGCTTGCGTATGACATCTGTATGCAGGTCGCCGCGATGCGCCCGATTTGCCTTGACCGCTCTCAGCTCGATGCCGCCGCGCTTGAGACTGAGCGCACGGTGTATCTCAATCAGGCGAAAGCCGAGGGCAAGCCCGACAATGTCGCGGAAAAAATGGTCGAGGGTCGCTTGAGGAAGTATTATTCCGAGGTCTGCCTTATGGAGCAGGCATTCTTCAAAGACGAGGAGCTGACGATTGCCCGATTGGTCGAGCAAAAAGCCAAAGAGCTGGGCGGCTCGATTAAGCTGACCGCCTATTACCGCTTTGAGAAGGGCGAGGGACTTGAAAAACGCGAGGATAACTTAGCGGACGAGGTAGCGAAAATGGTGGGCAAATAACGCCATTCACCGACACCCAAATCGCCCAGTTCCAAGTCACCAATACGAACACGAACGAGCCTATCAACTGATAGGTTCGTTTTTTCGCACATACGCCGCACTTGGCGGTTACGCCCCTCGTGTATAACGATTGATAGGGTCGCCTTGTTTTGGTATCTGTTAATTATTTTTACGATTGCCGGTTTTATTATGTACCCCTCAATATCCATTGGTTCGCCTAACGCCGCCGCAGCGGCTTCAAAGTCCGTTCCGTCAGGCACACGGACAGAGACACGGTACTCCTTCTCTATCTCGTTCGATGGGTGGGTCAGTTTGTTTATCAATTCGTTGTCGTTCGTCATGAGCAGAAGCCCTTCGCTGTCTATGTCCAACCGTCCCACAGGCAGGACACGCGCCCCAACCTCCGATGTGAGACGCGCCACGGTCGGACGGCCGCGTTCGTCAGACATCGTACACACCACACCGCGCGGCTTGTTAAGCATAATATATACTTTTTCGGGTTCGGCGGGCAGCGGATTGCCGTCTATCGCTATTACATCGCTTTCCGTTACCTGACAGCCCAAAGTGACGGCGCGTCCGTTAACCGTAACGCGCCCGTCCGCAATATACTCTTCGGCTTTGCGGCGCGACATCAACCCCCGCGCCGCAATTAATTTTTGAATCCTCATGCTATTCTCCATCTATTAAATGTTACGCCTTGTAGGGGCGAACTGCGTTCGCCCGCAGACGACCACAGGTCGCCCCTACATTGGATTACCGTAATTTTTATGCAATAAACCCAATTCCAAATATTCTTTTTATCAGCGGTTTTTTCGGCAAAGGAGCTTCCGGCGTGTCCGCTCCCGCGTACAGCTCGCTCTGCCCGATAACCTTGCCGTTCAGCGTAAAGCGTATCGTTCCAATCGTGTCGCCCTCTTTCAGCGGTGCCCAGACAAATCGCGGCAGTTCGACCTCACAGCGCACAAAGCCGGATTCCTCATCGGTCATCGCCAGAGACAGCGTATCGCGGACACGCACATCCACATTACTCTGCCCAGACGACACAACGGGCAGCTTGCAGATGAAAGCGTCACTTGTGGCAAGACGCTTCATCGGGTAGTTGTTGTAACCGTAATCGAGCAGTATTGTGTGGTCGTTCCAATCTGACGGCGCGTCAAGCGTAACGACTATCAGCGTCTGCCCGCCGCGTTCCGCGCTCGATACCAAGCAGCGTCCCGCCAATTTTGTGAAACCTGTTTTAATGCCGTTCGCGCCCTCATAATTCCACAGCATCTTGTTGTGATTCCTAACGCTTATCTCGCCGACCCTTCCGGTCTTATTTCCGGCAATCGCGGCAAAAGCCGGGTTTGCCATCGCGGCGCGGGCAAGTATCGCCATATCGGTGGCGGTTGAATAGTGGTTGTCATCGTTAAGCCCGTGCGGGTTGGCAAAACTGGTGTTTCTCATGCCCAGCTGCCGCGCCGTATCATTCATCGACTTGACAAAACCCTCCACTCCTCCATCGCCGCCGCAATGATCGGCAAGCGCGAGAGCCGCGTCGTTGCCCGATTGCAGAAGCGTCCCGGTGAGCAGCTCGCCAACGGTCAGCACGTCTCCCTCTTTGAAGTACACCTTAGTGCCTTCGATTAAAGTATGCTCCTTTTTTATTGTCACTTTCTCGGCGGTGTCGGCTTTCTGGAGCGCGAGATATGCCGTCATGATTTTCGTTGTACTGGCTATATACATACGGTTTTCGGCGTTCTTAGCGTACAGGACGCGCCCTGAGTCAGCGTCTATAAGAACGGCGGATCTCGCCGAAACTTCAAGCGCGTGTGCCGAAACAGGAATAAAGAGCAGTAATAATACTAACAAGAAAACGCGGCGCAATAAAATCCCTCCCCAAAATGGATAATGGAATTATACCCATTATTGGAGAAAATATGTGGAGGCGGTTAATTCTTGAATTTGTCTATCAAATTCTCAACGGTGTTAATGATAGTCGGCACGGCCTCAATGACCTTTTCAATCGTTGAACCGCCGGAAGACGGTTCGACAGGTATCAGCTTGACGCTGCCGCTCGGTGAAATCACCAAGAACGATACGGGCTTTACCGATACTCCCGCACCCCCGCCTCCGCCGTTAACGGTGGTTTTGCCGCTGCTCTTGCCGTCCCAGTCCGTACCGCCCGTGCCGAAGCCGAGCGTAACACTGGATACGGGGATGATAGTCGTGCCGTCAGGTGTGGTCAGCGAATCCCCGACAACGGTGTTCGTGTCAACCATATCGCGGATTTTCGCGAGTGTCGCGTTCATAAGCTCTACAACAGTAGTCATATTTATTACCTCCTAAGTTTTTTTCCTGCACTTCAAAAATTCAATTACAGCCCAAATGCCGAATGTCAGTGCCGCGCCGATTCTGACGGTTATTTGAACCGTACCCGCGTAACTCGATTCCTCGCGGGCAAAATCCAAATCCGTTGTGATGTGCCGCTTCTTTACGCGCAGGTTGTTCTCGATAAACGGCAGAGCCGCGCCGAGAGCCGCGCACATCCGTCCATAGGCGATGGCTGTTTTGTCCGCGCTTTTGCCGCCCGCGATATAGTGAAATTCGAGTGTGTCTACCCTTAGCAGCGCGGCGAAACTCTTTACGGCGCGGAACGCGAGTTTAATCAGTTTTTTCTTGTCATATCTATCAAAGAATGTCGGTTCGGCGGGGGGTTCGGTGGGTTCGGTCGATGGTTCGGTGTAGGGGCGGTCATCGGCCGCCCGCGTGTCCCCCGCAGATTGGCCGTCAATTTCGTCATCGGTTGGGGTGTCGGTTTCGGTTGGGGTGTCGGTGGGTTCGGTCGGGGTGTCGGTGTAGGGGCGGTCATCGGCCGTCCGCGCGTCCCCCACGTCATCATCCGCAATCTCGAACGCCCTGCGGATTGGACCGATAATGAGCCACGTTTTCAAATCATCGCCGTATTTGACGCGCAAGCCGACCTTCAGCGACAGCAGCGCAGTTAGGAAAAGGGCAATAGAACCCAGCCATATCAACGCGGTCATTGTGTGTCACCGTTATCCGGCGGGATGGTGGTTTCAAACGGCGCGCCGAGGGCGTTGCGCCCTACGTTATCGTTGTTTTGCAGAGACGGCGCGCCGGGGTCGTCGCGCCCTACAATCGTATTAAATCCCATTTGTCCGTCTACTTCGCTTTCGGGGGCATCGAGCATTGGCAGCTCGTCAAGTGAGTTCAGTCCGAATGTCCGCAGAAACAGGGGCGTTGTGCGGAACTGCATCGGCCGCCCCGGTACTTCCAACCGTCCGCACTCCTCGATAAGTCCCTTTTCAGTGAGTGTCGCGACAGTGTTCGAGCTGTCAATGCCGCGCACCATTTCGATGTACGCCCGCGTTGTGGGCTGATGATACGCGATTATGGCTAGTGTTTCCAGTGTCGCGCGTGTCATGGGCGGCGGCCGCCGCTCTTCGAGAATCTTCCTTATATATTCCGAACACTCCGATGCGCTGACGAGCTGATACGACCCGCCGAGCTTGAGCAGGCGTATCCCTCGGCGTTCAAAGGCGTAGAAATCCATCAGTCTGGTAACAGAGGCTTCGACAATGTCAAGCCCCAACCCCAGAATCACACAGAGCCGTTCGCGTTTTACGGGTTCACCCGCCGCGAACAATATCCCCTCTATGACGGAATCAATTTCATTTATGTCCAATTTGCACCTCCGTCTTAGATATAGTAAGGCTGCCCTCACTCGCCCTTATGGCTATCTTTTCCATTTTGCACAGTTCCAATACCGCCAAAAATGTTGCTATCATCTCCGAGCGCGTGACGGATTCCCCGAAAAGCGCGTTCATATCGAGCGTCCCGTAAACATCAAGCCTGTCCACCAAAAATTCGATTTTTAGTTTCACGGGATACGGTTCGCGCCGCATAATACCTCTGAACGCGGACTGCTCCGGCGGCGCGCGCCGCGCTATACGGTCGTATAAATCCTCCATGGCGTTTTTCAACTCAACGGCGCGGTGAGAGCGTTTGTATTCGGTGTCTTTTTTAAGTACATCGGGCGGTTTTGAGTATATATCACGTCCGATATGCGATAAAGGTTCTAAGTATGCCGCCGCTAACTTTATTTTTTCGTATGAATCGCGGTTCTTTCGCTCCTCCAACGCGCGGAGGAGAAGCGTCATATCCTCGTCCTCGTGGTCTTGCCCAAGTGCCAGAAGCATACGGCTTTTCAGATACACAAGATGCGATGCCATCACCGTGAACTCGCTCGCTATGTCTAAATCAAGCTCGCTCTCCCGCATATGCTCAAGATACTGGTCGAGCAGTTCGGAAATTTTTAGGTCTGAAATCTCCATCTTGTTTTTCGAGAGCAGGGAGAGGATAAGGTCGAGCGGGCCTATGAAGTCCGCTTCGCCTTTTACAACGTCCTGCAATCTGAATTTAAGCTCGTCCAAACCGTCACCTCAACAAATTATAAATCCATCTTCCCACCATGAAATACCAATCCCAAACCGTGTCAACTAAGAAGTTGAGCGGCACTCTCAGCACTCCTATCCACAACAGGGCAATCAGCACGAACATACCGTAGCGTTCATACCGCAGAATCTTCATGTGTATGTGTTCGGGAAGTATCAGCCCCAGTATCTTTGAGCCGTCAAGCGGCGGTATCGGGAACAGGTTGAAAACGCCTAATACTATGTTTACCTGTAAGAGATGCAGGAAAAACTGCATAATTCCAAGGGACGCGCTGAAAAAGAGCAGTATTTCAAACGCGATAATGGAGACAAAGGCGAGCAGAAAGTTCATCACAGGACCCGCGAACGAGACGGCAGCCAATCCCAAACGCTGATTTTTGAAGTATCTCGTATCCACCTGAACGGGTTTCGCCCATCCGAAACCGAGAGTGACGAACATCAAAAGCCCGATCCAGTCGATGTGGCGCAATGGGTTTAGCGACAGTCTGCCCTGCTCTTTCGCCGTCTTGTCGCCGAGCGCGTATGCGGCAAGTCCGTGAGATATTTCATGGAACATCACGGCGACAATAACCGCCAGAGCGGTCAGCAGATGCGGGATAATGGTATCTAAATCAATCATTGATCGCACACCAGTAAATCTTCATAGGTTTGGCGGCGCACCGCGATACGCGATTTGCCCTTGTATACAATAACTATCGGGGGGCGCGGAACGCGGTTATAATTAGAAGCCATGGAAAAGTTGTACGCGCCTGTCGCCTGTATACCGAGCAAGTCGCCCGTCTTGACATCCGGCAAGGGAGCGTTGCGGGTGATAATATCGCCGCTCTCGCAGAGCCGTCCGGCGATAATCACGTTCTGTGTCGCCGGGGCGTTCGGGCGTTCGGGCATAATCGGCTCGTATGACGCGCCGTACAGGGCGTGGCGCGGGTTGTCCGTCATGCCGCCGTCAACCGCTACATATGTGTTCACGCCGGGGATATGCTTAACAGACCCGATTGTATAGACGGTCAACCCGGCGGGAGCTGTAATTGAACGCCCCGGTTCAAGCACCAGCTCCGGCAGCGGCAGATTCAGCTCGTTGGCTATAGCCGTAACGCTTTCGGCGCACATCCGCGACATATCGGCAAGAGTGACGGGTTCGTGATTCGGCAGATATTTAATGCCGAAACCGCCGCCGAGATTGAGTTCATTGAGCGGAACGCCGAGGTTTTCGCGCAGGTCGCGCATGAACGTGAGCATGACCTTCGCGGCAAGTGCGAACGGTTCTGTGCCGAAAATCTGCGATCCTATGTGGCAGTTGATACCGACAACGCGCACGGTTTTCATCTTTGCGGCACGGGCTATGACTTCGGCGGCCTCGCCCGTTTCAAGCGCGAGACCGAACTTCGAGTCGATTTTGCCTGTTTTAATGAACTCATGTGTATGCGCGTCAATGCCCGGCTTGATTCTGAAAGATATGTCGGGCGTATAGCCGCCTTGGGCGGCTATTTCTCCCAATAGTTCCAGTTCCTCGGCGTTATCAACGACTATGCGGCGAACGCCGGATTCCAGAGCGTATTTAATCTCCGAGGCGGACTTGTTATTGCCGTGGAAATATAAACCCTTAGGGTCAAAGCCGCCTTTGACGGCGGTATACAGCTCGCCGCCGGATACCACGTCCGCGCCCATGCCCTCTTCGCGCAGGATTCTGTAAAGCTCCTTGAAGCACAGAGCTTTGCTCGCGAAAGCCACGGTAAACGGCGCGTTATAGTGTTCGCGCAGACCGCCGATGACTTCGCGGCAGTTATCGCGAATCACTTGCTCGTCAAGGATATACAGCGGCGTACCGTATTCACGCGCCAGCTCGGGTACGCTGACACCGCCGACAGTCAGATGACCGCCGCTGTTTATATTTAATCCGCTCATTACAAATTGCCGCATTAAATAATCTCCTAAATTTCATTTTCTCCTGTAGGGACGACCTGCGGTCGTCCGCGGACGCACACAGTGCGTCCCTACAATCGCCGTTCGTGGGCGGACGCAGTGCGTCCCTACAATCGCCGTTCGCGGGCGGACGAACGGCCGCCCCTACAATGTCATTAAATCCATCAATTTTTCTTTGCCCGTTTTTGTTTTGGAAGAGAACGGGTACGGCAACCTATCAAGTGATAGGGTATCCCTAACAAGTGATAGGGCCGGTTCTATCTGCGAGCGTTTCAGCTTGTCAGACTTGTTTGCAACGACTGTAAACGGCACGTTTAAGCTCCTGTACAGATTAACCATATTCATGTCGCCCTCGGTCGGCTTGTGGCGTATGTCCACCAACATAAGACCGCGTTCCGTACCGTCAAGGTTCTCGAAGAAGTCTTCCATCAGCATCGCCCAGCGGTGCTGTTCCGCTTTGGAAACCTTGGCGTATCCGTAACCGGGCAAGTCCACCCAGTACAGCTTTTCATCTATCAGAAAGTAGTTTACGAACGCCGTTTTACCCGGAGTTGAGCTTACGCGTGCTATTCCGCCGATGCCCGCCATCGCGTTTATGAACGATGATTTGCCCACATTTGACCGCCCCGTAAAAATGAGCTTTGGAAGCTCGTCATGTATGAAATCGCCCTTTGACGCGGCGGATTTGATAAACTTTACTTTCATTTCTTATCGGTTACGAGAGTTGCTTTCAGCACCTCGTCCATGTGTGAAGCGGTGATAAAGGTCAGGGCGTTTTTTACGGTCGGGTCGATGTCGGCTAAATCCGGCTCGTTGTCGGCGGGTATCAGCACGGTTTTTATTCCCGTTCGCAGTGCCGCCATTGTCTTTTCTTTAAGACCGCCGACAGACAGGACGCGCCCGCGTATCGTTATTTCGCCCGTCATGGCAATGTCGTTGCGGATGGGTTTTCCTGTCAGCGCGGACACCATAGCCGCCGCCATTGTAATTCCGGCGGACGGGCCGTCCTTGGGTATCGCGCTCTCGGGAAAGTGAACGTGCAAATCGTTTTTCTTGTAAAAATCCTTTGGCAGTCCGAACGTGTCGGCGCGGCTGCGTATATATGACAGCGCGGCTCGTGCGCTCTCTTTCATTATATCGCCGAGGTTTCCTGTCAGCTCGACTTTGCCCGTGCCTGCGGTAACGCCGCACTCCACATGGAGTATCTCGCCGCCCACGCGCGTCCACGCAAGCCCCGCCGCAACGCCCGCCTCGGCGGACGGAAGCGGCTTGTCCGGCTTAAAGCGGCGCACTCCCGCCAATTCCTCAAGTCCAGCGCGTTTGATTACAATCTTTTCCGAAACGCCCGACGCTATCTTATGCGCCGACTTGCGGCACAGTGCCGCAAGCTCGCGCTCCAGTGTTCTCACACCTGATTCGCGGGTATAGCCGGATATAAGTTCGCGTATCGCGTCATCGTGTATCTTAAACGTCTTTGCGGTCAGCCCGTGTTTTTTGAGCTGCTTCGGCAGCAGGTGTCTTTTTGCTATTTGCAGTTTTTCCTCGTCTGTATAGCTTGTAAGTTCAATGATTTCCATGCGGTCGAGCAGGGCGCGGGGTATCGTCTGGGTCGTGTTGGCGGTGGTGATGAACAGCACATCGGAGAGGTCGAACGGTATTTCTATATAGTGGTCGCGGAAAGCGTGGTTTTGCTCGGAGTCAAGGACTTCGAGCAGAGCCGCCGCCGGGTCGCCGCGAAAATCATTTCCCATTTTATCTATTTCATCGAGCAGAAGGACGGGGTTGCGGCTTCCCGCCTGACGTATTCCGGTAATTATACGCCCCGGCATCGCGCCGACATAGGTTTTGCGGTGACCGCGTATGTCCGCCTCGTCACGCACGCCGCCGAGCGATATTCGCGCCATCTTGCGCCCCATCGCGTGAGCTACGGAGGACGCGACAGAGGTTTTTCCCACTCCGGGCGGTCCGATAAGGCAGAGTATCTGCCCTTTGAGCGAGGGGGCAAGCCGTTTTACGGCAAGGAACTCCAGAACGCGCTCCTTTACTTTGTCAAGCCCGAAATGCTCGCGCTCGAGTATTCTTTTCGCGCGTTCCAAATCCAACCTATCAGTTGATAGGGTGTTCCACGGCAGTTCAAGCACGGTGTCGAGATATGTGCGTATCACACCGACATCGGGAGAATGGGGATTGAGCTTGCTCAGGCGCGATACCTCGCGCGTGAGGCGTTCCGCGCTCGCCGAATCGAGTTTCAGCTTCTTGATTTTCATGCCGTATTCCCCGGCTTCGGAGATGGGGTCGTCTTCGCTCTCACCCAGTTCCTCTTGGATGGTTTTTAGCTGTTCGCGCAGATAGTAGTCGCGCTGATTCTTTACTAACTGCCCGCGCAGTTTCATCTGTATTTGCAGCTCGATATGCAGGGTTTCTATTTCGCGCATCAGTATGACCCCGATACGCTCAAGGCGCGTTATGGGATTTAGTTCCTCAATAAGTGATTGGCGTTCGGCAAGGCGCAGAGCCAGTGTTTGCGCGATATAATCGGCAAGCCGCCCGACTTCCTCTATCTCACGAACGCTGAGGAGTATCTCGGGCAGTGCGCGGGGCGCAAGCTCGACATAATCCTCGAACAAGTCAACTGCGTGGCGCATCATTGCCTGTTTGCGCTGTTCGGACATACGCCTGTGCTTGTCGGGACTGGGCTTCACGGTTACGTTGATAATCGGTTCGGTGGAGTCAACGGAGGTGAGTGTGGCGCGGTGCGAGCCTTCTATCAGCACACGCACGGAATTGTTGGGCAGTTTTAAGACCTGTTTAATGCGCGACACCGTGCCGACCTTAAACACATCCTCGGGTTCGGGGTTGGGGTTGAGAGCGTCTTTCTGCGCCACCGCAAAGACAGGCATACCGCGTGAGACGGCTTCCTCCAACGCTTTTACGGATTTGTCGCGCCCCACGTCAAAGTGGATGAGCATATGAGGAAATACCACCAGTCCGCGCAGGGCGAGCAGGGGCATTTGTTCGGTTTTCGGAATTTCGGGAATTTCGGGAATTTCGGGGGTAGAGGACATGGTGTTTCTCCTTCTACATTGAGTAATTATCGAAATAGTTCTGTATTACGACTACAGGCGTACCTTTGTCGCCGCTGCCGCTTATGAGGTCGCTCAAGCTGCCCAACAGGTCGGAATAGTGGCGGGGTGTTGTACCCAGTGAGTCGGCTTTGCCCATCAGGTCGGCGTTTTTAGAGCGTATTTCTTTTTTAAGCGCGTCTTCGAGTTCCGCGCCGGATAAATCGGCGAGCTTATTGTCCGCGATGTATTTGATTTTGATTTCGTTCGGCAGTCCGCCGAGCAGCGGAGTGAACGCCGGGGATACGACCGGGTCGGCGAGTTCCCAAATGCCGCCGATGGGGTCTTTGAACGCGCCGTCACCGTATATCAGCACCTCAATATCGGCGTTGAAAGCCGTGTCTAGCCGTGCTTTTAGGTCGTTAACAAATTTGCCGCAGTCACGGGGGAATAATTTCAAGCGTTCCTCTCCTGCTTTATTCGAGCCTAGCAGACCGTAATCGGGGTTGTAGCCGCTGCCCTGAACGGATTCGGTCAGCAAATCGTCCTGACCGAGGACGCGCTTCGCGCCCGCCGCTTTTAGGATGCGCTTAGTACGCGCGCGAGTGTGAATGTCGCAAGCCAGCGCGTAGGGTGTGTATTTTAGTATGTGCGCGGGGTCGTTGGAGAAAACGACCTCTATGTTATCTGAGAGGCTTTTGTAATATTCGATGTAATTGACACCTGTAAATTTATGGACGGGCGCGCCGAAAAGCGCGATAAACTCAGATTCGGTGAAGCTGTCGGAGTACGGGTTGACTTTTTTTGCGTCAAGGTCGTCATAGGTAATGAGCATATTGCCGACTTCATCGGACGGGAAACCGAGCTGGAGGTACAGTTTTTTCAAGCCGCCCGCTATACCTCTGAGCTGCATCGAAAAACGGTTGCGGCTGAAAATAGGCAGGACAACTCCGGCTTCGCCCTCCGGAAATTTTGCGGCAACATCGGCTGAAACTTGCGCGATTGTCGCGTAATTGCCCTGTGCGCGGGCGACAACCGCTTCGGTCACCGCAACGATGTCATGGTCGCGCAGTGTGCGTCCGCTCTCGGCGGCGGCGGACTTCACGGATTCCGCCACGATTGCGGACAGGTCGTCATTCTCGCGGATTATTGGTGTGCGGACACCGTATGCCAGTGTTCCGATCGATCTCATTTTCAAGTTCCTCCTGTCGGTAAAAATACGCCGCATACATTATATATTAAGTTAGGTAGCAAGTAAAGGTTTATTTTACAATCCTCGCGTCAAAAACAGTATTATACGAAAAATTATCTAACGCCTTGATGATATTCCTGTCTCTTTTCATCTCCCTCAAAGCCGACCTCTCGGTATCGTTAAACGCTTTTACGTCTGCTCTGCCAAGATGGAACTTAATTTTTGACGCTCCCGTTTTTGCGTTTTCTTTTGCCTCACCGGCGGTGCTGCCCGTTGCGATTACATAGGCATATCTATGACCCATTGAAAGCGGCGGCAGAAGGATGCTCCCTTTCCTCGGTCTAATATACACACACTCAACACCATGGCTGTCCAGAGCCATATTTTTACCTGTGACTTTTTGCAATACGCCTTCTTTTGACACGATTACGTATTGGAGGAATGTTTCCTTTTTATATTTATGTTCAAGCTCAGGTTCAAAACCAAGCGCGAACCTAAGCGTTTCTTTTGCCAAATTGACACCGTATGCCGTTTCGATGAACAGATTTACAGCTCCGCCCGCAATTCTGGGATTTGCCTCGATAAGTTTCCATTCACCCTGTGAGTATCTCAGCTCAAGATGGCACGGTCCGTTGAGCATACCGTGCGTATGTATAATAGAGCTCGCCGCGTCTTTCAGGGTGCGTAAAAACTCGCCCCCGTCATCGGTTATCATCTTATATCCGGTTACTATAAACCTCCCCGTGAACGTAATCTCCTGTTCAATGATTGCAACGACATTTACTCTGCCGTTTACAGTCAGCGTTTCAACTAAAAATTGCGAACCTTCGAGAAATTTTTCGATGAGTATAGGCGTATTCGGTGATTTTTTTGTTAACTCTTTATACGCTCTTTCGTATTGGCGGTATGTTCGCGCAATGTGTACGTCCCTTGACGCGGATGACATGGGCGACTTTAAGACCAACGGCATTCCATCCGGCATTTCAGGCATTTTACCGCCGTCCGCGACACGGAAAGACGGTGAATAGGAGGAGTCCTTCAATATCTCCCTAGACGCTATTTTGTCGAGCATAACGCCTATAGCGTCTTGAGAGAAATATTTCAGACCGTATTCCTGTGATAAAACGGCGGCGGTATGGCAGTATGGGTCGATAAAGCTGACTATAGCTTGAATTTCCAAGCAGCTTTCGCTCAATCGGTCGATTGCGGCTCTAACCTCATTTATGTTATCAATGTCGCACAACTCCATCAAATGCACATATGGGAAGTCCTGCCTTTTTTCAATAAATGACTTGCGGTTTGTTAATAATACCGTATAATAACGCATACGCTCCGAGGCTTTTATCGCCTCGTAGCTCGAGCATGATTTATTTGTTCCTATAAAAATTATAGTCTTCATTGATTACCTCCTGTATTTTTCCCTGCCAAATACATCGCGTATTTGACCTTGTTTCTGATTATGCTCAAGTCAATATTAGGTAAAGGGGGATGTCCGGGCCTCCAATTTACCTCATAAATATATATTCTTCGATTTTTATCTAATCCGATATCTATACCCAGTTCGTCAAGTTCCTCATTATAAAGCTCTCTTTGTATTTGATCCAAATGGCCGGCGAGCTGAAGAGCGAATATTTCAATATGTTTATTTGCGTCATAGGAATGTTCCGCGAACTCTCTCCGCATAAAAACGCCGATTTCTTCCGTACACGCGCCTTGGCTGATATTGCATACAATGCCGCCGCTTGAAGATATTCTCGGATAAATATAAGGCGCAAGCCATTCGCCTTCCGCGCCTTTTTGAGTATGCAGCCTTAGGTCATACGGCTCTCCGGCTTTTGTGCGGCAGTTTATATAGGGTTGGGCGATGTATTCGTCATTTTTAATTTTTTCAAATATAAATTCCGATATTTCATCGGCGGTATAATCCTTGCCGATTCCAGGTAAAATTTTGAATGCCCCCGCGTCTCTTTGAATAAAATAAACATCCTTGCCCTGATGCCCCCACGAGGGTTTAAGCACCATCTCTGGATATTTATCGGACAGCGTAAAAAAGTGTTTTGCGGAAACAACCTTCTCAGAGGGAAGGAGGTATTCTGAAAACACTTTATATTTTTTCAGATTTTCAAACACTGTCAGCTTGCTTCCGATGGAATAACTTGTAAAAGGGACTTCTTTTTCAAGTTTTTCAATGATTTCGAGCTGTTTGTCGTTTGTAAAACCCGCTACATTGCAGATAACATCGGGATAACGGCTTACAGTATTTACCCACTCCCCGTTTCTGTATATGTATCCGTTTATTGTGCTTTTGTTTACCGCCCCGGGAGAAAAGTACAAAAGCTCCGCGCCTTCGGCCTTAGCGGCAGCCGCGAAAGCATATGCCTTGTTCAGTCCCAACGGATTTTTTCTGTAGTGCATATAACCAATCAACATAATAAGCGATTCCTCTACTTTCTTCGACGTGTGCTTATTATATGCGGTTCTTATTTATAGGTGACACCGTGACTTGAATATGTTATTATTAAGTAAGAAGTGAAAGGAGAGGCTCATATGAAAAAGAGAAAATTGACGACTTTGATTCTGTCTGTGATACCGGGGTGCGGGCTTATGTACATCGGGTATATGAAAAAAGGGCTTCAGATGATGCTGATGTTTGCCCTTACGCTCTACTTAACGGGAGTGACTTTTGACAAAATAGACACCACTTGGGGGTATGCGTTCTTTTTACTGCTGCTGCCCGTTCTGTGGCTGTTTCAGGTCTTTGAAACGATGAACTCGCTGATGTACCTGAGAAGGAATGAGTTGGAAGTACCTGATAACGATGAGTATTATTTGCCGAAAGATTTGGATATGCCATCGCTGAACAACAATCTGGGCAAGATACTGTCGTTTGTGTTCCTAGCCGCCGGACTTTTCGGAGTTGTCTTTGTCGCGGTGGATATTGCGAACGATGTTCTTTTGGGGGGCATTGATTCAGACGAGCTTATAACTGAAGTTATCGGGTTGCTGAGGGATTATTTTATACTCGCGTTCTTTTCTGTGGTGTCGGCTTTTCTTGGGCTTAAACTGGCAAAAGGCAGTAAAGGCGAGAAGCCGGTTAAAGAAAAAAAAGAGAAAAAAGTTAAGGAAAAGTGATTGGAAAATTTTGTGAAACAGAGATTATGAGCGGTTTTCAAAATATGCTGTCATTGTAAATGACATTGTATGGGTGTGTGTGTGGACATGAGACGGGACGCACAGGAGTGCGTCCCCTACAAATATTGTCCAATAAGTAGGGGTCGATGCCCTCATCGACCCGAAAAAATTTTATAATTTTTTTGAAGTGATTTATGTTTTTTCTCCGTCTTATTAAGTGACCCGGGGTACAAAAGCGGAAGGAGGGGAGCAATGGAGCATGAACACGACTTGATACGGCAAATCATCGGCGGGAATACGGAGTTATTTGAGAAAATTGTGGTCAAATACCAAAATCTTGTCTATACGGTTTGCTTAAACATCGTGGGCGACAGCGGCGAAGCCGAAAATATGGCGCAGGAGACGTTCCTCTCCGCTTACAGCTCCCTCTCAGGATTTCGCGGCGACAGCTTTAAGTCTTGGATTTGCAGGATTGCGGTCAATAAATCCATAGATTATAAGCGAAAACGGTACATCTTTGAAGATTACGCGGAACTGGAGAGCGTTGCCGACATCGGAAACAATGTCGAGGAACTGGCGGAGCGGAAAGAGAGACGGCACAGGCTCTCGGGCATACTTAACTCCTTGCCGGAAAAGTATTCGGCGGTCATAAAATCGTTTTATTATGACGGATTACCTGTCAAAGAGATTGCGAACCGCATGAATAAACCGGAGAGAACGGTCGAGACGCGGCTGTACCGCGCGAAAAAACTTGTGAAAGAGAGGTGGGGCGAAGATGACGGATAAGAATCGGTTTGATGAAGCAATGCTTCATGACGACAGCTTATTTGAACAATTTATCGCGGAATGTGAAATGTCGTTGCAGGAAGCTCCGCCGGAGTTTGCGGGTTCGGTTATGCGCTCGGTGAGGGAGAGAAGCAAGCCCGCGCCGCCAAGCCGGAGTATGCTCGCGGCGGTGTGTTTTTGCAGCGCGGCGGCGGTACTCGCTCTTACATTTTTTGGGGTTGACAAGGTTGTATTCGACTTTTTCCGGAATTCCGGTGAACTTTCAGGCGTACTCTCGGGCAGGGTTAATGAGCTTTTGAGTTCGGTAAAATTATTTTAACGGAGGAAAATTACTATGAAAAAAAACAGGTTTTATACATTTCTATTATCAATGATACCCGGATGCGGGCATATGTTTCTGGGGTATATGAGAAAAGGGCTTCAGCTGATGCTGATGTTCGCGGCGGCGGGATTTTTGACGGGTGTGTTCGGGGAAATGCTTAACGGCGGATGGATTATGATATTCTTTATTATATTGATGCCTGTCATATGGTTTTATCAGGTGTTCGATGCCATGCACTTGCTGACGCGCCTGAGAGACCTAAACTTGGAGCGACCGGACGACGACGGGTTCTTCTGGCCGAGTGAGCTGGGGATTGTCAAACCGTCTATAAACCGCACACTCGCTAAGATTTTCGCGGCAGTGCTGATATTTACGGGAATTTTCGGAATTATCAACAAAGGATTGAACAGCTTGGACATCTTGTACAGATTCCTTGATTATAGTACAGCTCAATCAATTATCAATTTTGCGAGATATGATTTGCTGCAAATCCTTCTGTCACTGGTGCTGATCATCGCGGGTATTTGCCTGTTGGTTGGGCGCAAAAAGAAAAAAAATCGCGGTAAGGAGGGAGACGCATGAGACACTGGCGCGTTGGCTCTCTCTCAATGGGGCTGATATTGATTTTCGCGGGCGCGATAATGCTTATATCACTGCTGACAAGTTTTGATATGCTATGGATTATAACCACTTTTTGGCCCGTGATAATGATTTGCCTTGGCTTGGAGATAATGCTTCATCTCTTTGTGAAGAAAAATGACGATGTTAAAATCAAATACGATGTATTGAGCATAATATTTGCCGGGTTTATTCTCATAGTCAGCGTGTGTTTTTACTTTGTTACATTAACCGTTGGTATGTTCGACACCAAGGAGGATTTCTATACCGCGTTCGGTATTAGAAATGAGACGGTATATGCCGATTACAGCGTGGAATTTGTCGGCGCGGAGGAGTTGGTGATTCTTGACGGGATAAACAGGCTCAATGTTATAAAGACTAAGGATAAAAACATACGGGTGGATTACAATGTTTCGGTCAGCACGAGCGACAGGGAGTACGCAATGTCTTATATCGACAGGGCTGTGAACATTGAACACGGCGAGAGGGCTTATATGATACCGGAGAACAGTTGGTGGGGCGACCGGAAAATGGGGTATAAGCACGTGAACTGCACGGTCTATCTGCCTGAGGGTAAGACACTGGAAAAACCGGAATACATGAAATTTAACTATGACAGCGAATTGGAAGGGCAGATAATTAACAGATAATATGTAGGGGCGGCATATATGCCGCCCGTTCTGTAGGGAACGCCGCCCTCGGCGTTCCGTTTGTTTGACAACGTATGCGTAGGGGCGGCCGTTCGTCCGCCCGTGCGCCCCTCGCGGGACGGGACGATTACCATCGTCCCCTACGGAATCAATTTCCCGATTTCGTCAAAATCGCTGTGGAGCAAGTGTTCGGAGATTTCATTCAACAGTTTTTTAGTCTGCGGCGACCATGTTTTTTCTCTCAGAGCCGCGAGCGCGTCTTCCACCGCGCTCTCGTCATATTCTTCGCACGCGGATTTTATTATTTGCAGTTTTTCATTCAAAAGCGGAACGTCACTGTCAACCGCTTCCGAATCGTCTTCTTTCGGCTTCATTTCATCGGTCAAGGCGCGGAGAGCGGTTAGGAACGCCGGGGTTTCCGACGCGATAACTTCCGTGTTCCCGTCTCGCCCCATCTGTTCGAGTTTCAGCGCGATTGAGGACAAATCCGTTTTGCCGATGTTTGCCAACGCGCTCTTCATGCCGTGGACATTTATTACATATGTTCGTATGTCCTCATCGGTGTAAGAGCCGTTTTTTTGCATGATTATGTCCAAAACGTCAAGGGATTTGAGCGCGTCACGCACAAATATCGCGGCAAAACGCGGGTCGATTGAATCCGATTGATTTTCGGGGGGCACGGGGGGTGTCCCCCCGCATAGGCCGCCGGCCGCCCGGTCACCGGGGGCGTTGCGCCCTACAGCGGCGGCGCGAGCCGCCTCGATGACATCGCGCGGTTGCTTGTCGCGGATATATTTGTTCAGCACGGTGTTGAGCGAGCGCAGGTCAATCGGTTTTGTGATGTAATCATCGAAACCGTTACTGAGAAACACATCCGCCTGTCCCGCAACGGCGTTGGCGGTCAGGGCGATAACGGGGCTTTTATATCCCAAATCGCGGATATTCTTTGTCGTCTCAATACCGTCCATTTTCGGCATCATGTGATCCATAAAGATGATGTCATAGACGTTTCCCGCTTTAACTTTATCGATTGCGGAGAAGCCGCTGTCGGCGGAGTCTATTTTTAAGCCGTAGGGTGTCATAAGCCCTATCGCGACATAAATATTTGTTTCAACATCGTCTACAATCAAGACGCTTCCGTATGGCATATACTCGCGTTTAATCTGCACCCTCTTCATCTGCGCGCGGGTGGACGAGCGGAACTGATGAAGGTTCTCCGCCATTTCACTGCCCAATACTTCATTGTTGACTTTGCCCTGCGGCAGGCTAACGGTGAATATCGAGCCTTTACCCGGTTCGCTCTCAATATTTATCTCGCCGTTCATAAGCCGTATTAGGTTTCGCGTTATGCTCATGCCAAGTCCCGTGCCTTCGGTCGTGCGGTTAGCCTCCATGTTAAAACGTGAATATTCATCGAACAGTTTATCGACCTGCTCCGGTGTCATTCCCTGCCCGGTGTCGCTGACGCTGACGACAAGTTTTACCTCGCCGTTATCGCCCGGTATGGAGGTCACGGACAGTTTAACCGTACCTTCGCTTGTATACTTAAAGGCGTTGGAGAGTATGTTGTTAAGTATTTGTTTAACCCGCAGCTCGTCCCCCACCAATGTCACAGGCAGGTTTTCATCGACATAAATCTCAAACTCAATGGGTTTGCCGCCGATTCGCATCATATTTAACTGCGCCGTATCGCTGATAAGGCTGGCGATTTCGTATTCGGCGGGTGCAAGCTCAAATTTGCCCGCCTCGATTTTGGAGAGGTCAAGGATGTCATTGATAATACCGAGCAGTAAATCGCCGGATGTATAGATTTTATCGAACGCCTCTCTCACTTTTGAGTCGAGCGCGTCACTCTGCATCTGGATTTCCGTAATACCGAGTATGGCGTTCATCGGTGTGCGTATCTCGTGGCTCATAGTGCTGAGGAACGCGCTCTTCGCAACGTTCGCGGCTTCGGCCTCGATACGGTGACGTTCGGAATCGAGCAGGATATTTTTCGTTTCCGTAACGTCCATAATTGTTCCGGCACAGCGAATCGCGTTACCGTCATCATCGCGGATAACTTCGGCGGAGGCGTGAAAATAGACATAGTTGCCGTCCTTGTGCATCAGTCTGTATTCGTGGTCGTAGGGTGCTTTCAGGGTCTTGTCCGCCAAATGACTGCTGAAACCTGTAAGCACTCTGTCTTTGTCATCGGGGTGAACCCTGCCAATCCACGCTTGCAGCGTATTGGGGAACTCGGTCTCGTCCTTTAATCCCATCATTTGCCGTATTTCATCAGACCATATGAAAATCGTTTCGGGGCTTGTCGGGTTTTTATAGTCGATAACAGCTTCCCACAAGCCGATTTTTGTAGCTTTGACCGCCGCTTTTATCTTAGCGAGTTGAATTTCGTTATCCTCGCGCAGTTTTTCGATTATTTCAAGCCGTTCGTTGGTTATAAGATATTCTTCGTGTTCCGATTTAACGTCTTCACTTGTTTTGAATATGCAGTTTTGCGGAATATTTATACCCAACGCGATTTTACGCGCCATATCATAGCACGTCTCACTGCCGCATGAACCGCAGTCGATATGCTGTTTGTTTTCGTCCAGCTTATTGAGGAGAATATACGACCTGAAGATGTCTTCCTCCGTTAACTCCGGAATTTGTATATGAATGGGCTCATATTCCCTCAAAAAATCGGATAAATCAAATTTTTCGTCATAAAACTTGTAGAGAGAATCGAAATACTCTCTTTCGCGGTTGTCGGTCGCGTCGCGCCTGCTCTTATCCATGGCGCGTTTTATCTCGAATATGCTGACACCGTAGTTGCAGGCGGGGCCTACATTACATCCATCGTGACAGTTTAGGACATCGTAAACACGCGGCAGCAGTTCTTCGGGTGATTCGGCATATGTATTGAGCCGATTGAAAACATTATACCCTTCGGCTGTGTCGATACTGACATCCTTGCCGAGAAAGAACTCGATGTTCTCTTTCAATCCGCCCGGCATCGGGAACAGAGAGCCGATCCCGCTTTCGGGATGGTCGAACTCCGTCTCTTCCTCCGGCAGCGTAACACCATCGAGGTGTTTGAGCAGCTTTTCAAAAGTAACATTATAGTCGGCTGTTTTCGTTACGGCAAACTCGTTCCATTTTGCTATGCACGGGGAGACGGCGGCTATCCTGTCTGTCATGCCCTCGTATTTTTTCATGTACGTGCAGATACAGCCAATGGGACTGTGTACCGGAGACAGATATTCAAGCAGTTCATGTTTGTGAATGCGGCAGTAACCGACTATAACGGGGCATGGCTGCGTTATCAGCGGCGAAAATCCGGTCTTCTGCAAATATCTTATATATCCCCAGATACAGATGTCCGCGCCGACCGACACATCATAGATTTTCTTAACGCCCAGCTGTTTGAGATATGTAAAGAGCCTTTTATACTCGGAGATATTGGAGCGTATGGCGGGGGCGGCAACCAAGGAAATTTGAACGCCGTTTGATAAATCTTCAAAGAAACGCGCGGTATCGTCATTATAATACCGCGCTTTATGTTTGCAGGCAGAATAGCAGCGTCCGCAGGAAATGCACTTCTCTTGGTCAAGTCTTACCTTTATATCGCCGTTTTCGTCCATAAAGGTAATATTTGCCATTTCAATCGGGCATTCCCTCACGCATCTGTTACAGCCGGTGCATAACTCAATATTTGTGTTAATTACCGCGTTCATAGCTCTACCTCGGCGAATTTGTCTCTGATTTCAAAAAACACATTCAGTATATTGGGGTCGAACTGAGTTCCCGCGCCGTCCATGATTATCTTTGTCGCTTCATCGTGAGTAAACGGTTTTTTGTAAGGACGCTCGGACACGAGCGCGTCATAGACATCGACAACCGACATAATGCGACCCTGTATGGGTATGTCCGCGCCGACTGTGTTATTGGGATAACCCCTGCCGTCCCAGCGTTCGTGGTGAGAACCCGCGAACATTCTGGCGTTTCTGAGGAACTCGACACCCCCGGTTCGGGCGATAATTTGGTCGATGACCTTTTCGCCCTCAACGGTATGAGTTTTCATAATAGAAAATTCCTCATCGGTAAGTTTACCCGGTTTGTTAAGTATGGTGTCGGATATCGAAATCTTGCCCACATCGTGCATACGCGCCGAATCTATCATCAAATCCAAGTCAATCTGAGACAATTCATCGGCGTATACGCCTTTTTTAAGCATGGCATCAACCAGTATCCTCATATATGTTGAGGTACGCTCGATATGACCGCCCGTGTTTTCATCGCGGCTCTCTACCACATCGGCGATAACGAACACGATAGCGTTCTGGAGCTTTTGGAGCTGCGCGGTGCGTTCGCGTATGAGTTCGTCTATATTAAGGTGTGTTTTCATGCGGTTCTGGAGAACGGGAGCTGAAAACGGCTTTGTGACAAAGTCGATAACGCCCATCTCGAAGCCGCGAGCTTCGACCGCCGGGTCTGTCATGCTCGTAAGGAATATGACGGGGATATCGGAGTTGCGGCTGTCTTTCAAACGCTGTAAGGCTTGAAACCCGTCCATCTCCGGCATTTCAATGTCGAGAAGGATAAGGTCGGGTTTGATTTTTTCCAACAGCGCGAACATTTTCGCCGCAGACGGCAGGGTCATTACCCTATAATGCTCTTTGAGAGCTTCTTTCGCAACGGAAAGGTTAGTATCGTTATCATCCACCACAAATATAGTCTTTTGCATTTCGTACCCCCTATACTTCTATAATTACATTATATACTATACTTTGCAATTAAGCAAATAGTTTTAGAGATAATTATTTTGAAATTGGAAAATGAGCGGACGAACGCAGTTCGTCCCTACGGGAAACGCAGATTTGACAAAACCTTATAAAATCGGTACAATGTAAATACAAGAGGACGGTGCTGTTGAGTTGTTGAAAATCGGTGAAGTAAACCCTGAACACTTTGAAAACATTTTTACTATTACGGAAAAAGATGTTGTTATAACCGAAAAGCAGATAGCGCATATAAAAGAGCGTCATCCGCAAGATTATGAGCGTTATGCGGGATACATACCACAAATCATAAAAGAACCCGATTACATCATAGAAGCGAACAAGCCGAACAGTTCTGTATTGCTGAAGTATATTTCTGAAAACGGCGAGTATTTTCAACTGGTTTTGAGATTAAAAGCAAAAACAGACCCAAAGGATTATAGAAATTCCGTTATATCGTTTTGGAAGATAGCCGAAGAGGATAGATAAAGATTGATAAGAAATAAAAAAATCATTTACAAATCTGAATAGGTATGTTATAATATAAATACAATAAGGATAGGCGTTTGAGGTGGAGAATTTCGTACGATCCACACGCTGATGGTACTGACAGGCGCAAGCCGAGAGACGCGGGAGAAGCGTACGCCCGCCAAATGCCTATAAAACCGCTCTTAACAGGGCGGTTTTCCTTTGAAAAATCTATCCTCTACGAACAAAGTTTGCGTGGAAACGCGGGACGATTGCCATCGTCCCCTACATTACGTTACAGTCTGTCAATATACCTCATATGCGACCAGTGGGCGGGGAAGAGTGATTTGTATTGCCGCGTTGAGTAGCGGGTGTCTATCAGCAGCACCGACCCGGAATCGCTCTCACTGCGGATGACCCTGCCCGCCGCCTGCAGCACCTTGTTGAACCCCGGGAAGACATAGGCGTAATCATAGCCCGCGCCTATTGTGCGGTCGAAATATTTCCTTATTATCTCCTGTCTCAGCGACAACTTGGGCAGTCCCACGCCAACTATGACCGTGCCTATCAGGCGTTCGCCCGTTAGGTCGATGCCCTCGGAGAATATGCCGCCCAGAACGCAAAACCCGATAAGCGTTTCTTGGTTATCGGCATCGAAGCGGCGCAGGAACGCCGCGCGATTTTCCTCGTCCATGCCGCTGTCTTGAATTACCGTGTTTATGTCGGGGCAGAGTTCGGTGAACGGTTCGTAAACCTGCCTCATGTAATCATATGACGGGAAGTAAATTATATAGTTGCCGCGTTTTTTCGATATTGCGGTATGGATGGCGTTTGCCAGCGGTATATAGCTGTCCTTGCGGGCGGCATATTTTGTGGAGATGCCGCAGTGAGCAGTCAGAGCCAGTTTTGTGCTGTCATAGGGTGACGGCAGGGTCAGCAGTGCATCGTTATAATTGCCGCCCAGAATGTCGCGGTAATATGTCAAAGGGGTCAGCGTTGCGGAAAACATAACGGTCGCCTTGGCGAATTTCAGGCGTTCGGCTATAATTTCCGATGGGTCAATACAAAACAGAGTGACCTTGACATCACTTTCAAAAATTTCGGTTATGGCGCAGTACCGCTCGTTAAAACATTCGGCTATACCGAGATATGTGAGCGTTTCAAAATAGAGCGCGAGTACATCATCCTGTGCCGGGTGAACGCCTCCGCTTTCGGCTTTGAGCCACTCCCCTGCCGCAGCTGAGAAGTCAACCGCGAGTTCCGTGAGTGCGGAATCCAATGTGTCGGTCACGCGGCTGTCAGTGTCTTCGGCAATCAATTCTTTTCGGACATCGAATAAATAAGCGTTAATTTTCTTCGCGGCGCGGCGAAGCTCCTTTGCGTGTGGCGTTTTATCTTTCAATGCCTTTTGCAGGCGGTAATACAGATTTTTATGCAGCTCTGCGGAATACATCTCCCTAACGCGCCCGTCCAGATTATGCGCCTCGTCTATCAAAAATACATAGTCGCTGTCCGCGCCGATGTCTGAGAAGAAGCGGCGCAGATAAACCACCGGGTCGAATATGTGGTTGTAGTCGCAGATTATAGCGTCCGCCCACAGGGCGGCATCGAGTGAGAGTTCATAGGGGCAGACGCGGTGCAGGCGGGCTGTTTCTTCCACGGCGGCGGGTGTTATGAGGTCATTACCCTCAAGCAGTGACATCAGCGCGTTGTTGATACGGTCGAAGTGACCTTTGGCGTAAGGGCAGTAATCGGGCGTGCATATAGTCTCCTCGCAGAAGCACAGTTTTTCTTTTGCCCGGAGAGTTACGGACTTGAAGCGCAGTCCTTTTTTCAGCATCAGCGCAACGGCGTTTTCGGCTACTTCGCGCGTTACGGTTTTTGCGGTGAGGTAGAATATTTTACCCGCCTCGTTTTCACCGACCGCTTTTATTGACGGGAACAGCGTTGACAGAGTTTTTCCGATTCCTGTGGGAGCTTGGGCGTAAAGTTTACGCCCGTTTTCTATTGTGCGGTAGGCGGCAACGGCCAGTTCGCGCTGACCTTTGCGGTAGGTTTCAAACGGGAAAGTCAACGCTTTGATTGATGTATCGCGTATAACGTTCCAGTCGCGTTCGCGGCTTAACCACACGGCGTAATCGGACAGCAGCTTGTCCATGAAAACCGCAAGTTCTTCCGCCGTGTATGTCTCACGGTGGCGTTTGGTTTCGTGTGTTTCCAGTTGGTAATATGTGAGTTGGACGGTTATCTCGCTTGGAGGAGCATCTTGGGCGCGAAGCCACATATAGGCGTAGCATTTCGCTTGCCCGTAGTGCATCCCGCTCTGTTTGCAGAGGATGTCGAGCGGCAGTGTGGTTGTTTTTATTTCATCGATTGTTATGCCATCGGGTGTTGTGATTATGCCGTCGGCGCGTCCGGTCAGCTTTACGGGGATGTCCCCGGCTGTTGTGTCTAAGCTGAGTTTGACTTCGCTTTTATAGCCGCCGCCCATGGCTTTTTGCAGTTTGCGGTGGGCTTTCGCGCCCTCGAACATTGCCGATGAATCTACAAAACGGCTGTCAATATCGCCGCACCGCAGCACCTGCTCAACGATACGGCGAACCGCCAGCGTAATTCTTTCCACCAATTTATCCCTCCGCCGACTAAATATTGCGGTCCGGCGATTACCAATCGCCCACGGGCGGCATATATGCCGCCCCTACATATGGACACCGTATAGGCGGGCGGACTAAAGGCCGCCCCTGCATATGGACGCTTTTGCGTTGACGGGCGGACGAACGGCCGCCCCTACAAAAACGCGCAATATTGTCGTCTGTGGTGTTATTATAGCATAAGGGGGATGGGTTAGTCAAAATACATTGGGAATTGTTTTACGATTCCGTCTGTAAAGTAGTCTGCCATCATGGCCGCTTCCGCTTCGACTTCGTTAAAGGCTCTTATGTCCTCGGGGTATTTCTTGGCAAGGCGCATGGCGACCTCTTGGGTGGTAAGTTTTAAGTGAGAATACAGCATATCCTTCAGTTTTTCACGGTTATAATACGGGTTTATAGTGCTGAACGCTTCCGCCATCTTATCGGCGTTCGCGTACCATTCGCGGTTGAGTTTATCGGCTTTCGCCGTGTCTCCGTCTCTGAGAGCCGTTATAAGTTCCGCGCCGATTGTTAAGTGTTCAGTTAATAATTGCTCGATTTTCCGCGCGGTGTCCAAATCATAGTAAGCGGCGTAAATATCGGCTATATCGCCGGGGTTTTGCAGAAGCCTGTCCGTGGTTGCTTTTTCATCGTCCAATCTCTCCGCGATGCTGATAAGCAGTAAGCGCGTCCAATAGACGTGCTGACTCCATACATGGCGCATTTTCATTGTTAGATCCATAAGCCGCGAAGAATTTTCTTGGCTAACAGAGTGAGATACGGGGTAGTTCATATTTTCAACCTCTTTTCTGAGTTATATTATGCGCGGGTGTTAGGGTTGGTGTATTTTTAATCATATACAAACAATTCATGTGTAACCGTGCTGTTCTCACCCTGTGTGAGAGGTGAGGCAGTTGCAAAATACATTAACCTCAGCTTATAATAGAATCACAACTGAAAATGGGCTTATTATGCAACGGGAGCGGCAAGGATAGCCGCTCGGTGAATACCGCTATTTTAAGGAGGAAATATCAATGAAAAAGCGAATTGTGAGTACAATCCTTGCGCTGCTCATGTTGGCGGGGTTCTTTCCGGCGATTACCCTTCCTGCGGCGGCGGCGGATCTTGGCACGGCTGTAGCTGCCATAGAGGGAATGGCGAAAACCATTGACCTCACATCAAGCTCCGGAACGGCAGCTAACGCGAGAACCGAAGCGTTAGCTCTTGCGGCAGCGGCGGTTAGTGACGGTTCTGTTGAAATTAGTATTGGAAGCAACTATTTCGCGTGGAAAAGCGGCACGTCATACATATTGACGTGCGTATTTATTTGCGCGAACGGCGGCGAGACCGCAGAGACGGGCGAAATTACATTCGATGTTACGGCGGATGCTCCGTCCGGTTCGGTGTCGATAAGCGTTTCACCACCTACGATAACATCGGGTATTCCTCATCAGCTTACCGCCAACGTAACAATAGGCGGCGTGAGGGTTCACGACCCCGCCCCTCACTTGACGTTCTCGGTTAACGGCGGTCCGGCTAATTCGGGCATTGTAAACTTTACAAACACGGGAAACGGAGTACTTATAAGCGATGCTACCAGATATAGAGCCAATTATAATAACGGTTCTTATTCGGCGCAGACATCAAACAACGATTTTATGAGAGTTGTACCCGCTCTGGACAGGGTCGAGGTTCACTACAACAAAGTCCCTATAACACTTGCCGATAATAGTCATATGGGCGGGATGGTGGAAGCTGTGGCGTATAGCACCACATCGGTAATCCATACTTCCGACACCAACCTCAGCTATTCATGGAGCGGCGGTCGCTCCGATGCTTCTGAAATATGGCGTCTTCTGTTAGGTAGCGACAGAGGACCTGACGAAGACCCCAAACCGTTTACGCTGACGATAACGCAGAAAACCGACAACGCGGAAATCGTTAAATCTTACACTTTCCATGTCGGCGGCGAGCCTAAACAATACACCGTAACAATCGACCCCAATATATCCGGCGGCACGATTGTGCCGAATAGAACGACAGCCTATGCCGGTGAGGGGATTTGGGTGGCTGCTTACCCTAACGAGGGCTACAGAATCAGATACCTGACGCTTGACGGGGCGCAAGCCGGCCTTAACGATATAGGCGGCAGCGGCAGAAATTTCATCATGCCGGCGCGAAACGCTGTATTGGGCGCGTTTTTTGAGAAAATCCCGCTGTATGATATACAATTCGCTAACATCACGAACGGCACAATTACGGCAGACCCGCCGAAAGCTGCGGTTGGCGAGACGGTTACGCTGACGGTTACGCCCAACGACGGATACGAACTCAAGGCGGGTTCGTTAAAATGCGCCATATACCGCAATGTAAATACCGTACCTATCAATGCCGAAACTCTAACTTTCGTTATGCCGAGCTTGAACACCTATAACACACACGTTATTATTTCGGCGGTGTTTGACCCTGTCCCGCGCAGAGGTCCATCGATAAACGCGCCGACCTCAAAGGGCTGGTCGGCAGGAAAAGATGTGTCGTTTTCTGTGGATTTAGGCGGGCAGGATTTGGCGGCGAAAGGTATTACATCCGTAACCGACGCGGAGGGTACTGCATTGACCTTGGATACCGATTATACGGTTTCAAAAACGGCTCTGGTTGTTAAGAACAGTTATATAACCGCCGAGATAGGTGACGCGGATTCTCTTGTTTTAACGGTTACATTCGATGACGATGCCGGAACGATGGCGACTGCCACGATAACGCCCGCCCCGCCGTCAATCACAGGGATAACGGCGTTTAGGTGGAGTTCGGGAAGCGAACCTAAGTTTACGGTTGACTTAGGCGGCGGCAAAACGGCGGCGACCGGGATAGCTTCAATAGCGTCTAATGCCACGGACAATTTAACGGCGGATACCGACTTTACGTTTTCGGGAACAACGATTACCATCAAAAACAGCTACTTGGAAGACGTGTTTGAACAAAGTGTAAATTCGGTAAGTTTAACCGTCACCTTTAATGATACGGCTAACACAAAGGCGACCGTCACCGTGACGAAAGCGAGTTCCGGCGGGGGCGCGAACGGCACGATTGGTCTGTACGGCAGTGGCTCGAATCATATCAACTTGGCCGCCGAAACGGTCAGTATCGACTTTACCGTTGCGGCGTATAGTCTTGACGGCGGCAAAAAATGGAAGAAGGGTCCGCTGCCCACCGATAAGAAACTGGCGGGGCTGTTTAACAAAGGCTTTGAGCTTGCCGTTGCCGACAAATGGAACGATAAAGATGTAAAAGAGGGAAAAACCGTTATAGCTAAAAAAGGCGTTGCGGAGGACGCGGCGATTGTCAGCTTCCCCAAAATCGAGAAACGTCCCAAAGGCAACGAGGAAAAACTCGCAGCGTTTTACTGGAGCGTAGATACCGACACATGGGTTCTTAGCAAGAAAGGCTCAACCGAGTATACCGCACCGACCGGGAGATATGAGTGGGCGGCCTCAAGCAACGGAAAAACGCCGAGCGGTGAATGGTCGTCCATACCCGCAAAAGGCTGGGCAATCGAGCAGCCCGGTAAAAAAGTGACATATCTGTTCCGCACCGTTGCGGTTGCCAGCGGCGATACATTCATCCCATCGAGTAAGATTTTCAAGATAAAGCCGGCCGCTTTCCTTAAAGCACCGACATATAAAGCACCTGCCGTTAAGAACGGCGCGGCGGTTCTCAAACTCAAAAAGGGCGATTTATGCACGGTCAACGATAAGCAGTACGGGTCGCTTACCGCCGCTACTATACTGAACGTAGTACATACGGTGACTGACAGCACCGATCAAATACCGGGCGGATCGAAAGTTACCATATGGAAAGCCGGGACGGGCAAGAAGCCTTGCTCCCTCGAGCAGAAAGAATTGCAAATGCCTACAATCCCCGAACCGACTTCGTAATATGATAAACAGCAAACACCAAAAGCCGCTCTTTACAGGGCGGTTTTTATTTGAAAATCGCAACTCCTTACCCTTATCCAACTTACCCTAATTATCAGAATTATTTGACAAATATATGCAGTGAGGGTATAATTAAAAAAACGAATAAAGCGGGGAAAGATGTGCGTGACATTGGAAAAATTAACCTTAAGATTTTTGAAAGTGAGTTTGGTAAGTTAAGAACCGATGAGGTTGTTCTAACTAATGAACGAGAAATTCATATTAAAAACCGTCATCCGCAAGATTATGCCTATTTTGAAAAATTCGGCGTTGAAACGATACAGAATCCGGATGTTATCTTGGTCGATAAAAAACATAATTTCACAGTGTTGCTAATTAAGCATCTGCCTGAAACAAATCTGAATGTGGTTTTGCGGCTTGCGATTGAAACCGATAAAGAAGACTTAAAGAACTCAATAATGACATTTCACAGGGTTCGGGACAGTTTTTTGAGAAAGATGCTGATAAGAAATAAAATGCTTTACATACAAGAATAACTGTGATATAATTTAAGTACAATAAGGATAGGTGCTTTGAAGTAGAGATTGTGCCGCTACGCACCCTTGCGGTCAAAAGAAATGCGGGGAGGGGCACACCCGCCGAAGCACCAACAGAACGCCAGTAATGGCGTTCTTCCTTTTGTACGTTGTTAGGGTTGGTGTGACGTGTAAATTAAACAAACTAAAAAAATTTAAGCAAACTAAAAAAACACTTGACACAGTATGATATAATTCTGTATGTTGGTCTATAATTAGGAGGGTATTACTAATGAGCTTTAATGTAGAGCGCAAGGAGCATAATCTTGCCGAGTTCACCATAACGGTAGAACGCGAGGTATTTGAGGACGCGCTGAACAAGGCGTACCGCAGGAATGCCGGAAGAATAAGAGTTCCCGGATTCAGGGCGGGAAAAGCTCCGCGCAAAATAATCGAGAAAATGTACGGCAGCGGATTCTTCTACGAAGACGCGGTTGATATGTCGTTTCCGAAAGCCTATGAACAGGCCGTTGAGGAGAGCGAGCTTGAAACGGTTGAGCGTCCCGATGTGAAGATTACGGAAATAGGCGAAGACGGCTATACATTTACCGCGAACGTGCATATCAGACCCGAGGTTACGCTTGGTGAGTATAAGGGCATTTCGGCAGAGAAAAAAGCTGCCGTATGCACAGACGAGGACATACAGGCGGACATAGAGCGTCTTTTAACGCGCAACGCCCGCATTGAGACATCGGAGCATCCGTTGGAGAACGGCGACACCATTGTTATGGACTTTGAAGGTTTTGTTGACGGCGAGGCGTTCGAGGGCGGAAAAGGCGAGAACTACAACCTTGTGATTGGATCGGGGCGGTTCATACCGGGCTTTGAGGAACAGCTTATCGGTAAAAAGACAGGCGAAAGCCTTGATGTCAGCGTCACATTCCCGGAAAAGTATCACGCTGAAAACCTTGCGGGTAAGGAGGCGGTATTCAAAGTTACCGTAAACGAAACAAAAATGACGGTCAAACCCGAGTTGGATGACGAGTTCGTAAAAGATGTGTCTGAGTTCGACACGATGGACGAGTTCAAAGAAGATGTACGCAAGCGTATACTGGAAACACGGGAAAGTGAAGTTGAATCTGATTTCGAGACTGCCGTGATTGACAAACTTCTGGAGAGCTTCGAGGCTGAAATACCCGAAGTCATGATTGAGGAGAGACTTGTCTCGATTATGCAGGATTTCGGCTACCGTATGTCTATGCAGGGCATAGACGTTGAACGCTACGCGCAGTTAACGGGTATGGACATAGACACCATGAGAGAACAGCAGCGTCCCAGTGCCGAAAGGCAGGTCAAGTGTGATTTGGCATTCAGAAAAGTGGCGGAGTTGGAAGGTATTGAAATCTCCGATGACGAGATGAACGAGGAATACGCCAAGTTATCCGAGAGCTACCGTATGGATCTTGAGGAGGTACGCAGGGCTATACCCGAAAAGACAATGAAGCGCGACATGATGGTAATGAAAGGTTCAAAACTTGTGATGGATAACGCGGTGGTTGCCGCCCCGGCAAAGAAAACCAAAGCCCCGGCAAAACCGAAAGCCGAACCAAAAACTGATACGAAAACCGAAGTGAAAACTAATACCGAAGTAAAACCAAAAACAACTAGAAAAAAGAAAGAGGCGAGCAATAATGAGTCTGGTACCGATAGTAATTGAACAAACCAGCAGAGGCGAGCGTTCATATGACATTTACTCACGGCTGTTAAACGACCGTATTGTCATACTTCACGAGGATGTCAACAACATAACCGCCAACCTTGTCGTGGCGCAGTTTCTGTACCTTGAGGCCGCCGATCCCGATAAGGACATCCATTTTTATATCAACAGCCCGGGCGGCTCAATAAACGACGGTATGGCAATCTATGACACAATGCAGTATATCAAGCCGGATGTCTCGACTATCTGTATCGGCATGGCGGCGAGTATGGCATCGTTTTTGCTGGCGGCGGGAACGAAAGGAAAGCGTTTCGTATTGCCGAACGCCGAGGTTCTCATTCATCAACCGCTTATTTCGGGCGGCTTGCGCGGTCAGGCAACGGACATCAAAATACATTCCGATCATCTGACATATGTTAAAGGCAAGATGAACCGTATGCTTGCGGAAATGACAGGTCAGCCACTTGAGGTCATCGAACGCGACACCGACCGCGATAATTATCTCACTGCCGAACAGGCGGTGGAGTACGGGCTTGCCGACAAAATTATGGAGATTAAGAAGTAGGGGACGCACTGTGTGCGTCCGTGGACGCTACCCCAATAAAAATTCAAGGAGAAATTCCATGACAAAGGAACGTGTGATCCGATGTTCTTTCTGCGGCAAGACGCAGGAACTTGTTGACCGCCTCATTGCCGGTCCCGGCGCGTATATCTGCAATGAATGCGTCCATCTGTGCCTGAATATTTTAGGCGATGGTGTTGACGATTCCCCGCACCATGACGCGGCGGCGGAAGGGCTTGCCCGCCCTCTGGAAATCCACAGTATCCTCAATGAATATATCGTTGGGCAGGAGGGCGCGAAAAAAACACTGTCTGTGGGTGTCTACAACCATTACAAAAGAATCTTCCTCGGCGATGACCCCGAAGTTGAGCTTCAAAAGAGCAACATCCTCATGCTCGGACCCACAGGCTGCGGCAAAACAATGTTCGCGTCAACTCTGGCGCGTATACTTCACGTGCCGTTCGCCATAGCGGACGCGACAACGCTGACCGAAGCGGGTTATGTGGGCGAGGACGTTGAAAATATCCTGCTGCGCCTGATACAGGCGGCGGATTACAATATACAGCTTGCCGAACGCGGAATCATCTACATTGACGAGATAGACAAAATCGCCCGCAAGAGCGAGAATGTGTCCATCACGCGCGATGTCAGCGGCGAGGGTGTTCAGCAGGCACTGCTGAAAATAATCGAGGGTACGGTCGCCAACATCCCGCCAACAGGCGGACGCAAGCACCCGCATCAGGAGTTCATTCAGATTATCACAAAGAATATTCTTTTCATCTGCGGCGGCGCGTTTGACGGCATAGATAAAATTATTGAGAACCGCCTTGGAAAGTCTGTTATCGGTTTCGGCGCGGAGGTCAAGAAAAAAGACGAGCGCAACAACAATGAGCTGCTGAAACTCATACAGCCGCACGATTTGTTAAAGTACGGCATTATCCCGGAGCTTGTCGGGCGCATACCCGTTATCGCGCCGTTGGGACAGTTAAGCCGCGATGAGATGATTGCAATTCTCACAGAACCCAAGAACGCGCTGACAAAGCAATATAAATCGCTTCTGCGCTACGATGGCGTGGAGCTTGAGTTTGAGCGTTCCGCCCTTGAAGCGGTCGCGGATGTGGCTATATCGCGCGAGACAGGCGCGAGGGGACTTCGCGCCGTCCTTGAGGAGGTTATGACAGATATAATGTACGAGATACCCTCCGACCCGCACATAGAGCGCGTGAAAATCACGGACGAAACGGTTAGGGAGAGGAAAAGACCCGAGGTTGTCAGAAACCCCGAGTCACAGCGTATATCGACGGCGCGTACACATAAGCCGGCTAAAAAACGCAGCGCATCGTAAGCGGCACGCATTGCCCATGCGTCCGGTGCTTGACATAATAGATGGCACAGCGTATAATAAAATCAAGAAAGGGGTTGCGAATAATGCCAAGTAATATGGAAATGCGAGTAATGCAGAAAACTGCGCTGTTTGATTTGCTAAAGCTAAAACGAGACAACAAAAAAGCTGGAATTAATCTTGAGGGGTTGGTTGAACTTATAATTAAAACCGAAGCAACGATGGAAGCCGAAGATGTCGCTTATGTTGAGAAGAAAATAGCCGAACTCGGATAATTAGCTGTCCCTAAATGGGGCGGCTTTTTTCACCGCACAAAAAAGAAGCCACCCTTTTGGCGGGTATGTTGGGGTTGACTGCTAATATCTCCCCAAGGAGTATTTATGGACTTGTATCAACAACTGCTGATAGCCTGCCCTCTTGTATTTTTGGCGGGCTTTGTCGATGCCGTTGCGGGCGGCGGCGGACTTATATCCCTGCCCGCTTATTACATGGCGGGACTGCCCCCGCATTTAGCTCTGGGAACGAATAAAATGTCCTCAAGCATAGGAACGGTATTTTCAACAGCTACATATTTTCGCGGGGGATTTGTGTATAAGAGGATTATCCCGGTTTCAGTGGCGGGTGCGCTTATCGGTTCATGGATTGGCGCGCAATGCGCTCTTTTACTTAACGAGCAATTTCTGCGTTGGCTGATGGTCGCGCTTGTTCCGGCACTCGCAATATTTACCGTGTTCAAAAAAGGTTTGTTCACTCCGGAAGAACGCAATATGCCGCAAGTAAAAGAGCAGATAATAACAGCCGTAGCAGCACTCTCTATCGGTTGGTATGACGGATTTTTCGGACCCGGAACGGGTATGTTCCTTATTTTAGCCTTCGTTGGTATTCTTAAACTAAACCCCGTTACCGCAAGCGGCAATGCTAAGGTAATCAATTTATGCTCTAATATCGCCGCGGTCGCCGCGTTTGCGGCGGGCGGAAAAGTTTTTTACGCGCTTGCTCTGCCCTGCGCGGCGTTTTCGATTTTCGGTAATTTACTCGGAGCGAGGCTCACGATTAAAAACGGGGCAAAAATAATTAAACCCGTTATGCTTGTTGTGGTGTTTATATTACTTATAACGATTATAAAAGACTTAGTTCTAAATTAACCGCCGACTACCGCCGTCCAGCCGAATGTGTCCTCAACCTTACCCCACTGGATGCCTGTCAATGTGTCGTACAGCTTCCGCGCCATCGGACCTACATCGTCACGAACCGGAACTTCACTGCCTTTGTAGTGAAAACTGCCGACCGGAGAAATAACCGCCGCCGTGCCGGACGCGAACGCCTCCGACAAGCGTTTTTCCTTAACAGCCGTAACTACCTCGTCAATGCTGATTAGGCGTTCTTCCACGCGCTCGCCCCATGACTTCAGCAGCTCAATGACCGAACGGCGCGTTATACCGGGAAGAATCGTGCCGCTTAACGGCGGCGTTATCACTGTGCCGTCAATGATGAAGAAAGCGTTTGACGTGCCGATTTCTTCAATATACTTGCGCTCGATTGCGTCAAGCCACAGAACCTGCGCGAAGCCGTCCAGTTTGGCGTTCTCCTGCGCCCGCATAGTCGCGGCGTAATTTCCGCCGACTTTAGCTTCACCCGTGCCGCCGCGCACTGCGCGGACATCCGATTCCTCTATGAAAATGCGCGTGGGAGCTATGCCGCCCGTGTAATAAGAACCCACGGGACTGAGAATTACAATGAATTTATAAGTACGCGAAGCGCACACTCCCAAAAACGGGTCTGTAGCGATAACGAACGGGCGCAGATACAGCGAGCAATCCGGAGCTTCGGGTACCCAGTCGATGTCCGTTTTGACAAGCGTGTTAAATGCTTCCATTACCTTCTGTTCGTCCAGTTCCGGGATGTGCAGGCGCGAGCATGAGCGGTTCAAACGCCGCACATTCTCGATAGCGCGGAACAGACGCACCTTGCCGTCAACGCCTCGGTACGCTTTAAGACCCTCGAAAAGTTCCTGACCGTAGTGGAACACCATGCTTGCGGGGTCGAGTTGAAGCGGGGCGTATGGGACGACACGCGCGTCATGCCAGCCCTTTTCGGGCGAATAGTCGTATAAAAACATATGGTCGGTAAAATACTGCCCGAAACCAAGGCCGTCCGCCGGCGGTTTGGGCTTGCGGTTCTCTGTCAGTTTTATGGTTATCATTATTTTTCCCCCTGTTCTTTTCAGTGTATTATAACACGAGGGATATGGTATGGCAACTAAAAAATCTTTCCGCGCACTGCAGATGCCGCCGCCAACACGATTATTTCACCTGTTCCGTGGCGTTTCAGCATACTCACGCACTCGGTAATCGTACTACCTGTCGTTATAATATCATCTATGAGCAGAACTTTATTATATTTTTTTGCAAACAAGGCGGGTCTATAAACCCCCGAAACGTTCTTTTGCCGCTCGTCTTTACTTTTAAGGCGGCTGTTCGGCTGCGTGTGCCTTGTCTTATTCAGAAGTTTGCGCGGTTTTACGTCAATTAGTTTAGCCACCTCACGCGCAAGCTGTTCCGCTTGGTCGAACCCGCGATGTTGGCGGCGTGTACGGCTCACAGGTACCCAAGTGACAGCGTCAAATCCGTCAAATCTGTGCCGTTTCAGACACTGCGCCATTAAACGCGCGAAATAACGCACGCCTACTAAACGTCTGCCGAATTTTAACCCGTGTAGACCCCGGCGCACGTTGTCCGTATATTTCAGCGGCGCGAGACACACTGTACCGGGTATGATTCCGTCAAGGGGTTCTCTCTGCAAAGGCAGAGCGGACAGGCACTTAACACACGGCTCGATGTAGCTCTCGTCCGGCGGCAGAAGTTCCCCGCAAAATATGCACTTGGGAGGGAAAAGCGTGTTTAGGAAGCTCACGGCTTGCGCTTTTCTTGTATACCGATTTTTTCCAAGTGGATTTTCAGCACAAGATTGATGTACTGGGAGAACGAGCGGTCGTCCTCCTCCGCAAGCTGTTTTACGCGCTCGACAATATCGCTGTCAAGCGAAATACTTACTTTTTCTTTCAAAGGTCTCAAAATAGCTCACCCTGCTATATATTATCACCTAATAATATCAATTACCGAATATTAAGAAATAGTAGTAAATAGTAGGGGCGGATGGCAATCCGCCCGCATCTGCGATTATTCGTCCGCGTTTTCGTAGGGGCGGCCGTTCGTCCGCCCGTGGGGTTGCGGACGCGCAATAACGGGACGATTGCCATCGTCCCCTACGAATAAATGTTAATTGCGATTGTAGGGTGCGCCGCCCTCGGCGCACCGTTGTAAATATTACCACCGATTACAGGGAAAACGGGAACGGGAAACGGCGGTGCGCCGAGGGCGGCATCATAACGGTGCGCCGAGGGCGTCGCACCCTACTTGACATGGCATTAAAAATCCCATATAGTTAATTCGGTGATATTATCATGAACCAACACCCCACCGTAACGGTGTCGCGCCTTATACCCCATATGACCGAAAAAATGGCGGCGCGTTTCCGCGCCCTGCCGTTTCAGCCGCAAAGCGCGATTATTAAGGTCGTGCCGTATTTTACGGGAGACGCTGACGGTAATATCGCGGCGTTCGCGCGACCGCGCGATTACCACGCCGTGGTATATAAGCTCACGCAAAATTATGAGCACGAGTTATCCGCTCAATACCCAAATATGAAATTCCTCGCGCTTAAAAACGGTTGGCCGCTCCCTATCGTTGCGGCGGCAAATATGTGCGGTCTGGGATTTACAGGCCGCCACGGAATGCAGATTGTCGAGCCTTACGGCTCTTATGTTGCTCTCAGCGCGGTGTTGTGCGATACGCTCCTGCCCGAGACTTCACCGAGCGATACTTGCCGTGCCTGCGGCGCGTGTGAGAGGGCGTGTCCCACGGGTGCGATGCGTTTTGACGGGGAAAAACGTGTGCTGAACCGCGAACGCTGTATCGCGAGCATTACGCAGAACCCTGATACTGATATTAGTTTGCTGAAATTGTCCCCGTACATATGGGGATGTGACATCTGCCAGAAGGTATGCCCGCACAATCAGCAAGTAAAAACAACCGATATTCCCGAGTTTTATGAGCGAATAATACCAAATATTGACGCGACCGCACTGGACGGCGACCTATCAGACCGCCACTATGCGAGCAGATTAGATTTGATAAAACGCAATCTCGAGGTAATAAAATGAAGAAATTTACAAGTCCCCTTATTATAATAGCTTTATCCGTTGTCTCTTACGCTGCGGCATTGTTCAAACCGGAATTTTTCTCCGGTTGGTATCCCGCGCTTAACCGTGAGCTGACGCATTTAATCGGAAAAATAACGGGCATTGTGCCGTTCTCGCTGTTTGAGTTAACGGTATATGTACTTCCCATCCTCGCGCTTATCTATGTAGTGAGAAAGAGAAGGACGCTGAAAAAGACACTGTTCTTTCTGCTAAACCTCGCTGCTTGCCTGCTGCTTACCTTCGTGTGGCTGTACGGTATTGTATACCTGATGCCCGCGCCGGGCGAACGCGCGGGCTTTGCGGGTTACAATCCAACCGCAGACGAGCTGTATAAAACGGCGAAACACTACCGCGAAATCCTGAACAGTGCTGATGTCACACGCGGTGAAAACGGGCGCACGGAACGGCAGCCGCTCAAAAACTACAACGTTGCTGTGATTAACGGCTATAACCGTTTGTCGGAAAAATTTGACTTTATAAAAGCCAATCCCGCGCCCGCAAAAGGATTGGCGTTAAGTATTGTGCAGTCATATATGGGCATATCGGGCATCTATATCCCGTGGTTCGCCGAAGCGAACGTGAACACCGACACACCGCCGCAAAACCTGCCTGCTACTGTTGCCCACGAGCTGGCGCACCGTCAGGGCGCGGCGCGTGAAGACGAGGCCAATTTTTGGGGTATAATGGCGTGTATGAACTCCGGCGACCCCAATGTTGAATATTCCGGCGCGTTTTTGGCGTACACATATCTGTCAAACGCTTTGATGGACGCTGATTTTGTCGCGTGGGTCGAACTGTGGGAGGGGTTGAGCGATAACGTCAGAGAGGACTTGTTCGGCGTTCGTGAGCATTACGAGCAGTACGAAGGCCCGATTAACGACTTGAGCGAGGCGATAAACGACAGCTATCTGAAAGCTATGCAGCAGGAGGAAGGCGTTAAGAGCTACGGCAGGGTCGTTGACCTGCTCGTTGCGGAATATATGGGGTAAGGGCTGCCTGTACTGCGGATTTGACGGAATCTCAACTCTCTTTTACGAAATAAGGTAAGTGTTAATTTGTATATGAGATACCCAATGACTACACCTAGTGTGTTTAGAATTAAGTCATCCAGTTCCGCCACACCCTTGCGGAAAACATATTGTAATGTTTCAATGCTAAGTGAAAATAAAAAGCCCGTGATTATTACCGCTGAAAACCGTTCCTTTTTTAGTAACACTGGTAAAAAGAATCCAAAAGGAACAAACCAACCGATATTTCCCAAGAACAGCCTTAAAAAGACACCCGTCCCAACATTTCTGTATACATTTATCAAATCAATGAAGATGGTCGCGTTGAGTTGTCTCTTGTCATAAAGAAACCCAAATCTGAATACTGTCAGCTTCAAAACAATGGATATGTATGTCATAAAAATTATAAGGCAAATTAACTTTTTCTTTTCTAATAATCGTTTCATGTTCCATGCTCCTCTTTATCTCATATGTTCAGTGCCTGATAGTATATCTTATATTGTTGATATAAAGCACATTGTCCGATTCCCATCGCAATTCCATATTCTCGAACGCACCCCATCTGCCCCAATAAATCTCTTTTCTGAATTTTCCAACAAGAAAATTCATGACACGGTTTTGACGAGTAACGCTTACATAAGTGGCTCCGCCCAACGCACCCTGATCGTGACTTACTATTTCGGCTAAATACACGGAATTGGGTGACATTACAGACATTTCCACTTGAATAAAGCCGAAATTTCCAAAAAAAATCATTATGAACAGCATTAAAAATATAAATACTAACATCAAAGTGTACAAGAGAAGCAATACTGCCTTAACAACCCTCCCGCGCATGAAAGCACCGAATAGTATCAAGCCGCATATCAAAACAATACAGGCATTCAAAATGAAAAGATAGTTGTTTATTCCATATGTATCTGTTCCAACATATTTTGAATTAGTATAAAATACTGCGATTAGCGGTAAGAGAGCAGAAAAAACACCGGAGGTTTTTGTCCTTTCATTTCTATGTTTAATACTGTTGACTGTAAGTAAAATTATAATTGCGGCGGCAATGGTATATAGCATAGGTCCGCTTGCCGGAACAAATGTGTAGCCGAGCAAGTAAAATGAAAAATAAATGACCCCAAACGTCAACAGGTATATTGCCAACACGATAGGCGAATGTGTAAGGCGTTTTATGATTTTCAAAGTTTCCACCCTCATCACTCCTCCCTGTATTCCAAAATGTCTCCCGGTTGGCACTCCAATTCTTTGCAAAGTTGGTTTAGCGTTGAAAAACGAATGGCCTTTCCCTTGCCGTTTTTAAGGATTGAAAGATTTGCCTGTGTAAGTCCGATGCACTCGGCTAATGCAGCCAGACCAATTTTTCTTTTAGCCATCATAACATCAAGATTGACTATAATCATATCTCCGCCCCCTTATATGGTTAGGTCGTTTTCTTCACGAAACGCCACGGCTTGGCTAAAGAGACTTGCCAGCGTGAAAGCAAATAAGCAGGCAAGAATGAAGATTACCGTGCCCACCACAGTCAGAAAAGTATTGTATACAAAGCATTTGCCGCCAAACGCCGCCGCCAGAACCGCCAAGATAATACCAACGCGCTTGAGTGCCCTCACATTGCGTAAGACAAAAGGATTGGCGGGGATTGATCGCAGCATTAAGATTAACTCTAACGCAATCCAAGCACCGCCCGCGCCGACAAACATCAAAAATGGCATAATAAACGCGCGGTAGTCTGTGTGCAGAGAATAGGCATCATACAGGATACGGAAATATGTATCCATCATAAAGGGCAGTGTTATCGTCAGTAAAACAGCCAACACAAAGACCCCATACAAAGTACAGCGGAGAATACGGCTCGCTAACGGTTCTCTCATAAAAATAGCCTCCTATGTGTTATTGCTTTTAAGCATACCACACAGAAGACTGTATGTCAATATATTTTTATTTTTTTTCAATAATTTTTTTGTGTTATTCGTAATATATAGGAAGTTACGCATAAGACTAAGCATGGCGCGGTTTGTCTTCACCGCTCTCCCACAACCAATACGAAAAAAACGGACGACCGAGGCGGCAATGTCATTAAGTTAAGCAATTTTAATATTTTTGTGCGGTCAGGCATGGAAGCCCTACCCTACGGGAAACGCGGATTTGTAGGGTGCGGCTTCCATAATACACGAGATTATATTGACTTTGTATGCGCTTTGTGATACACTTGCGATAAAGGAGTTGAGGTAAATGAAAACCACAAATTACAATATCCGCCTAGACCCTGTCGTCAAAATGAAAGCGGAAGACACTTTCTCCGTGTTTGGTTTGAATCTAAGTGAAGCTATCAATGTCTTTTTGCATAAAGCTATAATTGAACGCGGTTTTCCCTTTGATGTGCGAAATCCTATTCCAAATGTCAGTTTGTTGCAGGCTATGGATGAAGCGGAACGAATTATCGCAGAATATAACCAAGGAACGCGAAAGCCAAAACCTCTCGCTAATGCTCGGGAATTGTTTGCAGCTATGGATGCGGAAGATGAAGCGGAGAGGGATAATGAGTAAATACAATCCTGAATACACAACCCGTTTTAGACGTAATCGCCGCTTACTGATTAAGCGTGGATATGATATGTTAAAATTGGAAGTTACTATTGATTTATTACTAAAAGGCGATCCCATGCCGCCGGAGTATCGCGACCACACACTTAAAGGTAATTATGTCGGCTATCGTGAATGTCATGTGGGCGGTGAGGGTGATTGGTTGTTAGTTTACAAAATACATGAGGACAAACTTATTTTGGTGCTGACTGAAACGGGAACTCATGCTGATTTATTTGAATAACGCCCACAACCAACACGAAAAAACGGACGACCACAGGTCGTCCCTACCTAAACCAATTCCGCAATTTCTCAAATATCTCAACAAACTTGAACTTGAACACAACGCCGTCACCATCGGTTATCAGCGCGATTTCGCTGTCACTCAATCCCGCTTCCTTTGCGGTTGAGTAAAAATCACCGTCTCCGCACAGCGGCGGGAATACCACGCACCACCAGTTCTGTCCACTTCCCTCGCCGATTGTGACCCTCAACGCGCGGTACGCCCCGGCGGGTAACGTAAAACTGTCATATTCACGCGCCGGGAAAACTTCCTCTCTAAGCTCCGCGTTAACGGCATAGTCATAGCCCAGAGCGAGTGTTTCAAGCCGCGCCTGTTCCGTTATAATCGGTAAGTTGGCGGTGATGATTCTCTCCGCCTCCTCCGCATCCGTTACGCCGCTGAGAAGCGGCGCGGCATACTCCAAAACCTTGTCGCGCACAGCAAGTTTCAGCTGTTGGTCGTCCGTTTCATCGGAGTTTGCAACGACATGAAGCCTTAACAGCTTGCCGCTCAGTTCTCTCTGCGATTTCTGCGCCCACGCTCCCGCCATAACGGCGAAAACAAGTCCAATTATTAACGAAATTTCAATTTTTTTAAGTAATCTGCCCATATTCATACTCTCCTTGTGTATGAATTATGGGCAGATTATTATTTAATTATACAGTTAATTGAACAAAACTTGATTGACAATATTTTCAAGATATTCTTGTTTGCCGCTGATGTTTGTCGTTACCTCGCCTTTTTTCAGCGCGTAGTCCGAGAGTTCTTTAAGTCCAAGTTTGCCATCTGTGATATCTTTGCCGATTCCGGAACTCCAGCTTGAATAACGCTCTTTGACAAAGCCGTCAACGCGCCCGTCCTCAATGATTTTCGCCGCTTTTATAAGCCCGAGCGCGAAAGCGTCCATTCCCGCGATATACGATAAAAACAAATCATCGTGCGTGAACGAGCCGCGCCGCCCTTTCGCGTCAAAGTTCAGCCCTCCGGTCTTAAAGCCTCCGGCACGCAGGACTTCGAGCATACAGTAAGTTGTGCTGTAAACATCGGTCGGGAACTGATCCGTATCCCATCCCAACAGCATATCGCCTTGGTTCGCGTCAATCGAACCGAGCATATCGTTTATAGCCGACACGCGCAGCTCATGCTCGAATGTATGCCCGGCAAGCGTTGCGTGGTTCGCTTCGATATTCATCTTGAAATCTTTGTCGAGTCCGTATTTGTTAAGGAATCCAATCGCGGTCGCCGCGTCAAAATCATACTGGTGCTTGCTCGGCTCTTTCGGCTTGGGTTCGATAAAGAAGTCGCCCTTGAAGCCGATTGAACGCGCGTAATCGACCGCCATATGCAGGAAACGCGCAAGGTTATCAAGTTCAAGCCCCATGTCGGTGTTGAGGAGCGTCTCATAACCCTCACGTCCGCCCCAGAACACGATGCCGTTCGCACCCAGCTTCACCGAAACATCAATGTTCTGCTTGACCTGTGCCGCCGCGTAGGCGAACACATCGGCGTTGGGAGCAGTACCCGCGCCGAACATATAACGCTTGTTGCTGAACAGATTTGACGTTCCCCACAGGCATTTCAGTCCCATTTCGTTCTGCTTTTTGAGCATATAATCGGTGATTTCCACAAGTGCGGCGTTGCTCTCAGCCAACGTGTCGCGCTCGTCAATGAGATCATAGTCGTGGAAGCAGTAGTAAGTAACGCCCAGTTTTTGCATAAGCTCAAAACCCGCGTCAACACGCGCCTTGGACTTTTCAAAGCCCGTCTTGCCGAACGATTTGTCAATCGTACCCGAACCGAACATATCCTTGCCCTCGCCCGTCATGGTGTGCCACCAAGACATGGCAAAACGCAGATGCTCTTTCATCGTTTTGCCGAGAATTTTCTCATCGGCGTTATAGTAGCGGAACGCCAGAGGATTTTTGCTCGCGCCGCCCTCAAATTTAATTGCCGGGATATTGGGGAAATAGCTCATAATACAGCACTCCTTATTTTTTCCTGAATTATATCATAAGTTTACGGTTGTTTCAATGCTTTTTTATTGTTAAAATCATAGTCGCTTGTCACACTGTATTATATGGTGTATAATCTCACTATGAACTTTATTGAACTGTTTTTGCTCGCCGTTGGATTATCAATGGATGCCTTTGCCATATCGGTATGCGCCGGGTTGGGCATGAGCAAGGTCACTTTTAGAAATTCACTGATTGTCGGCTTATATTTCGGGTTTTTTCAAGCCGCCATGCCTCTTATAGGTTGCTTTGCGGCATCTCTCTTTGCCGACAAAATTACCTCATACGGTCATTGGATTGCTTTCGCGCTGCTCGGCTTTCTCGGCGGCAGGATGATTTACGGCAGTTTTATCAAGGAAAGCCCCAACACTAAAGGGATTTCATTAAAGCCATCGCATATGCTCCCGCTTGCCATCGCTACAAGCGTTGACGCTTTGGCTGTGGGGGTCTCGTTCGCTTCTCTTCAAATCAGCATTGTCCCCGCCGCCTCGTTCATAGGCGTTACAACACTGCTGCTGTCAATGCTTGGGGTAAAAGCCGGTAATGTGTTTGGCTTGAGGTTCAAATCAAAGGCGGAACTCGTTGGCGGTGTTATACTCGTTTTAATTGGGTTTAAAGTGTTGTTTGATCATCTCTATTTTGTATAATCGAATGTATCCTGTTTGAACCATGATACCGAAACGCTGCTGTTACCCGTTTCATCCTCGGCGTTGACTTGCGTTTCTTCCCGTGGCAGGAGCGTATCGCCGACAAAAATTACCGTATTCTCCGGGTCGGGGACATAAAACGTCAGCCCGCGAAGCTCGTTAGGGAAGGGTTTTCTGAACCCGGTTACAGGGTCATCGATTCCCGTTACGCGGACAGCGTTCATGCCGTTTACCGAAACGTATTGGAAGACGGCATATTTTTGCGCCACGGCATAGGCGAGCAGTCTTGAAGCACGCGCCACCAAGATAGTCTCATCCTGATGAAACCGCGCGGCAAGCATCCTCAGCGCGGCGAGGTCTTCTTCGCCCGGCTGAAACTCGTCCTGATAGAGCGTCATGTGCTGCGCTATAATCGAGTACTGCCCTTTACGCTCCAGTTCATCAAGCCGTTTTTCCGTTATTTGGTCGCGCAGGCGGTTCGGCCGCCATGTCCAGTCTATCGAGCCGTCCGGCGCGGGATTGTGGGTATAGCGTTGAAAGCTCCAAACCACTCTGCCGTCACGGAGTTCACGCGGCGACAGGGGAAAATCAAAACCAAAATTCGCGTTATGCCGCGAATACCACGCGAAGCGCACCGAACCGCTCAGAGTAACATCGGTATGATAATACTGAGAATCCGGGTCATCGCCGCGCTGATAGCTCGATGCGTTTTTAGGGTTATACGCGCCGAAGTTCTGCACATTGGCGGCGTTGCCGTGGTCAATCCACACCGTGGGATGTATGCCCGCCGCGCTAAGTGTCTTCCAAGCCGTCAAACCCAGCTCACGGGTAAAACGTGTCCGCCCGTTGTTCGAGAAATCACCGAATGTATGGATGCTGTCTATCCAACCGCATTCCCAATACTTCTTAATAAACTCCGCATTTTTTACTATTTCGGGATTTGTTCCCTCAAACCAACTGAGCAAATTCTTTGAATCGTCAAGATTCGAGCCATTGTACACAAAAAAAGAATTTGCTATATCCAACCCCAAGCCTTTGCCGTAGGGCGTGTCCTCAAAAGTATTCAAATAGCGGTGCATACTTGTGAATGTTTCTTCACTCGCCCCATCGCAATCCGATGTCACGCAAGCCATCGCTTTATACGGATACGGAAACTTTCGCAACAGCCCGCTCTCCGGCGTAAGCGTTTCCGCTTCATCCAACGCGGACAGCAGACCGATTATAACGCTCACATCCCAGCCGTTAACGGTCAGCGGCGGAATCGACTCACCCTCAACATCGCTCTCAACATCGGCATTTCCCTCCAAGCTCTCAGCTTGAGAGGTTAGAGGGAGCTGTAAAGGCTTAACACTTTCCTCATGTGTTTGCTCTAACGCCATACCGCATGAGGCAAGAAGGAAAAGCAAAGCGAGCAAACAAGGCCTGATTAGTAATTTTCTCATTATTCCTCCAACGAATAAATACCGCGCGTATTCGGGCGGTCAATGACCGCCCCTACAACATAACCCAATGCTGCATTTTATCATACAACACAGGTAATATTTTCGGAAATCGCATTTTATCGGGAATTGTATCGAACAGTTTTACTTCCGCCATTTCATAGTCCGGTATTTTGCCGAGTTCATGTATTTGCGCGAAGAACACCTGCCCGTTTGAGATTTCCGTTGCTATTCTTACAGAATAATCGAACGCGGGTTCAATGTCAAACTTAACCGCGCCCGTCTCCTCAAAAAGCTCGCGTTTCGCGGCTTCGAGTGTTGTTTCACTCTGCTCAATGTGTCCGCCGGGTGTCTCAAAGCAATCACGCTCTTTCGCGCGGCAGTACAGCCATTTGTCCTTATATCTGGCGAAAATAACAACAAAGCGGTACGCTTTCAAAGTACCTAAAGCGGATACGCCGACGATGCAATTATTGTAGTCTTTCTGTTTTATGGGATTGAATAAATCTATCTTTTCCATCCCGGCACAATCATTGCCATTGAAATTCATCCGCACAACCCACGGTTGAATATAGACCATTGACATTAAATTATCAAAGCCATATGTCTTATCGTAGTAATTTATAATAGTTGATAATGCCATTCCATGTGTTCCGATAACGATATTTTTATCTTTATAACGTTTCAAAACTTCGTTTAACGCGGCAATATTTCTCTGTTGGATTTCAGCAAGACATTCGCCGTCAGATAATTTATACGAAAAGTCATCCCATAGCTTTATTACGTGGGCTTTCCAATCATCTATCCATACACTGCTTATTTTATGTTCACGAAAATCTTCAATCAGCTCAATTTCCAAACTGTTTTTCTCCGCGAAATCCGCAACTGTATCAACAGCGCGTTTGTATGGACTGGAAAGCACAACGTCAATATTTTTATCTTGTAAAAAAGCCGTCACCAATGCCCGGTCGTTCATACCCTTTTCTGTTAGGGGTCTAACCCTGTTGTCATGAACAGAAATATCCGATTCTGCGTGACGTATGAAATAAACTGTTGTCATAACGCATTCTCCTCCAACCATTTTGCCAAACCGTCATTTTCGTTTGTATCGCATATGTACCCGGCGGCCGTTTTCACCTCGTCCAACGCATTGCCCATAGCCACGCCCGCCCCGGCGTATTCCAACATATCAATATCGTTCATATCATCGCCGAACACGGCGATTTCTTCTTGTTCGATTCCCCAATGTTTCGCAAGCGTGGCAACGGCTTTTGACTTGGTTGCGTCTCTGTGCATAACCATCGCAAGGTTATCGCGAGTGACAGTCAAATACATATTGTCACTGAGATTCTGCCTCATAAACTCTATATCATCCGGAGAACCGTTTTCCATGCAGATTTTATCAGAATCTATCTCGTGTTTTGAAAAATCAACGATTTCAAAACCTTTTATATGTGGCCAAATTGCGGATATATCAAAATTAGTATAGTGCATATCTATATCCTGCGATGTCATCTTCAAGCCACGCTTGTCGCAAGCCATCAGTAAAGGGCGAGCTTCCTGATACGACATATTACGCCTGTATACGACATTGTCCGCTATAATGACCGCGCCGTTATTCGTAATTCTGCCATCGAACAATTCAACAGGCACGAGTTTTTCGGGATGACCGCGAGCGGTCGCGAGTGCTGTCTTTATGCCCTTTGCCCGGCATTGCTTCAAAACGTTTCTTGTAAACTCTGTCACGGATTTGTCATCTTTCAATAATGTGCCGTCCAAGTCGGTAACAATCATTTTTATTTTCATTGATTTACCCTCCTTTATCGGGAATAGCCGTATCGGCTTAAAAAATCAATCGGCGTAATAGCAGACACAGGTGAATTGACAAAATCCTTGAGATTTCGTGTAATTATAACATTCATATTGGCGCGTTTCGCGCGGAAGGCAAGGAGCGCGTCCTCATAATCGGACATATCGCTCTCAATCGCGTTCTTAGCGTCATTAGCGTTTACATCAAGCAATATCATGTTACCCGCAAGGGTTTTTAGAATTTCTTTTACACTCTCTGCGCTTATTCCCTCACGGCGTAAAATGTAGTATATATCAGTGGTTTGGCTGACGAGGATACTTCCCGTCAGCTTCGCGCCGCATAAGCGGAGAACCGCCGCGCTTGCTTCCAAATGCGGTTCTCGTTTTGCGAACACGTCAATTAACACATTTGTATCAATCAATGCTTTCATATTTTCCCGTCAGCCTTTCCGCTTTTATTTGCTTTTCATTGATTGACGCATTCGGTATAACACCTATCAAATCGTCCACCCAACTGTGATTCGGTTTTGGCGGCGACAGAACGGCTATGTCTATTCCGTTTTTCGTGATATGGATTTCCTCACGGTTTACAAGATTGAGGTATTTGCCAAAATTCGTCTTAAACTCCGTAGCTGTTATTTGCATCACGGCTATCAACTCCTTTTCCTATATTATATCCGGAACGAACTAAATTGTCAACAATAAATTCGCGCGATTGTGCGGCATATGCTGTCACAATCGCGCGAAAGGTCGGAATAACCGTGTTTGCGGGCGGACGAACGGAAGGGCGGACGGATTGCCATCCGCCCCTGCTAACTGCTTGCGCTTTTATAATGCTTCAGTCCGAACTTCCAGAACCAAAACGTAAACACCGTGAACACTAACACAACAGCAAGCGAGTGTATAAGCCCGGATTTTGTCATCGCGCCGGACAGAAGCTGTGTCGGCACGGTCGCCATAATACCGTATGGCAAGGCAAAGTAGAAAAGAATCCTAAAAAAGCCCTTATAGATAACACCGGGTATTTTGAAGTTAAGCATCAGCATATCGCCCTCCAGCCAGTCAATCGAAGTGGCGGAAATGACGAAAAATGGAATTGTCCGCAGGATAACCTCCATATCGTACCAGAGCAGCGTCATCAGCAGTACCATCCCGGTGTAACCCAACATCAGCGGTACGGTGATGACAATCCCCTCGATTGAAACGCCCCAAGCTATAATCGCTCCCGACAGAAACAACAGCGGTATCGAACCCAAGTTCACGCTCTCAAATGTCAGGCGCAGCAGCGCGTTACCCGGTTTTGTGAGATAGGTGTCAAGCCTTCCATCGCGTATTTTCCACGGTATCTCTACAACACCGAAAAAATAGATAATCATGTTCAGCCCGTTTATCATCGAGAACGTGCCGATAAAGATTAACATTTGCCCCCTACTCCAACCGCCTATGCTGTCCACTTGCCCGTAAATAACGGCAAATGTCAGGAGTTGAATAAGAAACAGCATACCATCGGCAAAAAACACGCCGAAGAAACTAAAACGGAACGCCATTGTACGCACAATCTTCATTTTGATTAACAACCAAATGAATCTGAGACTCCGTGTCATATGCCCACCCCCTCGTATTTAATTCTCATTTTCCTGTATGTCAGCTGACTGACTAAGAACATCCCCAACGTCCAGATACACAGTATCGCCAACCCGTACAGTCCCTCAGAAGCGTCAATCATTCCCGTCAGCAGCATTGTCGGCGTGTAGATGATGTGTGTAAACGGAAACCAACGCAGTATATGGACAAAGACCTCCGGCAGCAGTGACAGCGGCACAAGCTCGCCCTTGAAGAACGATACGACCGATGGCAGCAGGTGCATTGCGAAAGTCATGTCTTGAAACTTAAACGCCCATATGCCAACGAAAAATGAGTAGCTGTTCATGAACACCGTACCCAGAAGGAACATTACGACCGCCAAAAGTATCCGCGTGATGTCGCCGGTTAAAGTGAGATTTATTCTGAACAACAGCATACTGACCGCCGTTGCCATAACGGCAAACACGCCGTAATACGCGCTCGCTCCAATCGTCTGCGATAAAAAGTGGAGCTGCGTGTTAGACGGGATTACCATAAATTTTGTAAACGACCCGTCTCTTATTTTGTTTGAAATTTCACCCAAAGTACCGTGTGAACGCTCCATGGTTGACAGAAAGGCGTTAATCACATAATAGGACAGCATTGCCTGAAAGGTAAAGCCGCCTATCTCGCTGTGGTCGGCAAATATCGCGCCCCAGAGTATCCACGCGAAAACCACGCGCCATATCGTCCCAACAGCGGTCAGTATCACGTCAAAACGGTAAATAATCTGCGCCTTGAAAAGTGTTTGGGCAACGGCGGCATATTTTCTCATTCGCCGCCTCCGTCTTTCGCGGCGTAGATGCGCTCTACAACCAAGCCGATGTCCTCGCCCTCAAATTGCTCATATTTCTTGAACAATTCTTCAGTACCGCCGTCATAAATCTTCTTTCCCCCGTTAATAACAACGCTTCTGGAACACAGCTTCTTAACATCCTCCATATAATGCGATGTAAGTATAATAGTAGTTCCGTTCTTCTCGTTGACCTCGCGCAGGAACTCGCGCATCTGCCTCTGTGCCGCCGCGTCAAGCCCTATGGTCGGCTCGTCAAGGAACAGTACGCCGGGGTTGTGCAGCAGTGCCGCTATAAGCTCCATTTTCATGCGCTCGCCTAAACTCAGTGTGCGTACCTGTACATTAAGAAACTCCGAAACATCGAACAAGCTCACAAAATAATCCACGTTTCTTTTATAAACATCATCAGGGATGGCGTAAAGCTCCTTGAACAATCTAAAGGTATCGCTTGGAGTCAGCTCGAAAAAGAGCTGACTTTTCTGTCCCATAACGACCGCGTACTGCATTTTGAATTTGTTCTCGAGCTTGTTCGGGTAATGACCCAGCACGGAAACCCCGCCCGATGTGGGCGCGATGATACCCGTAAGCATTTTTACGAGCGTTGTTTTGCCCGCCCCGTTCGGGCCGATAAGCCCCACGAGTTCGCCCGCCTCAACTGTAAGGTCAAAACTGTTTACAGCCACTTTTTCCGAATATTTGCGCTTGAACAGCGACTTGACGCTGCCCATTAAGCCGGGTTCTTTCTCAAACCGGCGATAGATTTTTGTTAAATTTTGTGTTTGTATAATGTTCATGGTTTTCTCCTATCCTTTTTTTGATGTCTGCTCCAAACAGAAATTGACTTTCCCCAAGCGTTTTTCGCGCGTATTGCCGCCGCCTTGTCATCGGCATACAGGGCTTCGCGTTTAAGTTTCAGATAACTCTCCCAGCGTTCGCGCGGCAACTCGCCGCTCTCTATAGCTTCCAGTATCACGCACCCCGGCTCGGACTGATGACCGCAGTTTGAAAAACGGCAGCCGCCCAAGAGTTCCTCCACATCGGCGAAAACGCCTCCGATACCCTCAGCCGCGTCCCACATACCCAGTTCGCGCATACCGGGCGTGTCGATAATACTCGCCCCGTTCGGCAGCGTTATAAGCTGGCGGCGGGTGGTGGTGTGCCGCCCCTTGCCGTCATCCTCGCGGATGGCTTTAACCTCCATAACATCCTCACCCATGAGGGCGTTTAGCAGACTGGATTTCCCGATACCCGAAGAGCCGAGAAACACGACTGTTTTCCCCGGCGTGAGATATTTTTGTAATTCAGCTATGCCGTAACCCGTCACCGCGCTGACGGCGTGAATCTCAACGCCTGCCGCCGCATTTTCCGTCTCACGGACAGCCGATGGAATGTCGTCCGCCAAGTCCGCCTTTGTAAGCACGATTACAGGTGTCGCTCCGCTCTGCCACGCAAGCGTCAGGTATCTTTCGATACGGCGCGGGCTAAAATCCTGATTAAGCGATGCCATGATGAACACATAGTCGAAATTCGCGGCGACAGCCTGCTCACGCGGGCGCGTCTTGTCCGGGTCTTGCCGCGAAAAAAGGCTTTTGCGCGGGCGTGTGCGAATAATCACGCTGTCCCCGATGGGGTTATACTGCACCGTGACGAAGTCCCCGGTCGTGGGGTAAAGCTCCGTGCCGTTGTTGAAATAAACGGCTGTTTTCAATTTTCCGTATATCTGCTCGCCTCCGCAGAGGAGCTCATAACGCTCTTTATGAACCGCCGTGACGAGCGCGGTTTTTTCATTCAATTCTGTTTCCTCCAATTTTCCCGGGCGGATTACCATCCGCCCCTACGTAATTTTTTACGCAACTAAAAAGGACACGACCTTGGTCGTATCCCGCAAAAAGCAGTATTCACGAAAGGTTGCTTCACGTGAGCGTACTCAATCAACGGCACGATGTGCCGACCCTCTTTTACAGACGGTTAAAGATGTTGTAAGCCCGGTATTATGTTGTTAAGTCTCAATCACCATTACTATCCCAACCACACAAAAACAACTCCTTTCAATAATAGACTGTATTTATTAAACCGTTTATAGTATAATATGCGTTATGAAGATTGTCAAGATATTTTTATTTGTATTTTTCGTTGGTTTGCTGACGGGCTGCGCCAATACAAATAACAACGTAGGGCGCGACGCCCTCGGCGCGCCGTCTTTCGATACGCCCACGCCGTCCGTTACCCCCGCGCCGTCCGTTGATCCGCCCGCTATATCAAATCAACGGGACGATTACCATCGTCCCCTACACGGGGACACGGACATCCCCGCCGCGCCGTCCGTTACCCCCGCCGTTCCGCCGTCCCCAACCCCGGGCGGGCATGGAAACCCGCCCCTACAACAGGATATTTCCGCCGTTTTCAATTACAATGACCTCATCGACCTCGCCGACCTGAATGCCGGATTTATTTTCGATATCAAATATGCAACGGATGATAATTTCCTCGGCATACCCCTGTACGAAACGCCGCTGTGCCTTGCTCACACAGACCTCGCGGAGATTCTGCTCAAAGCCCAAGAAAAAGCCGCCGAATATAATCTGCGGCTGGTTATATATGACGTTTACCGCCCCATGTCCGCGCAAAAGACGATGTATGAGCTTACACCGCCGGACAAACGCGCCTATGTGGCAAAGCCGGGAGCGTCCGCGAATCATCCTAAAGGCGTTGCCGTTGACTGCGCCTTAGCGGACGCTGACGGCAATCTTCTGCCCATGCCGTCCGCTTTCGATGAATTTACAAAGAGAGCGTCCGTGACTTACAGCGGCGGCACGGCTGAAGAAACGGCAAACCGGGATTTGCTGATAAATATTATGACGGAAGCGGGTCTCAAAGTCGCAGCGGGCGAATGGTGGCACTATTCCGTTGTTAACTCCAAGGATTATAGCGGCTTGGATATATCGTTCGATGAGTTTACGGAGATCCGATATACTCAAAGTATTCCGTAACCGTATCCGCGTAAACTTTTGCGAGCTTGTCCAAAAACAAGTCGTCTAATAACTTCTCGCGGTCACCTTTGTTGGTGTGGAAGCCGTTTTCCACCAACAAGCCGGGAAGATTATGCTCGCGGATTATCAAAAAATTATTCTGGTTTACCTTGTTCTTTTTTATTCCAAGCGAGCTTATGCCGCTCAATAACCGCTCGCCGAAGTAACAACTGCGCTGATAGTTGGTGTAACCGTAATAGCTCGGCATAACAGTAACATACACATCAACGCCGTTTGCGGCGGTGTTTATCGGTCGCGGTGTCGCGTTCGAGTGCAGTGAGATTACTAAAAAGCGGTTATAAATCTCAGGGTCGTTCTCAAGGTCGAATATTTTCTTCCAGTCGGGGTGGATTTTACGGCTTGCTGAATACGGGGAATTGAGATAAATCGGCGCGTTTTTTCTCGAATTGTCAATAATACTCTGAGTAATTCCAATCAATCTGTCCAGTTCCCGCAGCTCCGCGTTGTCTCTGCCCAACCTTACCGAGGACAGCTTTTTAGAATCCTTTAACGCTTCCAACGCCCACTTGTTAATCAGCGCGGCGCGGACATTAAGCGAAACATCGGCTTGCGTGGGTCTTGTCATATGTACGGTCGCGCCTCTTGCTTCGAGCAGGGGTTTTATTTTTTGCGCCAGCTTGAACATCGCAAGCTGCTCATCGTACCCGGCATATGTATTGGTGTTGCCCGCCCCGTGTCCCGCATCGAGGATTATCACCCTTCCGAGTAAACTATTATCCGATGCCGCCGCGAGCGGCGGCATACACGCCGCCATGACGACTAAGGCAGTAAGAGCAGCAATCACCCGCCGAAACACAAAGCCCCACCTCTAATCAATAATATCGAAAACGCTCGTATATTACCGATTATAGCAGGGTTTTGTCGTTTATTCAAAGCACAAAATATGGGAGAAATGGATTATTTCACCTCAACAAAAGTATACTCCTGACTGCCCAATCCTAACCTCTCAAGCTCGTCTAACTGCAGATACGGATTCTTACCGTGCAGACGCTCGAACAAATGTCCCGTTCCGCCTGACAAATCCCCGCCGCCCGGCACACCGTTAGTCAGCAAGTTCTCAATTTTAATCGCATCGATTGAGGCGCGTTCAATCGCGACCATATCCGTTGAGGCCATAACGCCTATATCCGGCACGAGCGATGGCGTGGATATGCCCCAACAGTCACAGACAGCGGTGATATTCATAAGAAAGTTTATGTAAAAGACGTGACCCGGCTCGAAGCTCTCCAACACTTTCTGAGTGCATAACGCCATGCCCTTTTGAAAATCCTTATATCCGTCCGCGTAGTTCTTGTCGTCAATGAATATCGAGCCGTTCGGGCAAACCTTCACACAGTGCTGGCAGTTTGTGCAGTGGTGCATGAAAACCTGATAATTCCCGTCTTTGTCAAAGCTGTTGGCGTAGTGGTTGCAGCTCTCAACGCATTTTTTACAGCGCGTACACGTTTCGCTGTTCCAGATAATTTCACCCTCAAGCCCGTGTATCTGCTGTCTTGTACGGTCTGTAACAGCTCCCATTGCGAGATTTTTACACGCGCCGCCGTAACCGCACGCCCCGTGTCCCTTTACGTGCGACAAATCAATAAGTACATCCGCGTCTTTGATATGTCCCGCGATGTCCGCGTTTTTGAACGACTTGAAATCAACATCCAAAGGATAGTAATATTTGCCCGTAACGCCGCAGACATCCACGATCGGCGCGCCCAGAGCCTCTGCGGTATATCCCCTGCTCTCCGCGCCGTCAACCGTCTGATCCGTCACAAAAGGCTTGCCGCCGTATTCTTTTACTTTGTCTATAAGGGTTTTTACAAACATGGGGTGTATTGTTGTGAAGCCGATGCCGCGCCCAACGTGCATTTTTATTGCCACGAGCTTGTCTTTCACAACGTCCTGCAAGCCCATTTTTTCAACAAGCCTTGAAAACTTCTGCGGCAAAGTCTGCCCCCATTCATACTTATTGAACTCAACCGACGCGAACAGTATCTTAGACATTAAAAAACCTCCTAAAATTTTTTGTGTTTTATCCGATTTATATGCGCTTTCCTATAGTATCATATAAACGCCGCGCAATCAACACCGATTTATTTTATTTTCCTATTCCATTTTTTAGAAATTTAGTATATAATTACATTTAATCAGAATCGCTCGCGGTGAAAGGAGATTCGGATGATACAATTTATCAGGCGCACCGTATTCATGAACAAAGAAAAAACCATTTCCGCGCCGCACATTTTTATCGTCTTGTGCGCGTATACCGTTATAACGTCAATCTACACGCATTTAATCATTGACTTTGAAGGTATGGTTATGCGTTTACTCAGCGGCATAATCATTATCTTCATATTTTTAACAATAGAGCGCAGTAAGATAAAAAGAGCCGTGACGGCTTTCCTGTCGCCAACGCTTATAACCGCCGTCATTATACTTAGCGCGTTGTATTTTAACGGCGATGGATTGGTTTATTACTATCTCAGTTGCGTGGCGTTTATATCGCTGTCATATTTTTCGTTAAAAGGGCTTGCCGCATACATTTTAACCTCGGGAACAATGATATCGGTAACGCTGTTTATTTTTAACGCAAACCTGCTGGGTCAGAGCTACACGATGCTTTACAACATAATTTCGTTCGCCGCGTCTATGGGTATATGCGCTTTGGCGTTTTTCTTCTGCCTTTTTAACGTCAAAATGCTGAAAGAACTGGACGACGGCAAAACACTATTGAATACCGGCAACGGTATCGCGGAAATGATGCTCTCAACGGCGGGAAAGGGAAATATTGAGGAAGTTCTGCTTGAAAGTCTCGGTATTATAGGCCGCGCCGTCAGTGCCGACCGCGTTCAGATTTGGAAGAATGAACACGTAAACGGAGTGCATTACTACATTAACACTTATGAGTGGATGAGCGAATTGGGGATGGCACAGCCGCCCGTTCCCAAGGACGTGCGGTTTCCGTACAGTGCCACTCCCGGATGGGAAGCGTTGTTTTCGGGCGGCGAGTGCATTAACAGCCCGTTTGATAAATTGTCACAGGGCAACAAACTGTTTTTAGACGGTTTCGGCATAAAGTCGATTGCCATTATACCGATATTCTTGCAGGAAAGATTTTGGGGCTTCTTCGATATTACCGATTATCATCAAGAGCGTCAGTTCTCCGATGAAGAAATAAACATACTGCGAAGCGCGGGACTGATGATAACAAACGCGCTGTTATGCGATGATTTAATACGCAGTACACGCGCCAACGCCGCCAAACTGGAAATCGCGCTCGATGAAGCGGAGGCGGCTAACCACGCGAAGAGCGCGTTCCTCAGCACTATGAGCCACGAGATACGCACACCGCTGAACGCCATAATAGGCATTGCGGAAATTCAATACCAGAACGAGAACCTCGGTCCAAGCGAAAAAGAAGCGATGGATAAAATTTATACTTCGGGCGATTTATTGCTTGGTATAATCAATGACATTCTCGATTTATCAAAAATCGAGGCCGGTAAACTGGAGCTTCTGCCCTCAAGCTACGAAATAGCGAGCCTTATTAACGACACGGCACAGCTTAATGTTATGCGTATCGGCAGCAAACCCATATATTTTACTATTGAAGTAGACGAAAACATCCCATCGGTTCTTATAGGTGACGAGCTGAGGATTAAGCAGATATTGAACAACCTGCTTTCAAACGCTTTCAAATACACGTCTGAAGGCACGGTACATCTGGCGGTGTCGTCTGAAAAGGGCAGAAATGATTCTGAGGTTATGATTGTTTTCAGCGTCAGCGATACCGGGCAGGGTATGTCGCCGGAGCAAATCAGCAAGCTGTTTGACGAGTATTCACGGTTTAATATGGAGGCTAACCGCACGACCGAGGGTACGGGCTTGGGCATGAACATAACGAAAAACCTTATTAAGATGATGAGGGGCGACATCGAGGTGGACAGCGAACCGGGCAGGGGTTCAAAGTTTATTGTACGTATCCCGCAGGAGGACACTAAAGAGGGTGTTTTAGGCAAGGAAATGACGGAACAGCTAAAGCAGTTCCGCACAAATCATATCGACCACGCCAAAGCCGCGCTGGTTACACACGAACCGATGCCATATGGCAGTGTTTTGATTGTAGATGATGTGGAAACTAACATATATGTCGCAAACGGGCTTATGGCACCGTATGGATTGAAAATTGACACGGCGGACAGCGGCTTCACTGCCATTAACAAGCTAAAGGCAGGTAATGTCTATGACATAGTATTTATGGATCACATGATGCCGATTATGGACGGCATAGAAACAACGAAGAATATCAGGGAAATGGGATATGAAGGCATTATAGTCGCGCTGACCGCCAACGCCGTTTCGGGGCAGATGGAGAAGTTCCTTAAAAGCGGATTCGATGACTTTATATCAAAGCCTATAGATATACATCAGCTCGACAACGCTCTCATTAAGCACATACGCGACAAACAGCCGCCGGAAGTCATAGAAGCCGCGCGTAACACGGCAACCGTAGGGCGCAACGCCCTCGGTGCGCCGTCAGACCCCGGCACGCCGTCAAATTCCACGCCGTCAACTCCCCCGCCCGGAGCAATCGACCCCAAATTCGCCGAAATATTCGCGCGTGACGCGCGAAAAGCTCTGGCGGTACTCGAGGAAATATCAAAGGGCGATTACGGTGAAGACGATTTGCGCTCATATGTCATCAATGTTCACGGGATGAAGAGCGCGTTGGCTAATATCGGCAAAAAGGATTTGTCGGCAGTCGCGCTGAAGCTCGAGCAGATGGGGCGTGACGGAAATACAGACGCGGTAAAAGCCGAAACACCGGAATTTTTAACTTCGTTAAACGCGGTCATAGATGAAATCGCGCCTAAGCAAGAGGACACTCAAGAAACGGCAGACGATGACGTTTCGCTGTTGAAAGAGAAACTGGAGGTCATAAAATCCGCGTGTGAGTTATACGATGAAACCTCAGCTGAGGCCGCCCTCTCTGAGTTAAGGGAAAAGAAATGGTCGCCGAAAGTCAACGACCTGCTGAATACCATTTCCGAACATTTACTGCACAGCGATTTTGATGAAATTTCGGCGGCGATAGACGAATTTATTTCCAAAATTTCGGAAATCTGAACCGTCTTTTTTCATATTGCCATCTTGATTTTGTATCATCGAAGAACCGTTTGTATGCCTGCCGCAGGGTATAGCCCTTTTCGTTCCATACCCTTGTTAGGAATATTAAGACGACCGCAATACGCAGAACGGCGGATACGCTGAAAATAACCTTGTAATGGTCAAACGGAGTTCCGAAAACTGTCAAGTCCAGCTCTTTCATAATCGGATTAAGCGTTTCCAAAACCGCGCCGCCGATTGCCATAGCTGCGGCGGACGAAACAGCCGTTCCAACAACATAAACGGCAAGCGCGATAGAACGTCCGCGCTCCGGCGTATGCGAGAACTGCATACTTGCCGCGCACGCCTCATTGGCGCACCAAAAGAAACCGCCTATGATATTGATAATAAATAAAGGCCAGATATTACCCGGAACGGCAAAAAGCCATACAAACGCGCTGAGTGATGTCACAAGCGTTGATATCATCAGCAGTGGAGTGCTGCCGTAACGGTCGATTAACACGCCCCAACGGTGGAGTATAGTCACCGTTATAATGTTGGCGGTTATCTGCCCGAAGATTATTATGCTGACAAACGACAGCGATAAGACATCGATTGCGTACTTTGTCCCGAAAGGCGCGCTCAAAAAGGCGGCAAAGTTCCACAGCATCCAAAAAATCATATAGTTGCGCGTTTTTGATATTGAAAAGCATTCTTTCATACCCTTAAAAAGAGTTACCTCGGAGCTGTCTTTTCTGACCTCCGGGAATTTTGCTTTCCAAAACATCAATATGTCGATAAGTCCGGCTATACCGCCCACCGCGAATATAATCGTATATCCCAGAAAGCCGGGCGCGTTATCGAGAATAAAGGCGATGCACAGTCCCGTGACAAGCGAGACAAATGTCATAACCCGCTGCCGCACGGTTATGTACCGCCCTCTGATTTCAATGGGAACGACCACCGCCATCATTGACAAAAACGTGACGTTTGTAAACGAACCCGCCATTGCCGCGAGCGTCACCAAAACAATCAGCGCGAACACGCGCGACTGCGTGACCGGGAAAACATACGGTATAAAAGCAACGCAGAACCAAGCGATACGCTGTATAACGCCGCCTATCATAAACATTCTTTTGCATTTTCCGGTCTTTTCAACAAGATGTGAAACATAGAGCTGCAGAAGCCCGGCAAAAACGGGCATAGCGAATATCATGCCGAACGCGAACTCGCCCGTACCGATAGCCGACGCAAGCCCCGTAAACGCCGCGCCGCCGTTGGCGGTAAACAGTATCATACCCACCGCGACCGCCAGAATCATGGTGTTCAGCATTTTCAGCGTCTCGCCGTCACGGACATGATCCCTGTAAGAGCGGCTTATTATATTGGTTATTGAAAATCTTTTGATATTTATCATCCCTTTTTTATCAACGCGCCTATTCTATCACAACGGACAGATAAGCGCAATAAAAATGTAGGGGCGGCCTTTAGTCCTGCAAAATGCAAGATTAATTGCCCACCATAAAATACCAGTTATAATAAGACGCAGTATAATCTGCTGTTAAACTACTCTAATCTGTCAGCAAGCTGTCATTTGATTAGCAGATTTATAGCCCAAGATTCTTCGGGGATAGTTATTAACCCAGTCTTCAATGCGCTGAAGCTCTATTGATGTCAGTTTTCCTATGTCTGTTCCCTTTGGGACAAACCGTCTAAGGATACGGTTGCCATTCTCGTTGCTGCCGCGTTCCCAACTGCTGTATGGATGTGCGTAATAGACTTCATCACACTTCGCGGCTTCCTTGATGGCATCGCTGTCCAAGAACTCGCTGCCGTTGTCTGCCGTGATGGTCTTGAATACTTCACTGAAATTACCGCCGACACGCCGCCTTGCCCTCTTGATTGCCGCAACCACCTCTTTTTGTGTCTTGTTCTTCACAAGAACGTACAGTGACTTTCTGCTCTTGCGTTCCACAAGCGTCAAGATTGCCGGCTTTGTACCTTGTTTGCCTACTACCAAATCTATCTCCCAATGTCCTTGCTCTGTCCGCTCATCAACTTCTTTTGGACGTTCGGTTATGCTCTTGCCATTTTTGTTGTTTAACGCGACTGTCCGTATTTTCTTGTACCCGCGCTTTACTCCGTCCTTTTTTACCCATAAGTCGTTATTACTAATTCCTAAGAATATTCCCTTGTCGATGTAATTGTACACCGTCTTTGTACAGAGATTGACCGAAAATTGTAAGCTCTGCGCTTTGATGAATCCTATCGCCGCGTCCGGCGACCATTTATCTTCGCCTATCTTCTGTTCTAAATATTTTGCCAACTCATGGTCATGTCCTATTTTTAACCCACGTCCTTTATTTGATGCCTTCTCGTCATGCACTCGCTGTCCTGCGTCTGCTAAATATACCAATTCTTCTCTTAGGTCGCTCTTGCGTTGTAATATTAGTCCACGCCTTATCTCCCGTTCTATTGTTCTCCTATCCCGTTTCGGGCTTAGGCTTCTGCCTATCTCGACCGCACTTAACCCCTGCTGATATAACGCCTCGATTTTGTAACGCTCTTTTTCGCTTATCTGTTTCCATTTCCCTTCCTCTGTGTTATGATGTTCTTGACCCATTTCGGCCCCCTCCAGTTCTCTTTTGTATCTCAACTCAAGTATAACTGGTTTCGTCCGTCTTGGGTCTCTTTTTTATTCAGTTGGGCATTTCATTTTACAACTTGCCAATCCCGGGTCTGGGCAAAGCAAAAATCCGAAGCCCTCGCCGATGATTCTCACATCGGTCTTGGAGTTCGGATTCCTCGTTCGTGGTCTGAGTGGGGCGGAGGCGGTCAGATTCTCACGCCTAATGGTTCACGGTTTGCTGTTAAAGAAAAATAATCAATGCAAAGGCAAATATCCCGCTTGCCGAATACAAGCCTGACCTTCGTCTGATAATATCCATTCTAAAAAACGACCGCCTGTATCTTCTTCTTCGCCCTTACGAATTGCGGCATAAAAGTTAGCCACATAGGGATATGTACCGTTGCCAATATTGGTTTCATTAGGTTGAATATCGTCAATACTTAGTATTTTATATTTACCGTCAAGACGAAAGCCGTCATTCTCCAAAAAGCTAAGCAAGCAATAACCGATGCTTTCAGGGAAGTTTTGATATGCGGCTTCGTCCCAGTCGGACAAATTTTTTACTTGTACAGGTTTTGTTAAAGGAGTTCCCTTCATAATCATTTCATTCATAACCCTATTTGTAAGACTTAAACGGCTCCGCTGATAATTCTTGATTTTATTGTTTTCGCCTCCGAGTTCCTGCCAGTTTTTAATCTTCCCCGCGTAAATATCACGCAGTTGTTCAGTTGACAAAATATCCACGGGATTATCTTTATGCACAATAAATACAAGCGCATCCAAAGCAATAGGAACGGACACTATTTCAACCGTTTCCCTATTATTGTTGAGATAGCTATCTTCCGGTTTGCCGGGTAAAATTACAATATCTACAGGACGCTCATTGTCTGCTAATCCTTTGAATTTGGAATAACGGTCTATCCACCACGGATAAAAGCCGCCATTCACAAGCGAATTTAGTGTTTGCTTAATATCATAAGATACTGTGTTGTATAGAATATTATATTGATTGTCTTGTTCTTGTAATCTCAGATGTTGGTAGCAAAATTCTGAACACATTGCCGCACTTTCAGAAGTATAACCAATAATAGGAAAATTACCGTATCCTGTATATTGTTCTTCACCAGACGATAAATCTCTTTCTAATTGAAATTGGCTGTTTTCCACAATTTGTTGTTTTATTCCCTTGTATATGGGTTTGTTATACATATAATCAAGTTCTGGAGCGTTTTTTCCAACATTGCTATACCAGCCACTAAGCGGAATATATGCAGCAATAATAATCGCCGACGAAACCGTAAGCAAAATATATTTATTCAACTTGACACGCGGACGCAGGAAGCACAACAACACCGCAGGTATAACGGCAACTGCAATTC
>WRJE01000004.1 GCA_009782385.1 Oscillospiraceae bacterium | reverse complement strand
TGCTTGGGTTTTCAAAGTCCCAATCAGCTTTTGGAGAAGTATCTGGGCGTGATGTAACAAAGCCGCTTTTTTACCTCATATATTTTTTTCGGAGTTTTGTCACCTATCATTGACACTTGTACAGAAATTGTGCTGAAATTTTTAATTTTTGCATTGACAAGCGATTCAATTTATGTTATTGTACCGTGAGAGGTGATTTAAGATGAAAGAGGGTATACATCCCGAATATAAACAGGTCAACGTGCGGTGCGCCTGCGGCGAGACATTTACGACCGGCTCTGTTAAAAAGGAAATCCGCGTTGAAATATGCTCCAAGTGCCATCCGTTCTTTACCGGCAAACAAAAACTTGTGGATACCGGCGGACGTGTTGACCGCTTCAAACGCAAATTCGGTTTGGAGACGAAAGAAGCATGATATATACCACGGCGATTGGGGATTTCCCCTCCGCCGCGGTTTTTTTATGTAAGGGAGGGTTTGATGAATACTAAAAATGAGGAGAGATTTACAGGCAAGGCGGATGTCTATAAAAAATACAGGGCATCGTATCCCAAAGAACTCTTTGATTACCTATACTCAGAAACAGGATTCCGCAAAGACAGCATAATAGCCGATATTGGTTCGGGAACGGGAATATTCAGTCGGCTTTTGTTGGACAGAGGCAGCAATGTCTATTGTGTTGAGCCAAACAATGATATGCGCTGTCTTGCAGAAGAGGACTTAAAGGATTACAATAATTTCGTATCTGTAAAAGCAACTGCTGAAAATACTGGGCTGCATGAGAGCAGTATTGATTTTGTAACTGCGGCGCAAGCGTTTCATTGGTTTGACAGACAGATATTTAAGGCAGAGTGCCAACGAATATTAAAGTCCGGCGGAAAAATCATCCTTGTGTGGAATACAAGAGATTACAATGCAAAGTTTGTCAAAGAAGATTATGTTATTAGGGAGAGATATTGCATAGACACGAAAGGATTGGGCAAAGGCGGAAACGCGCCATCAGATTTATCTGATTTCTTTTCACAGAAAACAAAAGAAACTTTCAGTAACGACATGGTTATAAACCGTGAAGCCTATATAGGCATGAATTTGTCGAGGTCATACAGCCCGCGCGAAGACAAAGACCCCGACAAGTACCACGGACTTGTTAAAGAGTTAAACGCACTTTTTGATGCCTATAATGAAGACGGAATTATTCGCTATCCGCAGTTTACAGAGTGTTATATCGGAACGGTATAGATAAGGGAGGATAATATGAACATCGACAAACTTTTTAAGAATGTCGCCAAAAACGGCGTGGTGTGTCTTGGGTTGGATACGTCCCCTGCATACATTCCCGAGGAGTTCAAAAAGAATTACGGCACACCGGGTAAAGCGGTCTTCGCGTTCAACAAAAAGCTCATCGACGCAACGCATGACGTTGTAGCCTGCTACAAGGTTCAGATAGCCTATTACGAAGCGTTGGGTCTGGACGGGCTTGCGGCTTACGCCGAAACACTGAAGTACATTAAGAGCGTGGGGCAGCTCGTCATAGCGGACATAAAGCGCGGCGACATCAAAGAGACGGCGGAAATGTACGCCAAAGCGCACTTCTCCGGCGACTTCGAGGCTGACTTTGTAACGCTGAACCCATACATGGGCATGGATACGCTCGAACCGTTCGAGCCGTATTTCGCAAAGGGCAAGGGTTGTTTCGCGCTTATGCGAACGTCCAACACCGGATCGTTCGACATCCAATACTTAACGACCGACATCGGGAAAAAGGTCTATGAGATTGTCGGCGAAAAATTGCAAAAGCTGGGCAAAAAATACATGGGAGAATGCGGCTACTCATCTGTCGGCGCGGTCATGGGCGCGACAAACACCGATGAAATTAAAAAACTGCGGGAAATGCTCGCGACAACATTCCTGCTGATACCCGGATTCGGAGCGCAGGGTGGAAGCGCGGGAGATGCCGCGCTGTTCCTGAAAGACGGCAACGGCGGTGTCGTCAACAGCTCACGCGCGATATTGACCGCCTATAAAAAACACCCGGACGGTTCGGAGCGTTTCGAGCATTACGCGAGAGAAGAGACGGTAAGAATGCGTGACGCGATTGGCGGGTGTCTATGAAATATTCACGCGCTGAAATAATCTCAAACGACAAAATAACCGAAGGCATTTACAGCATGAAAGTAACCGCAGAAACCGAAAGTGTAAAACCGGGTCAGTTCTATATGCTGCAACCCCGCGGGGAGCTTCTGCCGCGCCCCATAAGCGTGTGCGAAATAGGGGGCGGTTGGTTGGAGTTCTGCTATGCCGTTGTGGGCGCGGGTACACTGGAGTTTTCAGAAATGCGTGTGGGTGACGAAATAAATCTCACCGGGCCGCTCGGCAACGGCTTTGATATGGATTTTATCAATAAGCATAAGCGTGTCGCGGTGGTGTCCGGCAGTATCGGTATCGCGCCGTTTATTGAGGTCTGCAAAAGGCTGACGTGCGAGTACGAGTGTTTCTGCGGGTTTCATGGTGAAAGTTATCTGACGTACAGATTTGTAGGGCGCAACGCCCTCGGCACGCCGCACACAAAAATCGCCACCGACAACGGCGTTGAGGGGCATAGAGGCCTTGTAACGGAACTGTTTGACCCGAAGGATTTTGACCTTATTCTGGCTTGCGGTTCGGAGGGTTTTTCAAAAGCGGTCGCGCAAATGTGCGTAAAGGCGAACGTACCGCTGCTTATCTCCATGGACAGATACATGGCTTGCGGCGTGGGTGCTTGCCTGTGCTGTACGTGCAAGACTGTCAACGGCAATGAACGGTGCTGTGCCGATGGTCCTGTGTTCAAGGGGGGCGAGTTGTTATGGTAAGAGTGAATCTCTGCGGGATTGAGCTGAAAAACCCCGTTATAATGGCATCAGGCACATTCGGATTCGGGCGCGAGTATTCAGCGTTTTACGACTTGTCAAAGCTCGGAGGCATATGCACAAAGGGTCTGACATTAGAGCCGCGCGAGGGCAACGGCGGGCGGCGCGTGCATGAAACACCGATGGGTATGCTTAACAGCGTAGGATTGCAAAATCCCGGTGTCGCCGCGTTTATCGAGCGTGAACTGCCTTTCATGCTCGGGCTTGGGACGGCTGTAATCGTCAATGTCGGCGGCAATGAGCCTGAGGACTACATCGAGAGCATAAACCTGCTTAATAAAACGGGCGCGGATATAATCGAGCTTAACATCTCATGCCCCAACGTAAAAAAAGGCGGCATGGCGTATGGCATAAAGTCGAAAGTGGCGCATGATTTTGTGCGCGAGATAAGAAAACACTGCAAAAAGCCGCTGATGGTTAAGCTGTCTCCCAACGCGGAGGACATAACAGATATGGCGGCGGCTTGCGCGGACGCGGGCGCGGACGCGCTGTCGCTGATAAACACGCTCAAAGGTATGGCGGTTGATATAGCCGCGAGAAAACCCGTTTTTGACAATGTGTTTGCGGGATTGTCCGGTCCTGCGGTAAAACCCGTTGCGCTGAGGATGGTCTATGAGGTATGTAAGGCGGTAAAAATACCCGTTGTGGGGCTTGGCGGCATAAGCAATGCCGCCGATGTCTTGGAATTTATCATGGCGGGCGCGGCGTGTGTTCAGATCGGAACGGCGAACTTCGTAAACCCCATGGCAGGCGCGGAAATCACAGGCGAACTGCCGGAACTGATGGACAGTTTGGGAATAAAAAATCTGGACGAAATAAGAGGTGTATTGTAGGGAACGCCGCCCTCGGCGTTCCGCCGTTTCCTATCCTGTGCGTTCCGCCATTTTCCCTGTCATCGGCGGTAATATTTACAACGGTGCGCCGAGGGCGGCGCACCCTACAAAAAAACGTAATATTTCAAGAAAGGAACGATAATATGAACAACACAACCATAACCGCGCTAACCAACGCCGGAGCGTACCTAGAGGGGCATTTCCTGCTCTCGTCCGGGCGGCACTCCAACCGCTACTGCCAATGCGCGAGATTGTTTGAAGACCCGAAAACAGCCGCCGAAGTTATCGCCCCGGTGGCTGAACAGTTGAAAAATGTGGACTTTGATATTATAGTCGGTCCCGCCATGGGCGGTATCATAGCGGCATATGAGCTGTCGCGCCAGACAGGCAAGCCCAATGTATTCACCGAACGCGAGAACGGCGTTATGTGCCTGCGGCGCGGATTTGTCATAAAGCCCGGCGCGAAGGTTATCATAATGGAGGATGTTGTCACGACAGGCAAGTCCACCCTAGAAACGGCGGATGTCATACGCGCGGCGGGCGGTACGGTCGTTGGGGTTGCGTGTATTGCGGACAGATACACGGGTGACTTGGGGTTTCCACGGTATCCGGCGGTAAAATTCAATGTCGAGAGCTATGACGCGGACGACTGCCCACTGTGCAAAGAGGGGAAGTTGGAGCTTGTCAAACCCGGCAGCAGGAAAATCACATAATATCCTTGTGATACTCCTGCAGAGCCTTAACTCCGCCATCGGGCGAACCGATTCCCAACGCGGCGGCGCGAGCCGCCGCCATTGTCGTTACATAAGGCACGTTGTGGCGTATGGCGGCTTTGCGGATATAGCTGTCGTCATGCGCGCTCATGCTGCCGGACTGCGTGTTAATCAAAAGGTCAACTTCATTGTTAACCAGCGCGTCAAAAATATTATGACCGCCCTCGTGGATTTTGTTTACGGAAACACTCTCTATGCCGTTTGCTTTCAGCGCGGCATGAGTTCCGGCAGTGGATATAAGCCTAAACCCCAGCCCGACAAACATACGCGCTATTTCTATCGCTTCCCTTTTGTCCCTGTCGCTGACGGTTAGAAGCACCGTGCCGGAAGCGGGAAGTCTCGTACCCGTCGCCTCCTGCGCCTTTCTGAACGCCTCGCCCATTGAAATACCTATGCCGAGAACCTCTCCGGTCGAGCGCATTTCCGGTCCGAGTATTGGATCGACCTCCGGGAACATATTAAACGGCAAAACACACTCTTTAACCCCGAAGTAGGGGATTTTTTTACGTTTTAATTCCAACACGGGAGATTTTCGCCCCGTGACGGCGGCGGTTATGATTTCAGTCGCTATGCGTACCATATTCACGCTGCACACCTTGCTGACAAGCGGTACTGTGCGCGAAGCGCGGGGATTTGCCTCAAGCACATACACCCGCCCGCTTTCAATGGCGTACTGTATATTCATAAGTCCCACGACATTGAGTGCCTTCGCTATCTTCTGCGTATATTCTATAATCGTCTCCGTTGTATCATCAGGTATTGTGACGGGCGGCAGGACACACGCCGAATCGCCCGAGTGTATGCCCGCCAGTTCAATATGCTCCATGACGGCGGGGACAAATACGTTTTCCCCATCGCTTATCGCGTCAGATTCGCACTCAAGGGCGTTAGACAGAAAACGGTCAAGCAGTATCGGACGTTCGGGGGTCACGCCAATCGCGGCTTTCATGTAGCGTTTCAGCGCGTCCGCGTCATAGACGACCTCCATGCCGCGTCCGCCCAAGACATACGACGGTCGTACCATCAGCGGGTAGCCGATTTTCTCCGCAACTTTCAGCGCGTCATCTACATTGTCCGCCATGCCCGCTTCGGGCATGGGAATCCCTAAATCTTCCATTATCTTAGCGAATCTGTCGCGGTCTTCCGCCAAGTCTATAGCACCGGGTGACGTGCCAAGCACGTTAACTCCCGCGCGTTCCAGCTCGAACGCCAAGTTCAGCGGTGTCTGCCCGCCGAACTGCGCGATAACGCCCAAGGGTTTTTCCTCCTCGTAAATACTCAAAACATCCTCAAGTGTCAGCGGCTCAAAATAGAGCCTGTCGGAGGTGTCGTAATCCGTGGACACCGTTTCGGGATTGCAGTTGACGACAATCGTTTCAAAACCCAAGTCCCGCAGGGCAAACGCCGCGTGAACACAGCAGTAGTCGAACTCTATGCCCTGCCCTATACGGTTCGGACCGCCGCCCAATATAATAACCTTATCGCGTTTTGAGGTCTCTCTCGGCTTGTCGGGGTCGCCGCGCCCCACGGAGCAGTATGTCGAATAATAATACGCCGCGTCCTCCGTGCCGCAGACGTGGATTGAATCCCACGCGCCGTTAACACCCAAGCCAACGCGCTTTCCGCGTATCTGTTCCTCCGTCAATCCCGTCAATCCCGTCAATCCCGCGATGTAGCGGTCGGAGAAGCCGTCTTTCTTAGCGTTAACGAGCAGCTCGCCGTCAACGGATTTTCCGGCGGCGACAAGGTTTTTCTCTGTCTCGACCAGTTCGTTCATCTGTTCGACAAAGTACCGTTTTATCTTTGTGATGCTTACTATTTCATCGACTGCCGCGCCCTTCTTCAAAGCCTCATAAGCTATAAAGTGCCGCTCGCTGCTCGGATTTTTCAGCATATCAAGAAGATTTTCCTTAGTCTCGTCAGGGAACACGCCGCCAAGACCGTAACGCCCGATTTCAAGACTGCGGATAGCTTTTTGAAACGCCTCTTTGTATGTCTTTCCGATGCTCATAACCTCGCCCACCGCTTTCATCTGTGTGCCGAGCTTATCATGCGAGCCGCGAAATTTCTCAAACGCCCAACGGGCGAATTTAATTACAACGTAATCGCTTGCGGGTACATATTTATCCAACGTGCCGTGCCTGCCGCAGGGCAGTTCATCGAGAGTAAGCCCCGCCGCGAGCTGTGCCGAAACAAGCGCGATGGGAAAGCCCGTTGCCTTTGACGCGAGCGCGGACGAGCGCGATGTGCGCGGGTTTATCTCTATAACGACAAATCGCCCGGTTTTCGGGTCGTGCGCGAATTGTACGTTCGTACCGCCTATTACCTGTATGGATTCGACGATTTTATATGCCGCCTCCTGCAAACGCTTTTGAGTGTCTTCAGATATAGTCAGCATTGGCGCGGCGCAGAACGAGTCGCCCGTATGCACGCCCAACGGGTCGATATTTTCAATGAAGCAGACGGTTATCATATGCCCCTTGCTGTCGCGGACAATCTCAAGTTCAAGTTCTTCCCACCCTGCGATAGACTCCTCGACCAAAATCTGCCCGACCATACTTGCCGAAATACCCCGCCCGGCAATAACGCGGAGTTCATCCGCGTTATGAACAAAACCGCCGCCCGCGCCGCCCATAGTATACGCGGGGCGTATTACGCAGGGGTAACCGAGCCTTTCGGCTATATCCTCCGCCTGCTCGACCGAATACGCGGGTTCAGAACGCGCCATCTCGATACCCAGCTCGTCCATCGCGTTCTTAAAGGCAATCCTGTCCTCACCGCGCTCAATCGCGTCAATCTGCACACCGATTACCTTAACACCGAATTTATCAATAATGCCCGCCTTGCCCAGTTCCGAACAGAGATTCAATCCGGACTGCCCGCCTAAGTTGGGCAACAGGGCATCGGGGCGTTCCTTTTCAATAATCTCCGCAAGCCTCGCGGCATTCAGCGGCTCGATATATGTGACATCGGCGGTGGAAGGGTCTGTCATTATCGTTGCCGGATTGGAGTTTACCAACACTATCTCATATCCCAACGCCCTCAACGCCTTGCACGCCTGAGTGCCTGAGTAATCGAACTCACACGCTTGCCCGATAATAATCGGCCCTGAGCCGATTATAAGTATCTTTTTAATATCCGTTCTTTTTGGCATATAATATTCCCCCTGTTCGCAGTTATACATTATATATGCTTAATACGTCAAAGTCAAACAATATTTGGCGTTTTCTCCGCTTTCTGAAATAATTACGTAAAACACTTGCATATTTCACTTTTTATAGTACAATATTTCTATAAAATGAATGAAAGAAGACCGCTATGACTAAAAACGACATATTTACCGCCAAAATTATAGACTATAACAGCGAGGGTATGGGCGTGTGCCGCCATGAGGGACACGCCGTCTTTGTGCGCGGGGCGGCGCGGGGTGACATTGCGGCAGTTAAGGTTATCAGTGCCGATAAAAAAGCGGTTTGGGGCAGAATAGAGGAGCTTATTACGCCGTCGGAACAGCGCGTTTCCGATGACTGCGCCGTGTTTCCCAAATGCGGGAGCTGTGACTTGCGGCATATAAGCTATGATGAAGAACTGCGTTTCAAGGTTAATAAAGCCGAGCAGGCGTTAAAACGTATCGGCGGAGTTGAGTTGAGCGCGAATGACATTATAGGAGCGGACAGCGTGGGCGGATACCGCAATAAGGCGGTCATCCCGATAGGCGGGAATGAAATCGCAATGGGATACTACAGATCCCGAACCCACGACATTGTGCCGTACCTTGAATGTAAAACGAACGCGCCGCAGATAAATGACTGCGCCCGCGTTACGAGGGAGTTTCTGGAAAAATATAACATCCGAACCGCGCGGCATTTGATGGTAAGAGCTACGGAGTTCGGGGTTCAGGCGGCATTAGTCGTCAATGGCGGGCTTGATAATTCCGATGCTTGGGTATCGGATTTGCGCGAGAATTGCCGTGATATTAAGAGTATTCTCGTAATAGAAAACCCGCGTGCAGACAATGTTCTGCTTGCGGGCAGCATAAAAACACTATGGGGCGAACTGACGCTTGACGAGCGGTTAGGCGAATTTGTGTTTGAGCTGCACCCGTTCGCGTTCGCGCAGGTGAATACGAAACAGGCGGTCAAGCTGTACAATCTCGCGAGTGAATATATCGGCGACTGCTCCGCCGCCGCCGATTTGTACTGCGGCACGGGGACACTGACCCTGTGGACGGCACGCAGAGCCGAAAAGGTATTCGGCGTTGAAATAGTTGCTGAATCCGTTGAGTGCGCGAAACGGAACGCCAAGCGAAACGGCGTTGTAAACGCGGAGTTTTTCCTTGGCGACGCGGGAACGGTCAAATTGCCGCAACGTGTTGAAGCCGTTGTATTAGACCCGCCCAGAAGCGGGTTGGACGCTAAGGCGATAAACGCTGTAACAGCCCTTGAACCGAACAGGATTGTTTATGTTTCCTGCGACCCCGCGACACTGGCGCGGGATGTTAAGCTATTTGCGGAGCGGGGTTTTGCGGCGGAAAAACTGGGCGTTGTTGATATGTTCCCGAGGACGAGACACGTTGAATGTGTGGTTTTGCTGAAATGTCAATGATTTTCGTAATAAAACACTGCCAGTTGAGTTCTGTCGCGCAAATTGAGCTTTTCCAGAATAACGCTCAGGTAATTTCTGACCGTGCCTTCGCTGAGGTGCAATGTGTCCGCGATTTCCTTGTTGTTCAGTCCCTTTGCCACCTGCTCGATGATTTCCATTTCCCGCTCAATAATGCCGTATTCAGACAAATCGGGTTTTACCTGACCGCTTATAAATGACGGCAGCTTTGAAACGACTTCACTTCCGAAAACACTCTGACCCGACATGACAGCTTTCAGCGCGGGGGCGATAGCCTCGGCGTTTTGTTTTATCAGATACCCTTTCGCGCCCATACGCAGGGCTTTTACGATATACTCGTTGTCGGAAAAGGTTGTAAGAAACAGAATCTTCGCCTCGGGATGTGCTTGCAGAATCCGCTCGCCCGCCTCCAAGCCGCTCAGACCGTCCATCCGTATGTCCGTCAGCAGGATGTCCGGGCGGACGGTTTCGTACAGCGTTATCGCCTCTTCCCCGCTCGTTCCCGTGGCGGCAACCTCAATTTCGGGGTCTGCCTGTAATATTGTTTTCAGTGACGCGCAAATAAAGCCGTCATCGTCGATTATTACTACTTTCACGCTAATTCCCCCTTAGGCACAGATATAAATATCCTAAAACCCTTGCCGCTCTCAACGCGGAATATTCCACCCAGAGCGTCAATGCGGTCGGTCATGTTTTGAAGTCCAATACCGCGATCTGCTTTGCTTGCCCGAACCGTCCCGTTGTCGGTTATAACGAGCTGAAAGAATGCCGGATGTTCCGTTACGGTGACTGCCGCCTCGGCGGCGTTGCTATGCTTGGCTATGTTGCTGAGAGCTTCGCGTACTATAGAAGCAAAGCATATTTTTATTTCAACGGGCAAATCATCGGCGTTGTAATTGAGCTTAACCGGGCAAAATGTAAATTTATCAATCATAGAATCCAACCGCATTTTCAAATCTACCGACTCGTCGCGCAAATCATGCACACTGCTGCGAATACTGTCCATCGCTTCGGAGAGAGTATCACGCACAAGGTCAAGCTCTTCGCTCTGTTTGCCCTCACTTGTATTTACCACCCGTAACGCGCTAATCTGCAAGATTGAGCGCGTGAGCAAATGCCCCACATTGTCATGTATTTCGCGGGCAATGCGGTTGCGTTCCGCAAGGGTCGCAAGCCTTACCTCATAATCCTGCTTTTCCATAAGCTCGCGGTTTCTGCGCTCGAGATGCGCCGCGCGTTCCTTGGCATCGTCCATAAGCGAGAAGTAGTCGCCTTGGATTTTTAGTTGAACATTCGTTTTGTAATGCAGAAGAAACGCCACTGCGGAGAAAAGCACTATAGCCGTTATAAAAAAGACATTATGCGCGATTACAATAAACGGCAGCGCGGCAATCCAGCAAAAGCGCGGAAGCGGATTTTCAAAATGAGCGCAGTCATATACGATTAGCGGCAGAAAGAAGGCGAATTCGGGTACGAACATACATATTACCACATATGACGCGCACAGATATATCGGGAGGCGGTTTTCCAGATAACTGTTTAACGAGCTGACCGCAATCACCGCAAGCGGAGCGATTACGCTTACAAGCGCGAACGGTGTCATTGACAGCGCGAGTACGCACAGACCGAGTAATATCAATTTGTCAATCAGTTTTTGCATAACATCACCGACAACATTATATCACAGCAAATTACAAATGTCATTTCGCGCGGCAAAATCTCGTGACTGTAATCACTGTTTTTCGGTAAAACGCTCTGTTATGATGGAAATATAAATTATAGGAGGACGCATTCATGATTCAAGTACGCAGTTTAGTTAAAAGGTACGGGGACTTACTCGCGTTAGATCACTTTGACCTAAACGTTCAAAAAGGCGAGATTTTCGGGTTATTAGGTCCCAATGGGTCGGGCAAGACAACCGCTATTAACTGTATGCTCTCATTGCTGAAATACGGCAAAGGCGAGGTACACCTTTTCGGAGAACCCATGTCGTCAGATAACTACGCGCTGAAACGGCGCATAGGCGTTGTCATGCAAAATGTCGCGGTCTTTAACGAGCTGACCGTTATTGAGAACATCGACTATTTTTGCGGGCTTTACGTTCCTGACAAGGCAAAGCGCAGACAGCTTGTGGATGAAGCCGTTGAGTTCACGGGACTTGGTGACTTCCGTAAATTTCTGCCTAAGAAACTCAGCGGCGGACTGCTGAGAAGGTTAAACATAGCTTGCGGTATCGCGCACAAACCCGAGCTTATCTTTCTTGACGAGCCTACCGTGGCGGTTGACCCGCAGAGCCGCAATCACATACTTGAGGGTATCCGCGAGCTGAACAGGAACGGCGCGACCATAGTTTATACCTCGCACTACATGGAGGAGGTCGAGCAGCTCTGTACACGGATTATGATTATGTCGGGCGGTAAAGCCGTTGCGACAGGAACAAAAGAAGAGCTAAAGGCGATGATACGCACAGGCGAGAAGATGACGGCGGAGATATACGACCTGCCCGCGAACGTACTTAAAGAGATTCAAAAGCTGGACGGCACATTTTCGGCTGACTACACGGACAATCTCTTGACCGTGCGGTATACCGCCGGAAGCCACGCTTTGATTCCCGTGCTGGATATACTGAGACGCAATAACGTGGGGGTGGGGCGCGTGTTCTCCGAACCGCCAACGCTCAACGATGTGTTCCTTGAAATCACGGGCAAAGAGCTGAAAGACTGAGAGAGGTGAGTTTTATATGTTTTGGAATATTTACGGCAAGCGCGTAATTGCAGGCATACGCGACAAGGAAACAATGATATGGACATGGATTTTCCCCATTATGCTGGCTACACTGTTCTATTTCGCTTTTGCCGGACTTGACGCGGCGGGTATGCTGAAAGTAATACCCATGGGCGTTGTGGATAACGAGCAGTACAGGCAGGACGCATCCTTTGTTTCCGCGTTGGAATCGGTCTCAACCGGAGAAGACAGGCTGTTTGATTTGCGATATTTTCCCGATGTTAACGGGGCGGATGCCGCGTTGGAGAGCGGCGAAATAGACGGATATATCATCGCGGGAGGTGCATTGAGCCTTATTGTAAAAAGTGACGGCTTGAACCAGACGATAGCCAAGAGCTTTCTCGACAGCTACCTTCAAACAAAAAACAGCGTTGAAGCGGTTATAACGCGGGATTTGTCACAGTTGGGAAATCTTGAGGAATTACTTAGCCGCGTGAACTACACAGAGAAAATCTCACTCTCCGACAATCCTGTCTCGGCTAAAATCGGTTATTTTTACTCAATGCTGGCGATGATTTGTATGTACGGCTGCTTTCAGGGTCTGGTATCCGTGTCATATCTGCAAGCCAACATATCCGCGCTTGGGGCGCGGCGTACAATGTCCCCGGTCGGGCGTTTCCGCATGGTGACATATGACTTACTCGGCGGTATGACGGTTCATTATCTCTCGCTGTTATTCTGTGTGGCGTATATCATCTTTGTGTTGGGTATAGATTTTGGCTCAAAGCTCGGAATGGTGCTTCTGACTTGCTTTGTCGGCAGTGTTCTGGGCGTGGCGTTCGGCGCGATGGTAAGCGTCAACCCGAAAATAAAGGAACAGGCGAAGACGGCGATTCTTATTACCGTTAATATGATTTGCGTTTTTCTCTCCGGGCTTATGATTGGCAATATGAATTATATAGTAATGCAAAACGTGCCGATAGCCGCGTGGCTGAATCCGGCATCGAGAATAGTCGATGCGTTCTATTGTCTTTACTATTATGACAATTACGAACGATTTTTCTTGAATATAGGAATTATTTCGGCAATGACGGTTGTATTGCTTGTAATTACATCATTTTTTATCGGGAGGCAGCGTTATGAAAGTATTTAGTACGTGTGTAACCATAATAAAACGGCACGCCGGCTCGTTTTTATTATATTTTGCGGTATTTCTGGCTTTACAGTTGGTAATGTCACGGGTTTATATCGATGAAACCAACTTTGATATCAGCTCAGTTAAACCTAATTTTACCGTTATAAACCGCGATGTTGATTCCCCGTTATCAGTCGGCTTGACAGAATATCTTAACAGACACGGCGTTGCGGTAGAGCTCGAGGACGATAAACGCGCCCTGCAAGACGCGGCTTTTTATCAGGCGACAGACTTTATAATTATCCTGCCCAAGGGGTTTAATGAAACATTTTTCAACGGCGGTGACGCTGTAATCGAAACCGTCTTAACGGTCGAATCCGCAAAAGGCTACTACGCGGACAGGCTTGTTAATCAATATTTTAACCTCGCGCGGCTGTATAAAGAGACAGTAGAAGATGAAAAAGCTCTTGTGAATCTGGTTTTGAGTGACTTAATGGCGGAGGCGCAAGTCGAAATGAAGCGATTCGGCGCGAGCGCGCCGATAAACGGTCAGGTTCATGTATATATGCGTATGGTGAGCTATATTATTTTAGTGCTGATTATAGTCAGCGTAAGCAATATAACAAAGGCGTTCCGCCGCCCCGATGTGCGTATGCGTAACTTATGTTCGCCGATGAAGCCGCGTTCGCAGAGTTTTCAGCAGATACTTTGCAGTTTGTTGGTCAGCATCGCGGCATGGGCTTTGATAATCTTGCAGGGATTATTGTTTTACGGCTCTCTGCTCGGGGACACCGATGGCAGGATTATCGCGCTGATGCTGCTCACGTCATTTATTGTCACACTGCTCTCGCTGTCAATCGCAACATTAGCGTCTGTTTTTATCACAAGCCCCAACGCGCAGAACGCGGCCGCCAACTTCTTGGCGTTGGCTCTCAGTTTCTTGGGCGGCGTGTTCGTTCCGCTCGAAATGCTGGGGGATGGTGTGCTGAAGGTGTCAAGGCTCACCCCGATGTATTGGTATACGGTCACGCTTGATAACATCGTCAGCCTGACATCGTTCAGCGCGGAATCGTTATCACCCGTGTGGCAGGCAATGCTGATACAGCTCGCGTTTATGGCGGCGTTCTTCTGTGTCGCGCTTGTAATCGGAAAACATTTGAACCAGTCTGAACGCGCGTTCAGAAGTACGAAAACAGAACTGGAGGCGTGATTATTTCCTCTCTTTAGCACCCGACCGACAATTAAATATAAATCTTGCGGAATGATACGGACTATGGTATGATGGTATAGTAAGTGCCGTCATGCTCCGGCACGGCTGCGCTGTAAGCAATCTAAATGGAAAGGCGGTTTTCAAATGAAAATCGGTACAAAAATCCGCGGCGGATTTGTAATAATGATTGCGATTGGGCTGATTGTCGGCATCGTGGGGATACTGTCTATATTCGACTTAACGCGAATGTCCAACGAATTGCATGATTTAGAGGTGGAGGCGGCAGGAATTGCCACTGTGCTGCAAGCCCATTACACATGGAGGCACGGACTTATAATGTCGTCGGTGTCCGGTGAGGATTTTACAGGGTCGGTTGACCCTGACACCTGTGCCTTAGGCAAGTGGCTCAGTAGTGAAGAAGGACAGATAACCGATTCTGAAGTGCTTATGCTGATTGACAGCATTCACCAGCCCCACCACTTTATACACAACGAGGCAAAGGCAATTAACGTGTATTTACAAAACGATGACAGGGAAATGGCATTGGCGCACGCCATGAATACTATTCTGCCGGAAACGGAAAAGGTCATTTCGATTCTGGTACAGATGGATGATCGCTACGCTGTGCTGATAGACGCGAAAACATCGGAAATTGTCGCCGACGGTGCTTCGGTGACAATCGTTATCATTGCGTTCGTTGTCGTGGCTCTGATTGTTGGCATTTTCTTCTCATGGTTCATTCCGGCGGGTATCATTAAGCCGCTAACACTGGTTTCCACATTTATGAAAAAAGCCGGTACTACGGGGGACATCAACATCGGAGCGGAGGAATCCGCGTTCATCCAAAGGCTCTCCGGCATCAAGAACGAAATCGGGGACTTGGTTGGCGGTGCTTCGGCGTTTATCCGGCACGTTGCGCGTATCGCCGGAGAACTGGAATCCATTGCGGAAGGCGATCTAACCACGGATGTTGAGCTGCTCTCGGATGCCGACGCAATGGGAAAATCCCTTAATAACATGACTGACAGCTTCAACAATATGTTTAGGGATATAAACGCTTCCTCCAATCACGTTTCCACAGGCGCGAAACAGATAGCGGACGGGTCGCAGGCACTTGCTCGCGGTTCGACCGAACAGACCGCATCGGTTGAGAAGCTGTCCTTATCTATCTCCGAAATCGCGCAAAAGACAAAAGAGAACGCCGAAAAGGCCGATAAAGCCGCGTTGCTCGCCAACACCATTAAGGGCAACGCCGAAAAGGGCAGCCGCCAGATGGGTGAAATGACAGCCGCCGTCAAGGACATCAACACGGCGAGCCAAAACATCAAAAAGGTTATAAAGGTCATAGACGATATAGCGTTCCAGACGAATATCCTCGCCCTAAACGCCGCCGTTGAGGCGGCAAGAGCGGGACAGCACGGCAAAGGCTTTGCGGTCGTTGCGGAAGAAGTCCGCAATCTCGCGAGCAAGAGTGCGGACGCGGCGAGAGAAACAGGAGAAATGATAGAGAACTCAATGGAGAAGGCGGAACTGGGTTCGCGTATCGCGGACGAGACCGCCGCAAGTCTTGCCGAAATCGTCAGCGGAATTAACGAGAGCAGCCAGATAGTCAGTGAGATAGCTCAGTCGTCCGAGGAACAATCGGCGGGTATCTCTCAGATTAACCAAGGCATTGACCAAGTAGCGAACGTTGTTCAGCAGAACAGCGCGACAGCCGAAGAAAGCGCGGCCGCCTCAAAAGAAATGAGCGGACAGTCTTCGATACTCGAGGAGCTTATCGCGCAGTTCAAGCTGAAAGGCGCAACGGGAAGCGGTTTAGGCGCGGGACACAAAAAACAGTTCACAATGCCGGAAAATACGTTGTATAATGAGGGCGGCGGAGAGTACGGGAAGTATTAAACCGTTGAAATTATTGACAACATAAAACACATAGCGTATAATAGGCATAACAATATAGAGGGGGATATTTTATGCAAAGAGTGTTTAACTTTTCGCCGGGTCCGTCAATGCTTCCTTTAGAAGTGCTTAGGCGTGCCGCCGCGGAACTGGAAAATTACAACAATACCGGAATGTCCGTTATGGAAATGAGCCACCGCTCGAAAGATTATTTGAAAGTATACGAGGAGGCCGAAGCGAAGCTCTGCCGCGTAATGGGTATCCCGGATACGCATAAAGCGTTGTTTTTACAGGGCGGAGCGACACTCCAGTTCGCTTCAATACCCATGAACCTCATGGGCAGTCACAAAAGCGCGGACTACGCCGTAACGGGATTCTTTTCCAACAAAGCATATGTTGAGGGCAAAAAATACGGCGGCGCGCGCATTGCCCTGTCCACAAAGGACAGCGATTATACCATAATACCGCTCCAGTCGGCGTACAGCGTTGACACCGACGCGGCATATTTCCACTATTGCCACAACAATACCGTTTTCGGAACGCGCTGGCCGTATACTCCTGACACGGGCAAAGTGCCGCTCGTTTGCGATATGTCCTCGTCCATACTCTCCGAACCCGTTGACGTGTCTAAGTTCGGTATCATCTACGCGGGGGCGCAGAAGAATATGGGTCCCGCGGGATTAACCGTGGTAATAATCCGCCGTGATTTGACAGGAAACGCAATGCCGTTAACTCCGTCTGTAATGGATTACGCGGCGCAGACGCAGAACGACTCGATGATAAATACCCCGGCGACATACGGCATTTACCTGTTAAGTCTGGTTCTCGACTGGGTGGAGAAGCAGGGCGGTCTTGCGGCAATGCAGAAGTATAACCGCAGGAAAGCCGATATGCTTTACTCTCTGATTGATGACTCCAACCTTTACCGCGCCAGTGTCGCAACGGATTCTCGCTCGATGATGAACGTCACGTTCAACTTGGGCAACGTTGAACTGGACAAAGAGTTTGTCACTCAGGCGGCAAAGCGCGGACTGGTTTCGCTCGCGGGTCACCGCGCGACAGGCGGCATACGCGCCAGTATTTATAACGCGATGCCCGTTGAGGGTATAAAAACACTCTGTGACTTTATGAAAGAATTTGAGTTTGAATACGGGAAATAAAAGGAGAATAGAAAAATGAATAAGAGAATTTATAAGATACGCAACGGCAAGATTTGCGGCGTTTGCGGCGGTATAGGCGAGTTTTTGGATATTGACCCAACTATTATCCGCTTGGTGTGGGCGATTTCGGCATTTGCAGGTGTGGGGTTGTTTGCGTACTTTGTCGCCGCGCTGATACTGCCCTATCAAGACCAAATATAAACAATAATAAAAGGACGGACTGAAGATGTATACTATACGCAGCTTGAATAAAATCGCTCCTATAGGACTGGATTTACTCGACCCCGCGCAGTTCACGCTTAATGACAATGAGCAGAACCCCGAGGGTATCCTCCTGCGTTCCGCCGATATGCACAGCATGGAACTGCCCGATAACCTGTTGGCGGTTTCCCGCGCGGGCGCGGGCGTTAATAACATTCCGCTCGATGCTTGCGCCGAAAAGGGTATTGTCGTGTTTAACACACCGGGCGCGAACGCCAACGCCGTCCGCGAGCTTGCGGTTTGCGCGTTGTTTTTAGCGTCACGCAATATAACGGCGGGTATTAAATGGGCATCGGGACTTGAGGGCGATGATGTCGCCAAGCAAATCGAAAAGGGCAAGTCGGCGTTTGCCGGACCCGAAATCATGGGTAAAACCTTGGGCGTTGTCGGGCTTGGCGCAATCGGCGTTGGCGTTGCCAACGCGGCGCACCACTTGGGTATGAATGTCCTTGGCTTCGACCCGTACATCTCGGTTGACGCGGCGTGGGGACTTTCGCGCAGTGTCAGCCGCTATCACGACTTTAACAAACTGCTGGCGGAATGTGATTACCTGAGCATTCACGCTCCGCTTAACACCTATACGAAGCACATGATAAACTCCGTGGCGTTATCGCTGATGAAGCCGGGTGTACGCATTATCAACTTTGCCCGCGCCGAACTGGTTAACGATGACGACATGATATCGGCTCTGGACAGCGGTCGCGTGTCGTGCTATGTCACCGACTTCCCCAACGGGCGCGTTAACAAGCATCCGAAAGTCGTACCCATCCCTCACTTGGGAGCGTCCACACCCGAGAGCGAGGACAACTGCGCCGTAATGGCGGTTCAAGAAATGTCCAACTATCTGGTGTTCGGCAATATTAAAAACTCCGTCAACTATCCCGATGTCGAGCTGGCGAGAACAACGCCGTACCGCCTGTGCGTGATTCACAGAAATATACCCTCAATGCTGTCAAGCATATCGTCTATGGTAGGTGACGCGGGTATCAACATAGATAATATGCTGAACAAATCTTTGAAAGAATATGCCTATACCATTTTGGACGTATCAACCGAAATAGACAATAAACTGCTTGAATCACTTATGTCCGTGGAGGGAATAATTAAAGTCAGAGTGTTGAAATCATAGAGGTGTAGTCTTGGGTCAGGTCATTTTTTCGATATCCGGAAAGGGCGGCACGGGAAAAACCACGGTCGGCTCGGGTGTCGCTTCATGCCTTGGCATACTGGGTCATAAAACTCTGCTGATTGACACGGACTGCGGCCTTAGAAACGTTGACATCATAATGGGTGTCTCCGATAAAGCCGTCATGCACCTCGGGGACGCGCTGTCGGACAATGTCGCGTGGGAAGACGCGCCGATTGTTCACCCCGACATACCCAACCTCTCCATTATTGCCGCGCCAAGCTCCGAAGATGAAATGGATATTGAAAAATTCGGCGTTTTAATCGGCAAATACAAGGAAAAATTCGACTTCATATGGATAGACGGCTCTGCGGGACTTGGCGAAAGACATCTTGCGATTGCGGAAATCGCGGAGTTGGTCGTTGTGGTCGTCACACCTGATGTTGTAAGTATGCGCGATGCGGCGCGGGTATCCGAATTACTGAACCAACGCGCCTTTCTTGTGGTTAACCGCGTGCGACCAAGACTTGTCGCGTTTCGCGGCGCACTCTATGTCGATGATATTATGGACGCTACGGGTATCCCTCTTTTGGGTGTTGTTCCCGAGGATGAAAGGGTTATCGCAGCCACCAATAAAGGTGTGCCGCTTGTCTTGCTGTCGCAGGACGGTGCTGCTGAGGCGTATCGGGATATAGCGTTAAGACTGTTGGGCGAACGTGTGCCGCAGAGTGACATGAAAGTCACAAGCAAGGCAAAACGCGCGTTTTTGTCCGGAATTGAGTAACCGGGGAGGGTTGTGTGTATGTATATCGCTTTGATTGCCCATGATAAAAAGAAAGAGCTTTTAGTGCAGTTCTGCATTGCTTACTGCGGTATCCTGTCTAAACACAATCTTTGCGCGACCGGAACGACCGGACGACTGATTGCCGAAGCAACGGGATTGAATATAAAGAGATTCCTGTCGGGTTCTCAGGGAGGCGACCAGCAAATCGGGGCGCGTATCGCCTATAACGAAATTGATTTGGTATTGCTTTTCAGAGACCCGCTGACCGCCGCTCCCCACGAACCCGACATATCACTTATACGGCTGTGCGACATTCATAACGTGCCGATTGCTACGAATGTGGCGACCGCGGAGGTATTGATACACGGTCTTAGCCGCGGCGATCTCGGATGGCGCGATATAGTTAATCCGAAATAGGAGGGATTTATTTGGCAAACTTCAGTAAGCCAAATAATAAACGTGACCGCAAGGCAAGCGAATCTATCCTTACACATCAAAAAAATCTGTCGGAAATTGAGTTGCCGACAGGCACACCCTTGGCGGTCATAGTTAAACTAAAGGCCGAAGAAGATAAAACGATTATACTGCGAAGCGTGTTCGAGAGCGTTATCGATGATGAAAATTTTCTTATTTCCGCCCCCATGCGTGGGACTTTATTATATCCGCTGGCATTCGATGATGAAGTAAAAATCGAGTTTATGGAGAAGGGCAGCGGCGCGTATTACGAGACAAAAGCGTTTGCGGGCGAACGTGTCGCAAAAGACAAGCTCGACTTCCTTGAAATGAGATTCGGCGGTTACTTTACACGTTTTCAGCGGCGTTCGGATTTTAGGGTGGATGTAAATATCGAGACATCATTTGAGGTGCAGATAAAAAACTCGGAAGAGTATGTTGCACATGACTGCCTCATAAACAATCTTTCGGCGGGCGGCGTTGCGATGCTTACCGGAGAAAGACCGGAAATCGGTGATATGATACAGCTGTTAATGCCCAGTGAAATTTTCGGGCTTGATAAAAAGCTGACCGCTCAGATAAACTGGGTACGCAGAAATAACGACCCCGACATACCGTATCCATACTACATCGGCGCAATGTTCCATTTTACTAATTCGGTGGACAAGGATGATTTGATTAAATACGCGCTTAAACAGCAAAGAGAACAACGCAGAAGGGAGCTATTCTATGATAAAGGTCACCCACGAAATAACTAAATCTTTCGTTTCGGAAAGTGAGCTGAACGCCGTCTTTTCCGATGTTGAAAAGGCGCATCAAACACTTGTAAACGGTACGGGGCCGGGCAAGGATTTCCTTGGATGGACAACACTGCCCCGCGATTATGACCGCGATGAGCTTGAGCGTATAAAAGCGGCGGCGGCACGGATACGCAAGGATTCAGAGGTGCTTCTCGTCATCGGTATCGGCGGCTCATATCTGGGGGCGCGGGCGGCTGTTGAGTTTATCAAATCGCCCTTTTACAATCAGCAAAAAAAGACGACCCCGGACGTGCTGTTTGTCGGGAACAATCTCAGCCCCGACTATATACACAGTATTTTCGAGTTGATTAAAGACCGCGACTTTTCGATAAATGTCATATCGAAATCGGGAACGACTACTGAACCGGCTATCGCGTTCCGCCTGTTCAGGGATGAAATTGAAAAGCGTTACGGCGCGGCGGGCGCGGCACGGCGCATATACGCCACGACCGACCGTTCGCGCGGCGTACTTAAACAAGTAGCAACCGCGCAGGGATACGAAACCTTTGCCGTGCCTGATAATATCGGGGGACGCTACTCTGTTCTGACAGCCGTTGGATTGCTGCCGTGCGCCGTTGCCGGACTGGATGTCGATATGATGTTCGCGGGCGCGGAAGAAGCGATGGACGTATGCTATAAAGAGGGCGCAAGCAATCCCGCGTGGATATACGCGGCGGCGCGTAACGCGCTGTACCGCAAGGGTTATTGTATCGAAGTTTTAGGATGCTACGAGCCGGGCTTTCGGTTTATGAGCGAGTGGTGGAAACAGCTCTACGGCGAGAGCGAGGGTAAAGACCGCAAGGGCATATTCCCCGCGAGCGTTGAGCTTACGGCGGATTTGCACTCAATGGGGCAGTATCTGCAAGACGGCGAGAGGAAACTGATGGAGACTATCGTAACCTTTGACCGCCCCATGAGGGATATAACCATCCCGTCACAGGCGGAAGACGGAGACGGGCTTAATTTTCTCGCCGGACAGGGCTTACACTCAATCAACACACAGGCGTTCAAGGGAACGATGCTGGCGCATATGGACGGCGGCGTGCCGAACATAGAAATTTCCTGCGCCGCGCCCGATGAACGCACGCTCGGTCAGCTTGTTTACTTCTTTGAGTTTGCCTGCGGCGTTTCGGGCTATACTCTCGGTGTAAACCCGTTCGACCAGCCGGGCGTTGAGGCGTACAAAGTCAATATGTTTGCGCTGTTGGGCAAAAAAGGGTATGAAGAAAAGAGAGAAGAATTACTAAAGAGATTGGGGTAGATAAAAATGGTAAAATTATTTGCCGGACTTGCCGGCACAGGGAAAACGAAAAATATTATCGAGATGGTAAACAAAACAGCCAGAGAGGACAACGGGCAGGTCGTCTGTATCGAACGCGGGAACAAACTGCGCTACGACATCATTAACGCGGTGCGTCTTATCGACTCTTCGGAGTTTGACATCCAAGGTTTTCAGGTAATGCGCGGCGTTATAACGGGACTGTATGTCGGAAACTTCGATATTACCCACATTTTCATTGACAGTCTTCACAAAGTAGCCAAGATGGACGACATAGGCGATTTGGAAAAATTCTTTGTCTGGATGAAACAGTTCGGAAAGTCGCACGGAATTAACTTTGTCGTTTCGGTCGGTATTTCTGAGGACAAGCTGACCGAACAACTCAGGGAGTTTTTATAAGTGGCTGCGTTGGTTTTGGCGTCAGGTTCGCCAAGACGATTGGAGCTTCTGAAACAGTTTCAAGGACACGAACTGCGTGTTGTTATCCCGCAGACAGACGAGTGCTGCAGCCTTCCCGCAGGACAGGCGGTCGGTGAGCTGTCGCGCAGAAAAGCCATGTGCGTTGAAACATACCCGGGTGAGGTTGCCATTGCGGCAGACACGCTTGTCGAGCTGAACGGGCATACCCTCGGAAAGCCCGCGAACGAAGCCGAAGCGCAGATGATGCTCGAAAAACTCTCGGGACACTGGCACGATGTATACACAGGTATCACGGTGTTTAACGGTCAGCGTATGCTGACCGAAACCGAACGCACAAGGGTGCGTTTCGCGCCGTTGAGCATACATGATATAAAGTCTTATATCGCGTCCGGAGAACCGCTTGATAAAGCGGGTTCATACGGCATACAGGGCAGGGGCGCGCTCTTTGTCTCCGCTATTGAGGGCGATTTTTACAATGTAATGGGGCTGCCGTTGTTTCGTCTCGGACAGCTTTTGAACAAGTTCGGAATAAAACTGTAACGCTTAAATGAAATTTATTTTAAGATATAAATGGATAATTCTGGTTGCCGCAATAATAATTGCCGCAATCGCGCTCTCTGTTTACTCGGCTCTGTCGCCCGGACGCGCGCTCGGAGGTTCGGGGATTTTGGGCAGTGCGCTAAAACCTATACAAACCTCATTAAACTCAATTTCAGAGAGATTAAACACGTTTTGGAGCAGCGGACGCATAATCGAGGAACTACGCGCCGAAAACTCACGGCTGCGCCGTCACGCCGCCACGGTAGACGAACAATCGCGGCTGTATCATGAGACATTGAAAGAGAATGAGCGTTTGCGCGACATATTGGAATTTAAGCAGAAGCGGCGGGATTTCGAGTTAATGCCCGCAACGGTAATTGCCGGGGACATCGACAACTATGCCCGCACATTCACCATATCGCGCGGCGACAAACACGGCGTTGTGCCGCAAATGCTCGCGCTTAACGAGTTCGGGCAGATAGTAGGTGTTGTTTCAGAGGTCGGTTCCGACCAGTCGGTTCTCAGAATGTTGGTAGACTCAGATTTTGCGTGCGGCGCGTATATCTTTCGGTCGAGGGACTACGGCGTATGCAGGGGAAGATTCGAGCTTATGTATGACAATAAGCTGACTATGATAGGCTTCGGCACGGACACGGACATCAAAGAGGGCGATGAGGTCTTGACATCCGACATAGGCGAGGTGTTCCCGCGTGATTTGGTTATCGGCTATGTCTCCGATTTGGAATACGACCGTAACGGCATGACCGTAACCGCGATTATTACTCCCGCAGCGGAGCTAACGCACGTTGAACAGGTTTTTCTTATCATGTCGTTTGAAAGCGAGGATTAGCGGTGTATACAGAGAGTTACCGTATGCGTATAGCGATAATTAAAATTTCGCTGTATATTCTCCTCATTTTTCTAACATTTGCGCTTCAGTTCCTTCTGCCGCCCGTTTTGAATGTGCGCCCGCTCTTGCTTATTATGGTCTGCGTAATTATATCGCTGTTCTCCGGCCCGTATATAGGGGGCTTTTCCGGATTTATCTGCGGGCTTATATGCGATTGGATTTCCGTGTATACCACGACATACTATACAATGATTCTTATGCTCTTCTGCATCGCGGTCGGACTGGTGGCGGAATACAGCCTGCGAAAAACGCTTCTCTCCGCTTACTTTTTAGCAATAATCGTGTTGGTTGTAACACAGGTGCTGTTCGTTTCCGCGTTTTTACTGCTGTTCAGGCGGGCTGACTCGTGGGCATATATATATGTCACAACGCCGGAAATACTTTATTCGCTCGCGCTGCTGCCTATTTTATACTTTCCCGCCCGCACGATTTACAGAAGAACGCTGATTAAAAGGTAGGGACGACCTGTGGTCGTCCGTGGACGCACATAGTGCGTCCATACAAATGACAATGTTTAATCAGTGGAGGGATTTATGTCCAAACCGCGTTTATACATCAGAATAGGCATCTTGGGTCTCATGACGCTGGCGTTCGCGGCAGTTCTTGTTATAACGCTCTTTGACCTCCAGATAATCCAAACCGTGCCTGAGGCGGCGGCTCGCGCCGAACGCCGCTATACCACCGAAATCGGTGTCGCGGCAGCTCGCGGAGAGGTTTTTGACCGTTACGGCCGCCCTCTGATAACAAACGTACTGGGCTACAATATCACGCTGAACCATCGCCAATTAACGCTCGCCGACGCGAATGAGTTCGGCTCGTCCGCACGCGGCATTCTGAACCTTATCGCGCTGTGCCGCCGTGAAGATACGCTCTACGAAGACACATTCCCGGTCACATATGAGCCGTACCGATATATAAACGATATGACATCGGCGCAGGATAAACGTCTGAAACGATTCTTGGATGAAATTGAACAGCCGGATTTTACCGCCGAAGAGCTTATGGTTTTTTTGCGCGAGCGGTACAAAATCCCAGAGGAGTTCAGCGATGACGATGCGCGTCTGGTAATAGGTGTACGCTATGAGTTGGAATTGCGAACCGTCTTTTTCAACATACCGCCGTATATATTCGCGGACGGTATATCCGTAAAACTGCTGACGTTGATTGAAGAGCGGCGTTTGCCGGGCGTAAGCGTCAACAGCGTTACGACAAGGGAGTACCGGACTGATTTCGCGGCGCATTTACTGGGGCGTGTCGGACAGATACCCGAGAGCAGAGCAGAGGAATATTTAGGACTGGGGTATTCATTAGACGCTATTGTCGGCATTGACGGCGTTGAAAAAGCCGCCGAATCGTGGCTCAAAGGCGTTGACGGCATAATGAGCGTTGAAACGACAATTTCCGGGCAGATAACCGCGCAGAGATACAGAAGAGAACCACAGGCGGGAAACCACATAATAACCACGCTCGATTTGCGCTTGCAGGAAGCCGTTGAACGCGCTCTGGAGCGCGGTATCGAGGACTTGCGGGCAACTGGCGTTGACAGAGAGGGCGGCGCGGCGGCGGGCGGCGCGGTCGCCGTCATAGATATAAATTCCGGCGAGATTCTGGCAATGGCTTCGTACCCCACTTTCAGCCTGATTAATTTTAAGCAGAATTTTCAGATAATGAACGAAGACCCCTCAAGACCCATGTACAACCGCGCAATCGCCGGAACATACGCCCCCGGCTCGATATACAAGATGTGTACGGCTATAGCGGCTCTTGAATACGAGATAGTAAAACCGAGAACCACCATTTTTGACAATGTCAGATATATGTTTTACGCGCCGAGCTATACGCCGAGGTGCAACGGCAGTCACGGCAGCGTCAATGTCTACAATTCACTAAAAGTTTCGTGCAACTACTACTATTATGAAGTCGGGCGGCTCTTGAAAATCGACCGCCTCGGCGAATATGCCATGAAAATGGGATTCGGGCGGAAGTCGGGAATCGAGCTGGACGGCGAGAGCATTGGCGTTCTGGCAAGTCAGGAATATGTCGAATCGCAGAACCTGCGTTGGATGCCGGGCGATACCATACAGGCGGCAATCGGTCAGTCCTATAACAGCTTCACGCCGCTCCAAATGGCGGTTTACACGGCGACAATAGCGAACGGCGGACTGCATTACCGCCCGCATATCCTAAAATCGGCGCGTTCATATGACTTCAGGCGCGAGACATTTGACAATCTGCCCGAAATCATGGACGACCTTGAGCTTGACCCCGATAACATAAAGGCCGTTCAGGAAGGTATGCGTATGGCGGCGCAGGCGGGCGGCACGGCGGCAAGGATTTTCGCGTCATATCCGATACCCGTGGCGGCAAAAACAGGTACGGCGCAGACGAGCGCGAACCGCCCCGACAACGGCGTGTTCGTTGCCTACGCGCCTTATGAAAACCCCGAAATTGCCGTTGCGGTCGTTGTTGAAAAAGGCGCGGGCGGCTCGCGTGTCGCGCCGATAGCGAGAGAGGTATTCAGCGCGTATTTTGATATTAAAGCCAGAATGACGGCTATTGATACGGAGGGCTAAATTATGAAATATCACATCAATCTCGAAAAAGGCGATGTCGGGGAGTATGTCATACTGCCGGGCGACCCGGGACGCTGCGAAAAAATCGCGGAACACTTCGACAATCCTAAGAAAGTCGGGCAGAACCGCGAGTATGTCACATATACCGGAACGCTTGACGGCACGCGCGTATCCGTGACATCCACCGGAATCGGCGGCCCGTCCGCCGCCATTGCGTTGGAGGAACTCGCGGCAATCGGAGCGCATACATTTGTGCGTGTCGGCACTTGCGGCGGCATAGCGCAGCAGGTAATGGGCGGCGATTTGGTTATTGCCACGGGCGTTGTGCGCCACGAAGGCACATCGCGCGAATACGCGCCCATTGAGTATCCCGCCGTTGCCAACTATGACGTACTCAACGCGCTTGCCGAAACGGCGAAAGCCGGGAGCTTGCCGTATCATGTCGGCGTGGTACAGTGCAAGGACTCGTTCTACGGGCAGCACAACCCGTCACGGATGCCCATTGCCGGGGAACTGCTGGCAAAATGGGAGGCATGGAAACGCCTTGGCGTACTCGCCTCAGAGATGGAATCCGCCGCCCTTTTTGTCGCGGCGAACGCGCTCGGTGTCCGCTGCGGCTCGTGCTTTGTCGCGGTGTGGAATCAAGAACGCCGTGCCTTGGGGCTTGACGATAACGAGTGCCACGACCCCGAAAACGCGATAATATTGGCTGTAAACGCAATCAGAAGGCTTATAAAGGGGTAGAATCTAACAAGGCATTCAAGCTGATTATTATGCCGCCTTTGCTCTCATAGTAACGCAGCATTTCGTCAATTTTCCTTTTATCATAGCTCGTTACGCAATCTGATATGACGGTAACTTTGTAATTATCTTTAAGCAGATTATAGCAAGTTGATTTAACACAGGCAATAGCGTCCGCCCCTGTCAGATAGAACTCGCGTATCCCATTCTTACCGATAAATTCCGTGAACTCCTCGCTGCTTAACGCATTCTGCTTGTATTTCGTAAAAATGTTTTCTGTTACTACTTTTAAGTCTGCAGCCAGTTCTGAACCGCGAGTGTTGGGCTTGAAAGTCCTTGTACCGTCTGATAAATTTTCGTGTCTGATATAGACGACATGAATATTATTACTAACCGCCCAATCAACAGCTCTGTTAATGTCATCAATTATCTCCTTGTAATTCTTTGTTGTGTCATTTTGAACATCTATTACCACCAAGGCTTTATTTAACACGGCTTTCCCTCCTAATATTTGCAAAATTGCGCCCGCAAGCGACATTGTAAATATATTATCATATCGAACACGACAACTATATGTCATGTTCGATATTTGCGTGAAAAAATTTTGATTAACACGCAATATTCGCCCATTGTATTGACAACAGGCGAATATCATGCTATAATATGTCTATCAATTAACAAGGGGCTGTTTGATATGGGCGATTTAGCGAGTTTGAATGTAAAAATTGACCGTTCTGTGAAAAAAGAAGCGGATTCCATAGCTAATGCTATGGGAATGACATTGTCCACGGCAATCAATATCTTCGTTCGCCAAATGGTTAATGAAAGAGCTATACCTTTCAAAATCCATATGGCGGAAAACGAAGCCGCTCAATTTCATCAACTGATAGAAAGCATCCGCGCCGAAAACGAAAAAAAAGGTTTTTTGACTGCTGATGAAATCAATGCGGAAATAAAAGCCTACCGCAGCGAAAAACAACGGATACAAGCATGAAGAGTATTATAAGGGTTGTTATAGACACAAATATTTTGGTGTCGGCATTATGGTCCGATGACGGGAATGCTTCTGCGATTATTAAAATGATGCCGAGTAACATTATCCCGGTCTTCAATGATTTTATTCTTGAGGAATACACCGAAGTATTAAGTCGTCCGAAATTTGCTTTTTCCGTCCACAAAAGAGAAAGCCTGTTGGCAAAGATGAAAGATTACGGCGAAAGCATTACCCCCGAAAAAAGCGATATCCCCATGTCTGACGAGACAGATCGCATTTTCTACGATACGGCAATGGCAATAGGGGCAATCCTTATCACAGGCAATATAAAAGATTATCCTAATGAATCGTTTATTATGACACCGGCAGAATTTTTACAAAAAACGGTACAGTAGTTTTATTTTCTGCGTTGCCTTGTTCGGATTGGACTTGGCGGCGGTATTTATACTATACATAGGAGGAAAAGTGAAAATGACTATCGAGAAATTTGATGTATCTATGTTAGATGAATGTGTAGACTTATATATGAAAACATATTCAGCAGAGCCTTGGAATGAGGAATGGGAATCACGCGATGTTGTGGTGGATTATATAAGCAAATGGACTTCAAACAACTTTTTCATAGGTTTTGTAGGAAAGCAAAACGACAAGATTATTGCTCTTTGTTTCGGATATGAAAAGCCCTACACCAAAGGAACTGAGTATTACATCAATGACTATATTGTTGACCCGAATTTGCAAAGGCAGGGTATTGGTATTGCCTTGATGGAGGGTGTAAAGAAAGAGTTGGTTGTACTTGGCATACCTGCTATTATGTTGAGTACACAAAGAAATATCCCGGCTCATGCTTTTTATAAGAAGTTGGACTTTTTCACTCTTGAAGACACGATTGTGATGGTTGGCGATGTATAGCAATATTTTTCGTGCATATTACTTGATATGCACGAAATACTGTGGTATAATACAAACAGGAGGTGCTTGTGATGGCTGATACAATCAATGTAACAATCCGGATTGACAGGGAAATTAAAGAACAAGCCGAAAGGATGTTTAATGATTTTGGCATGAATTTATCTACCGCGTTCAATATATTTGCGCGGCAATCCCTGCGGCAGGGAAAAATACCTTTTGATATTTATGACCCGTTTTACAGCGATAAAAATCAAGCAGAGCTTGCCCGCAGAATAAACGATATTGAAGCCGGACGAAACCTTACGGTTCATGAGTTAATTGAGGTTGAAGATGAATAAAATCTGGCATGACAAAGCGTGGGACGAGTATATTGAGTGGCAGACAGAAGATAAAAAGACACTAAAGCGTATCAATGCTATTATCAAGGATATTGATCGCCACCCCTTCAAAGGTATCGGCAAACCTGAACCTTTAAGGGGGAATAGACATGGGTATTGGAGCAGGCGTATTGATGAAACTAACCGTATTGTTTATAAAGTTGAACGTAACCAAATCATTATTGCTCAATGCGGCGGTCATTACGATGATTAATATTACATAAGTATTGCTAATCCCCCCTTTTTCTGTTCACAAAAAATTAACATTTTGAAAAGGATATTTGTGTTGACAAATATCCTTTTATATATTACAATGCCAATATACCATATGTAATATTTTTATTACATATGAAATAATTACAAACAAGGAGAGGTTAACATGGATGAGTTATTAATGGTAGGTTTAGGTAATGAAGTGATGAAGGTAAGTTTAATTTTTAGTTTCATCGCTATTATCGCTGTTGTGCTGATTATTGTTATAGGTCAAGCATACAAAGCCCGCTTATCTGCCATAAGCAAAAATTCGTTTGAAGAACTGACAACTAAACTTACGGTAGAAATCGAAGCCGTTAAAGCAGAACTCGCCGACATGAACGAAAGTCTTAGCTCCATAAACAAGATGATGAAGGAGATAGAATAACGTGGAGAGCTTGATTTTATCAAGCCATGAGGATTACACAAGGTTATTTGACGCGCTCTCTCATCCAATGAGAATAAAGGTTGTCGGCGTTCTTTCGGAAAAGCGGCGGTATGTCAGCGAACTGGCTAAAATAATGAACATGAGCAGGCCGCTTCTCTATATGCACTTAAAAAAACTCGAGGAAGCCGCTATTGTGACATGGAGCTATGAAATCTCCGAAACCGGAAAATCAATGAAATATTATGAAATAAAAGACTTTGACATTCATTTAACGCCCGAATTGCTAACGGAACTGTCAAAAATGATTCCGATTCTGTAAGGGTGACCGTCACGGTCGCCCGTTTATAATGCAATCTCGTTCGTAGGGGCGGTCATTGACCGCCCGTCTGACTTAAAACCAATATTATACGAGAAAGGTTAACGCAATGATAAATAAAAAAATAGTTATTCATTTTACCGCATTGACCTTTACCATTATGCTCATTTTTTGGGGAGGATTAGTTTTATGCGGGCAGTTTGGAATTACACTTGAAAAATATCCTGTATTATATTCACCTCAATTTATCGGCGCATGGTCTCCGGCAATCGCTTCATTCATAGTGCTAAAGAGAAACAATAAAGTATCAGGCATGAAAGAATGGCTGAGGAATATCTTTACAGTCAAAACATCGGTATATAATTACCTGTTTGTCATTGCTTTGTTTGTTGTCCTCATGGTTTCACTGATAGTGACTTCCGGTTTGAATAGGGCAGAGCCTCTATATATGTTTTTCGTCTGGATGCTTGGGTCGCTGTTGTACGGCGCGGGAATGGAAGAAGCGGGTTGGAGATATATACTATATTCCGAATTGAACAAGAAATTCGGTTACATCCTTTCATGTTTAATTACCGCCCCTATCTGGTTATTATGGCACGTCCCCCTATGGCTGTCTCTGGAGAATAGTTCGTTGGGAGTGAGGTCTTTTTTCTCCGCGATTATTTTGTTTGGAGGGACATTTGCATTGGGCGCGATTCATAAAATATCAAAAGGAAATATATTTTTATGCTTGCTTTTTCATTGCGCGGTTAATGCCGGACCAAGTACGTTTATACCTAATCAGACCATTTTAGGCGTAACTATTACATCTGCCATTATGATTGTCGTTTCAATAGCAGCAGTTTCAATATATGATAAACTTACCTCAGCGTCCCCTGTTCCATAAGCTCTGACATTCCAAACGGCGTGCCGAGACCGTCACGCCCTACTGCAACGCCGTTATTTTTGCCTTTTTTCTCGGTATGCTTATTTTTAGGATAATTTCATCGTCAAGTTCCTCTTTTTCCATGTCGGCAGCAACGCCCGCGCCGCGCATCACATCTACGGCACGCTCGACCGTGTTCAAAAACAGCCGCACATCCTTAACGATATAGTGTATTTTTGCCGGGCGTTCGTTCTTCTGCGGGGGTTGAGCTATAGGTATAATCCGCGCGGGCTTCTGTGTTAATAAGTCATCAATATACGCCTCAGTCTGGGCGACATTCAGACCGCGCTCAATGATTAACTCAAGCACCTCGCGCCTGCTTTCAGGTTTTTCAACGCGCAGGAGCGCGCGGGCGTGCCGCTCCGTCAGATTGCCGTTACGCATGATGTCTCTGGTTTGCTCATCAAACCTAAGTATACGCAGTTTATTGGCAACGGCGGGCTGTGATTTGCCAAGCCGCCTCGATGCTTCCTCCTGTGACAGACCATAGAGGTCTATAAGCCGTTTTATACCTTCGGCTTCCTCAAAGAAATCCAAATCGCGCCGCTGAAGGTTTTCTACCAGAGCTATAAGCGACGAACGCTGTTCGTCCGCTTCCGTAACGATACACGGCACTTCCGAAAGCCCCGCCATACGTGACGCTCTAAGCCGTCTTTCACCGGCGACAAGCTCATAACCGCCGTTTGACTTTCTGACGGTCAGCGGCTGCAAGATACCCAGTTCGCGTATGCTGTTAGCAAGCTCTTTCAAGCCGTTTGGCTCAAAAGACTTGCGGGGCTGTGCCGGATTGGGAATTATTTCGCCCGATTTTATGTATATAACGCGGTTCTTTTCCCAAAACGCAAGATTTTTCATTATATTTCCCTCCATATCATAAGAATATTTGTTATCCGCAAATGGTTTACATAACAAGTATACGGTATGTCCCACGCGATAACTGTCATAATATGGTATCCGCGAAAAAAACGCGAGAGAGCCGATTTTCAAACCGGCTCTCCCGCTATTCAGTTATTGACTAAAACAGTTTTGGTAACCAAAAGGCAAAAATGCCTTTGCGGTTAGTGCATACTTTTTTCAGCCTGTTCGATCATTTTCTTGACCATTTGTCCGCCGATAGAACCGGCCTGACTCGCGGTCAGATCGCCATTGTAACCGTTTTTAAGGTTAACGCCTACTTCAGAAGCGGCTTCCATTTTGAAACGGTTAAGAGCGTCTTTAGCGTTCGGGACAAGAGGATTACTGGCCATTGAGAACATCTCCTTGTTGACTACATTTATTTCATGTCTTTATTAAGACATACGGCGGTTTTACCCGCGATACTATTATTGCCCGTGATTCGTCTGATATGCTTAATAATTTTTGGGATTTTTGGTATGGATATAATAAAAATTAATGCTTGAACAATCTCAAAACCGATGATAAACTGATACGCAAAAGATTTTATTTTTTTGTAACGAAACGGCGGCTAATCAGTCTAATCCTTGAAATCGAACAGAAAGGAGGCGAGGATATGGACTTCGAGCAGTTATATAACACTTATTATATGCAAATATATTCATTTGTAATGACCTTGGCGCGAGATAGTGACTGTGCGGAAGAAATAACGCAGAAAACATTTTTCAAAGCACTTAGCACCGACAAAAAATATCGGGGAGACGCTTCAGAGTTTACATGGCTATGCGCTATCGCTAAAAATCTGTTCAACGATGAACTCAAACGGCAGGCGCGGCACAGCGGGTCAGAGAGCGAAAGCGTTTCGGATGTCAGCATAGAAACCGCTTTTGAAGACGAAGAATCTACCTTTAGGATACATCAGGCACTGCATAATCTGGAAGAACCCTATAAGGAAGTTTTTCAGCTCAGGGTATTCGGAGAGCTGTCATTTCAAAAGATTGGTCTGTTGTTTTCAAAAACCGAAAACTGGGCTCGTGTAACATATCACCGCGCCAGACTGAAGATTCAGGAAAGGATGGATATAAAATGAAACACTCTTGCGAACTGGTAAAAGACTTGCTGCCGTTATACCATGACGGCGTATGCAGTGAACACAGCAGGCAAATTATCGAGGAACACATTTCCGAATGTGAAAAATGCAAAAATGAGCTGCGGAAAATTGACGATGAAACGCTTGAGGCAAAGCTGACTAATGAGCGCGATAATGTAGTCGGGCGGCACGCCGAGAAGTTCAAGCGTAAATCACTGATTGCGGGAATCAGTATCGCGTCGGTTATGGCAGTGCCCATTGTAGTAAGCCTTATCGTTAATCTCGCAACCGGACACGCGCTTGACTGGTTCTTTATCGTGCTGACCTCTCTGATGGTCGCGGCATCGGTTTCGGTCGTGCCGATGGTCGCGGAACAGCGCAAAGGCCTTTGGACTGTCGGAAGTTTCGCCGGAAGCCTGACTTTATTACTGCTGACCGTCAACATATATTCCGGCGGTAATTGGTTCTTTGTCGCCGTCATACCTTCGCTGTTCGGTTTATCGGTGTTGTTCCTGCCCGTTGTTATGTATCAGCTGCCGTTGACAGGGTTTATCTCACGGCACAAGGGCTTGATTATCATGACCGCCGACACGCTGTTATTGTACGCGACAATAATTATCAGCGGGATACACGGAAGCAGCCCGGATTATTGGAGACCCGCCATACTGATTACCTCCGCCTGTGTATTGTTCCCTTGGGCATTGTTCGCGATTATCCGCTACGCAAGGCTCAACGGGTTTATAAGAGCCGGAATATGTTCAATAATCGGCGGCGTATTCCTCTCAACCGTCGGCAACATAGTAAGTTGGATACTGGACGCAAAGCCGATATTCAGCTTTAGCGAAGCAAACTTGTTTGTGTGGAACTATACGACAACAGATGCCAATGTCTTTTTGATAACCCTTCTGACGGGACTGTTTGCAGGTATAGCTTTACTGACGGTGGGGTTTGTGAGGAATAGGAAATAATAATAAAAACCGGGGCGGGGTCAAATGACCCCGCCGCGTTTTTTTATTTTCCCGTGTAGGGGCGGCCGTTCGTCCGCCCGCGAAAACGCACGGTTTCCCGTAGGGTCGGGCTTCCATGCCCGACCGTTCAAAAGATGGCCGCCCACGGACGACCAAAGTTCGTCCCTACGAGCCGATTGTATAAGTAACGGTAACATCTTTTGAGTATAGCTCGGGTTTAGTTTTGGATGTAATAGTCACCGTATGGGAAGTGTCGGTCGGAGTTGTCGCAGGTGATGAAACCGTAACCGCACTTCCAACTATAGCCGCAACGGCATCGACTACCAGACTACGTTTAGCCGGACCACCTGCGGCATCCCAAGCCGCGAGTGCGGCTATCTCGCCGAGTTTGTTTTCTACTGCCGTCAGTTTTGCGATTGCCGTGTCAAACGCCGCCTCGTCAACGTCAACCGTGAACGTCACCGTGTTACTGTTAAGCATGGGTGCTGTGCTATATGCGGCGGGCTTTGCCGTAATCGTTATCTTGTCGCCCGATGCCAAAGCGGTTGTCGTTGTGAACTTAACCTCTGTTGCAGTCGCGTCTATGCCCGTTACCTTGCCCGCCGCGCTGCCTTCGATTGTGAAGTTTTGCAAAAGAATGTCGGTCGTTCCGGTCTTAAACCCGCTGCCTGTAATTATAATCTCTTTCTCGGTCACTTTCGGTTGAGATTTCGCGGCGATTTTCGGCGCACCGATTTTCCAATCGTTGAATGCCAGAGCCTTACCATCGTCAACATCTGCTCCTATCGCCTTATAGCTTATCTGCTGTGCTTTATTAACGCCACTATCGTCCCAATCGGCGTGGATGTGTATGGTCGCGCCGACTATAAGGCTGAATCCGTCTTTCGGCAAGTTGATACCCTTTCCGGGTACGGCATTGGCGAGCGAAGACTGCGAATATGTATACTTAACCCCGTCCGCATCGCTCGCAACAGTAACCGTTACATACTCGATTTTGGCAATGCCCTCGGGCAGAGCTATCTCCTGAATCGCCGATGCGGGCTTCTTGCCTGTCGCGCCTTTCCTGATGTGTACTTTTGTACCCTCCGGGCCCAATTCGCCGACTTGGATATCCAACTTGGCTGTCAACGGCTCAATCCACGCTTCCGGTCTGCCGCCGATACCGCCCACAACTAAGTACTGGTCGCCTTTCTTAAACGGTAAGACATTGAGTTTGGTGTCTTTATTGTCCGGGTTTTTAACCGATTTAATCTTATAATTGGGAGCTTTGCCGTATGCGGCGGGCTTTACTTTGAATATCTTGCTTCCGGGTATATATTTGCCCTCGTCCGCCACGGGCGCGGAACGGAACAGGACTGTCTTCTTTGTGCCTGTATCCTCGATTGTCCAGCCAACATCGGGAAGTGACTGCCACGCGCTGCTCGCGGCTTTACCGTCTTCCGTATCCGCCCATTCGTACTTGCCTGTGGGTTCGGAGTACGTTTTCGCGCCTTTCTTGGTCATGAACCAGCTCGAGGGTGTCGCGTGGTAATAGAACGGCGCGAGTTTTTCCGCGTTGGCTTTGGGGCGTTTTTCTATCTTGGGGAACTTGACGACATTCGCGCCGTCCGCAACGCCTTTTTTAGCCACTACTGTTTTCTCTTCTTTTACGTCTTTGTCGTTATATTTATCTGTTAGCCATAGGGTCATACCCTTGTTGAACAGTCCCGCCAGTTTCTTATCTTCGGGCAGAGGTCCTTTTTTCCACTTCTTGCCGCCGTCAATGCTGTATGCCGCTACTTCATACCCGGCGTTGACTGTCTCGGCTGTGAGGTTGATATGAGGAGCGGGTGCGTCACCCTTACTGATTGTGCCGTTCGCGTCGCCGTCCGTTGCTCCGCCGCCCGAACTGCCGCCTAAGGTATTACTTGAGGTGCTTGGATTTTTCTGTGTGAATATAACTTCATTACCGCTGACGCTTACAGTAAAGTTATCAAAAGTCATTGCGCCTATCGCGGCGGCATCGTCCGTATCGCCCGCCGATGTATATGTATCGCCGCCAATCTTAATCGTCTCGCCTTTGCTGAGAGGAGCTTGGATAGTAAGCCTGTAAACGCCCGCGATTCCGGGTGTCACGGGGATTGGTTGAGTTACTCTTGTGACTTCTGGTTCATAAGAGGGTCCGGCACCGGCAGTTATACCATTTGAAAAATAGGTGGTTTGAGGTATCAATACATATGTGGAGCCAAAGTAGTAACTCTGTAATATTTTACTTTTGTCAATCGAATTGACGGTATCCGCAAAATCTCTGCTCGGCACTTTTTGCGTGAAAGTAAGCGTAACGCCTGAGTAGGTTATATCATAGTTTGCCGTTATCGCGGCGGATGCCATAACCGCGTTGTAGAAGCCTTCAGCCGCCTGTGCGGCAGGCTGCCTATTATCGCTTCCACTGCCCGCAGGTGAATCGTATCTTACTTCATAAGATTCACCCGGATATAATGTAATAAAGGGAGGATAAGAATTTCTATCCGAAGTAGCAATATCTTCGGGAAATTTTACCGTCCACGCGCCCTTTGTTCCCGTTGGGTCTACAGGAGTATTGGTTTCCGTCCACCTATACTTACCGCCGAGCGCACCGTAGATAATTTTTTGCATTTCCTGTATGCTGAAAGACGGCAATGAAGCCGCTTCTGAACCGTCAGTATTTGGATGAGCGTCTCTTAACGCATTCATTACGGCATCAATTTTTTCTGATGCCAGTGTCGGTTCATCTATAAAACCCGCGTTAAACAGCATAGTCTCGCTTATGTTGTTCCACGCGCCTACATCAAATGCTTCCATGGATGTTTTGTCTCGTATCATGTATAAACCTTTTATTGTATTCAAACCCGTTGATTGGGTAGACGCGCTTGGTAAAACGATTACTTTTGTAACATCGGAAGTGACGCTGGGCGAGCCTGTACCGGTATCGCCGCTGGTACGTCTACCAGATATAACGGTAGCATAGAAGTAATGTACGCCGGGAGCTAAGCCTGTCGGAATCTTAAATGTTGACGGCAGGAAGTAGAGAGTAGACGACTGTCCAATTCCTTGTCCCAAAACGCTGTCAGTCCCGGAGGGTTCTCCGCTTGCAGAGGTCTGCTTCCATTCCGCGCGAATAGGTTCTTTGTAATCTTCCATATAAGCGTTTTGTTTTCCGGTGGATGTCGCGTCAATCGTAAGTTGGGTGTCTATTTGCCCCTGCGTAACAGTTATTGATGACGGCGGCTGTTTTGTGATAGTAATCACACCCGGCACATACTCCGCCGCAACCGCCATTGTCCCGCCGAATGTGAACATGGAAATTATCATCGTGAGTACAAGCACCATGCTTAGAATTGATCGTTTTTTCATTGTAATTTCCTCCTTGATAATAATTGTCTTCCGGGCGGTCATCCTTGCCGCTCCGTTTTTTTATTTTCCCGTGTAGGGGCGGCCGTTCGTCCGCCCGCGAAAACGCACGGTATGTCGTAGGGGCGGCCGTTCGTCCGCCCGCGAAAACGCATGGTATGCCGTAGGGGCGGTCATTGGCCGCCCGCGGACGAACGCAGTTCGTCCCTACATTTCCTTGCCTTTGTTTTATTTGAGTGCTATGCTCTGCGCGTCTGATGGTGGTTTCTTGCCCGTTGCGGCCTTTCTGACGTTCAGATTCGCGCCCCTCTCCGCTAATTCGGCGACAGTGAGCGTCAGTTTATCTTCCAAAGCAGGGGTGTACCCCTCGCTTCCAACGGCGTATTGGTCGCCCTTCTTAAAGGCGATGACTTTGATTATTATAGTTTTATCTGCGGGGTCTTTTGTGTCCTTAATCTTGTAAGCGGGTGCTTTGCCGAAGTTGGCGGGTTTTATTTTGAACGGTGCGCTGGCAGGGGTCGTGCTGTTCGGCGCGGTACGGAACAGGTATGTAAGTTTAGTCGCGCCCGACACAATTCCGAATCCGCTTGACGGCACAGCTTCCCAGTTTCCGGTCGGGGTTTTCCCGTTGGATGACGGGGCGTATTCATAGCCGCTGAACACCGCTTCCGCGCTGTCCTTCTGTGCAAGCACCCAATGTGTGTCGCCGTAATAGGGTTTCAGCTTTTCCTCGTTCTTCTTGGGTCGTTTTTCAAGAGCGGGGAACTTGGCAATCCTAGCGTTATCCGGAACGCCTTTGGCAACGGCCTCGATATTTTTGTCGGGGTCGGCTTTAACGGCCTTGTCTTTCCAAGTGTCGGACAGCCACAATGTCATCGGCTTGTTGAGCATCTTCTTGAATTTTTCTCCGGCGGGCAGAGGCCCTTTTTTCCACTTCGTACCGCCGTCTATGCTGTATGCCGCCACTGTGAACCCCGCGAGGTCGATTGTCTCAGTGGTTAGGTTGATTGTCGCGCCGTCGGATGTGGTGGTGTTTACTATGATGGAGTTTGCGGGTGCGCCGCTATAGGGAGCGTCGGCTGTAAACTTGATTTGGGGCTCGTTGTAACCGGGGGTGACGTTTGAGACTGTAACTGTGCCTGTTTTCAAATAGAAGCGTCCCGCTATCCACTTATCCGGCAGAAAAGCCTCAAAGTCTTTAGTTGAACCCGTACTGCCGGGAACGTAACTTGGATTCTGCCGCTCGAAATAGACACCGGTATGTACTCCTAATTCTCCGGCATCCGCCAATTCTTTAATCTTCTTGTTGATTGCGGCAATAACCGATTCCGGGTTCGCTACAGCCGCGTGTACGCTCGTTATTTTATCGCCGCACTTGTAAACAGCGTCATACGGCGTAAAATCCGCCTGCGTCTTCGCCGTCAATTCAATCCGCGCGAGAACTTTATTATCAGGCGCGATTTCATACATATACATCGTCATATCTGTCCCGGGGTCGCCGTACTTCTCTTCATAGGAATCCTCATGCTTAAGCTGTGTAAGGTTGCTTTTGACAGCGGTATCGCCTACGTTATACGCGGGCGTATACGGCGCAGCTTTGAGTTCAAAATAATATCTGTTCGATGTAACAGTGAGATAATCTGCACGAAGTAGAACACCCCCTTGCCTATTCGCTGTAGTCAATGTGGGAGTTTTAGGGGGTATTTTCACTTGCGGATTCATGTCGTTACCGATTAGCTCCCACATTTTAAGAACTTTACGGTTTTCGTCAAGTTCGTAAACCCGATACCTTACACCGGAACCAAAGGGGGTCTGACTATAGACACCATTCTCCCAAGATAGTTCGCTGCTATCCGAGCGGGAATCGCCTTTAATGCTCGTTGTTTCGGCTGTTATTTTCTTCAAGTAGGCAAAATTTGCGGGAACAGTATCGCCTACGTTATGTCGTGGATCCCAGTTGTAATCAGCGTAGCCCCCTTCGTAATAGAAGGCTCTGCCCTCATCGTTAGCATCGTCAAAACCTTCCATCTTGAGGTAGATGGTAATATCGCCCAAATATCCCTCTTCTATGGTGAACGAAACGTAATCGTCCGCGAGGGCGGGTACGCCCGCGCCGATAACTGCGGCAAACACAGCCGCGCATAAAAAGACAAACAAAGTTCGCTTAAAAGTTTTCATAAAAATTCCTCCTTAAAAGTAATGGTATCGGTGTTTCTCCGGCGGTCGTCCTTGCCGCCAAAGCCGCATATAAAAAGCCCATTTTTATATGATATTCCAAACACCCCCCTCTGTGTAAACTATCGAAACATTAACCTGTAAAGTTGAGCGGTACAACTCTCACCCCGGGTGTGTTGTACATAACGCGCCATCCCCGGTAGGGGCTTGACCGATTACATATAAGTATGCTAAAATGGAATCTGTATCCAATCATGAAAAAAATTTTTCAAAATGATTGGACACGGATTCTAAAGAGAAGAATAAGGAGTGATGTTACTGCTTTATTATAAGGTATGGGTCATGTCATTTGCAACAGGTTCACCTCTCACCCCGGGTGGGTTGTATAACGCGCCATCCCCGTTCGTCCGCCCGCCGATTTCCCGGTACGCCGTTAAAAAATAATATGGAGGTTTATGTATGGATACGGTAAATATCAAGGATGATGTAATATTCCGCGAACACTTGGTTCAAAGGCTGAAAACAATGTCGGCGAAGAAGAACATTTATATAACCGCCCCGGGCGGTTACGGCAAGACCGTTGCCGCCGGGCAGTGGATATCCTATATGCGTAAAAAAACGGAGAGCATAACCGTGACAGAGGCCGATAACGCCCCGTTTGTGTTTTACAAAAAGCTGGCGCGCGCGCTTCTGATACTCATGGATAAGGCGCATCTCCTGCCGCAGGCGAACGTGAGCTTTGACAGGCTGCTTGATATAATAAACCTGCTGTCCAAACGTCACAGCCGCGTTTATTTGCTTATCGACGACCTTCATATGCTCGATAACGAGGAAATTATCGGCAATCTGCCGCTGATTACCGCCCGCCTGCCCTATTATGTCTGCCTGTGCCTGATAAGCCGCTCCGAGCCTTCGGAACTCTTAACGGAGACAGGGCGGTTTGAGGTTTTGACACAGAACGACCTTCTCTTTACGGTTAAAGAAATAAAATTACCGGACGGTAGACTTACGCCGGAAGACATCGGAAGTTTGATAAAAACGACGGGCGGCTGGGCGATATACCTGTCGCTGCTGCTGTCCGGCAAGAAATATGACGAGACATCGCATACACTGACAGAGTATCTGGAAAAGCGTGTTTGGGGACTGTGGACACGCGACACAAAAATCTCGCTCCTGCGTTTGGCTGTACCAAACGAAATTACGCCGGAACTTGCGGAACGGCTGACAGAGCAGACGGACGGTATCGGGCTGTTGGAGCGGCTGATGAAAATGGGCAACGCTTTTTTGTCGTGTGACGGCGGCGTTTACCGCTTCCACGACATATTCCGCGAGTTTTTATTGGAACGCCTTGATAATAATCTGAGCGGCGATGAAATACGGAAGCTCAACAATGTAACCGCCGAATGGTATTTCGGGCGCGGGAACTATTTTCAAAGCATACTGTATTTTTTCAAAAATCTGGATCACGAGGGGATTATCCGCTGTGAGCGGGCAATCACCGTTTACAACGAGGAGACGGAAAACATATCCATAGAGGCAAGCTACCATTTCACAAGCCGGAATGTTATGTATATGCCCATGTCGTTTATTGCGGAAAACCCGTTTCTGACGGTCGAGTGCTGCTGTGCGTCATTCTGGGGCGGCGATATGCAGGATTTTACCTACTGGATAGACGTTTTGCAGGAAAAACTGCCCGAAATTGCCGAAAAATACCCCGATATTATAGAAACGGTGGGGTTTTTGGGCAGTCTTGACCCGCGTGTTCCGATGCTTGAGTACGCCAAGATGCTTGCCGTTATGATGCGGTCGATGGGGGCGCGGGAAACCGAATCGGCGACCACCAATACAATTACGCACAATCTGCCGTTTTTCCACCGCTCAATGCGTGATTATTCGGAAAATTACGAATTGAAAGAGGAAGATTTGGCGTTATACAGAAACACGTTCGGCGTAATGATCGGCAAGGATTACGAGGTTATGGAACAATCGCTGATTGCCGGGATATACTACGAGCGCGGCGAACTGCTTAAAGCGGCGCGTCACGCCATAACCGGGGTTTTCTCCTGCGAGGAAAAGGCGCACCCCGAGACATGGTTTTCGGCGCGTATGATTTTGGCGGCGGTTCTGCACGCGATGGGGGCGTTAGACGAAGCGGGCGACATCATGGATGAAGTCAGGGCATACATCGAAAACAGGGCGCAATTTCTGCGCCCGAACTTCAAAGCGTTGCAAACGAGAATGGCAATCGGCGGGGGCGGCGCGGAATCCGGCGCGGCGGCGCGGGAATGGCTTGAGTTTTATGCCTGCCGTCTGGAACAGCTGCCGTTCTATCAGCTTGCCGGACATTTCGCCACGCTGCGCTCATATATCGCTTTGAAAGATTACAGTGCCGCCGTTGCGTTCGGGAAACGACTGCAAACTTTAGCGTCTGATTATTGCCGTCCTTTGGATATAATCGAGAGCGGGATTCTTGTGTCTGTCGCGCTTATGCGCGGCGGCGAAAAAGAGGAGGCAACGGTTCATCTTGGAAATGCCGTCTCTATTGCTATGCCTTACGGCTTCACGCAGTTGTTTGTGAGCGAAGGCATGGAATTGCTTCCGCTATTATGGGAACTGAGCGGGAACGCCGATGATTCGCTTGCCGCTTGGCTTGACAAGCTGATTGATAAAATTCATAAGAATTGCGGTTCTTCAAAAATTGAAGCGACCATGCTATCGGCGCAACAGCGAGCCATGCTGCCGTATCTAAACAAAAAAATGTCTTACGGCGAGATTGCCGACGCGACCGGAGTAGGGTATGACACCGTAAAAACTCATGTGCGGCTTCTGTATAGGCGTTTGGGTGTCCATAGCGCGAGCGAGGCGGTGATAAAAGCAAAAATGCTTGGGCTGTTGGATTATCCGTAAGAAGTTGGCGGGCGGCCTAAATTATACAAACAGTAAGGAGTAAAGAATATGCCGCAAGGTACAGCAAAGATAATATCGGTAAATCAGGAAAACACACGGATATGCGCCGGCGCGGCGCGTATCTCTACAACCCAAGGCGATGCAATGTGCATTTTTTCAGACACGGAGAATAACGCGGGCAACTCAAAACTGATAGAAAAAGTGCTGCGTTCAGGTCATACGTCATTTCTCGAACACGCCGTTTTTACGATTGCATTTTCAAATGTTTCCGTTTTAGTTGAACAGTTCTTTATAGAGTTCCGCCTTGCGTCATATACAGTAAAATCCAGAAGGTATGTTGACTTCGGCAAAATGGGATACTACACACCGGAAAAAATGTCCGATGAAGCGGAGCGGCTTTACCGCAGTCACGTTGAGTTTTTATTCGGTGAATATAACTACTTTGTAAACAACGGAATCCCGAAAGAGGACGCACGGTTTTTATTGCCGTACTCGTTTCACAGTAATTTTTACTGCACCGTTAACGCGCGGGAGTTACAGCATATGCTGAAAGAAATCTTCGAGGGGCGCGGCGCGATGCACGGGGAACTGACCGATTTGGGAAATCAGCTCCGCGAACAGTTAGAAGAGTTATTCCCGTTTATACTTAAAGACATAGGACGATGCGAGCATCGTCCCGTTGAAAAACCGTGTTTCCCTAAAATTTCGCCCGAGTCGGCGGTTACAAATTCAAATGTTGAACTTATTTCATATACGGACAGCACGCGGGGTGTTCAAAATTTCCCCAACACTAACCCGAGATTGCTAGAGTTTATCAGCGCGGCATATATCATCAGAAATATTTCCCTGTCGGGGCTGACACATTTAGTCAGACACAGACTGCAATCAATTATCATCCCGCCGATATGGCACGCCGACCCCAACAGATATCTAATACCGCCATCGGTTGCCGAAAACGGCTCTTTGGAAAACCGTTACCGTGCCGCGTTTGCCAAAAACGCGGAAGCTATACATAAACTCAGAGAACACGGTTTCAGCGATGAAGCGTATCTCGCGCTGAGCGGAAACACTCTGGATGTTATAACTTCCATGAACGCCAGAGAGATGGACTTGTTCTTTAAGCTGCGCTGCTGTACGAGAGCGCAATGGGAAATCAGAAAAATCGCTGTTGATATGCTTGATAAATTGCGAGCGGAAGACGAAAAATTATTCGCGAAATTCGGAGCGAGCTGCTTTGCGGACGGCAAATGCCCCGAAGGACGGTTAAGCTGCGGTAAGATTCAAACAGGCTAGGCGTTATATGTGGTAGATGCCGTACTGCCGCCGCGTCCCGTCCAGTTTGTATGGAAATATTCACCGCGCGGTCGGTCGGTTCGCTCATAGGTATGCGCCCCGAAGTAATCGCGTTGGGCTTGCAGAAGATTCGCGGGCAGATACGGACAGCGGTAGCCATCGAAATAACTCAGCGCGGAAGCGAACGCCGGCGCGGGAACTCCGTTCAGCATCGCAGAAGAGCAGATATTGCGGAAACCCTGCTGAGATTTTTCCATCACCTGCCGGAAGAACGGGTCAAGCAGAAGATTTGTAAGCGTTGGATTATTATCGAACGCTTCTTTTATTTTGCCTAAAAACGCGGAGCGTATAATGCACCCGCCGCGCCATAAAAGGGCGATGTTCCCGTAGTTCAAATCCCAGTTATGTGTCTCCGCCGCCTGACGCAGAAGCGCGAACCCCTGAGCGTAAGACACTAATTTTGCCGCGTACAGAGCGTTTCCCAAGTCTTTTATGAACTCTTGCCTGTCGCCGCTGAACTTTGACCGTGTTCCTTTTATGATTTTTGAAGCCTCAACACGCTCGACCTTTATTGCCGACAGACAGCGCGAGAATACCGCCTCGCCAATCAATGTTAGCGGTACGCCTTCGTCAAGCGCGGATATTGCAGTCCACTTGCCCGTGCCTTTTTGCCCCGCTGTGTCAAGGATTTTATCGACTAACGGTGTATTGTCTTCATCGTTGACCGCAAGTATATCGCGTGTAATCTCTATCAGGTAGCTGTTTAGCTCGCGTTCGTTCCAACCCTTGAAAACCTCGTGCATTTCAGACGCGCTCATGCCCAATAAGTCTCTCATAAGGTGATAAGCCTCGCAAATGAGCTGCATATCGCCGTATTCAATCCCGTTGTGTACCATTTTGACGAAATGACCCGCACCATCGCCGCCGACCCATTCACAGCACGGGCTGCTGTCCGGGGCTTTTGCCGCGATTGCCTGAAAAATCGGTTTTACATCTTTCCACGCCGCCGCCGAGCCGCCCGGCATTATAGACGGTCCATGCAACGCGCCCTCCTCTCCGCCCGAGACACCCGCGCCGATATACAGTATGCCTTTCAGCTCGGTATAGCGCATACGCCGTATGGTGTCGGGGAAGTGGGAGTTGCCGCCATCAATGATAATATCGCCGGGAGAGAGCAGCGGAATCAGTTTTTCTATCACTTCATCCACGGGCTTTCCCGCCCTTATCATCATCATAACACGGCGCGGAGACGACAGCTGCGACACGAACTCCTCAAGTGTTAACGCGCCTGTGATATTTTTTTCTCCGTCAACGTCTTTTACTCTCTCCGCGTCAATGTCAAACGCGCTGACCGCAAAGCCTTTTCCCGCCATATTCATAGCGAGATTCTTGCCCATAACGGCAAGCCCTATCATTCCGATGTCCGATTTGTTCATGCTTATCTCCTAACTCTTGCGTTACCGTGCCATATGCTCCAGATTTGCTCCTCATCGGCGGGTTGGTTGTAGTCGGTGGAATAAGTTGTCGCAAGCGCACCCGAAGCCCAGCCGAACTGAATCCATTTCTCGGGTGCCCAGCCTTTAAGAATACCGTACAGCATTCCGCCCACAAATCCGTCGCCGCCGCCTATGCGGTCAAGAACATCTATCTCACGCGCTCTGGCGGTGTGCCAGTTATCGCCCTCAAGCATGAGCGCACCCCATAAATGCCGATTCGCGCTTATCACTTGCCGCAAAGTATTGGCGAAGACCGAAGTGTCCGGATACGCTTTCTTCACTTCGCCGATCATCGCCTTAAAGCTGTCGGTTTTTCCGGCGATTCCCGCGCCCGTTTCCGGCCCGGATATACCGAGAGCCAACTGAAAATCTTCTTCATTCCCGATAAGTATATCTGTCAAGGACGCTATTCGCCCGAACAACTCGCCAAGCTCACCCTCGCGGTTTTTCCAAAATGAAGCGCGATGGTTCAAGTCGAACGATATCAACGTGCCGTGCTTCTTTGCCGCTTTGGCAAGCTCTATGCAAAACTCGCCCGTTTCAGGCGACAGCGCGGCAATAAGCCCCGACAGATGAAGAATTTGCGCGCCCTCGCTCCCGAATATGCGCTCTAGGTCAAAATCGCGCACATTCAGAGTACGCCCTACTTCACCCGCACGGTCGTTATGTACGCGCGGCCCGCGCACGCCGAATCCGCTGTCGGCTATATTAAACTGATGCCTGTAACCCCACGGACCGCCCTGCTCAACATCCCTGCCCTCATAATCCATTCCTCGGCTGCGGAGATTACTCTTTATGAGTGCCGATATCGGGCTGTCTTTTACAAACGCGGTCAAAATCTTGACCGGAAGTCCAAGGTACGAGGCAACGCTCGCGACATTGGATTCCGCGCTTGTAACGTGCATGGAAAAAGTATCGCTTGTATGCACAGGCACGCCGTTAAGCGGCTGAATACGCACACCGATACTGGTGGGAATGATAAGCGCGTACTTTGCGTCTTGCCTTAATGATAACATAAAGCATCCCCCTCTATAAGAAAATATTCCTATTTCCATTATAAAGAGGGCTGCGAGCGTTGTCAACACCTATGTCGGCGGCGTTATTGTCGGCATAGTCAGTTCCTGTGCCGATGAACGCGGTTTCTTACCTGTCGCCGCTTTCCAAATGCTTACCGAAGTGCCGCTAGGTATCTCGTTCGCCCCCGGAGTTCCCCCTACAATCTTTATGTCCGTTTTGGCAGTCGCCGACCCGAATATCTTAACTTCCCCGTCAATCATCACCAAGCAGAAGTCACCCTTTTTCAGTTTTAGCAGAGTTGGTTTACCCGCTTTCGCTTCGGTTGGAGCTTTGTAGTTCGGTGTTTTGACATATGCCACGGCGTTTAACTTAAAGGCTTTGCTTCCGGGTGTATATTTACTTCCTTCTACTGTTGGCGGTGAACGGAACAGCCATGTGACTTTTCCGGAATCGGGTATGGACAAGCCGTCTTTGAAGATTGCCCACGCGCCGCTTGCGGTTTTCCCATCTGAAGTTTCAGCGTACTCATAAACACTCGTTGGAGTAGAGAAGGTTTTACCCTTTTTACTCAGTACAAATGATGTTTCAGTTCCCGTTCCGTACCAAGGCGCGACTTTTTCTTGATTTGCTTTCGGTCGTCCGTCTATTTTGGGGAATTTGATAATAGTCGCGCCGGATGGAACGCCTTTCTTTTCCACGACCTTTTTATCTTCTTTTATGTCTTTATCGTTCCAAGCGTTTGTTACCCACAGTTCCAAGCCTTTTTTGTTATCGAACAGTTTGTACCATTTGGTGTCTGTGGGCAGTTCGCCTTTTTTCCATTTCTTGCCGCCGTCTATACTGTATGCCGCAACGGTGAACGGTAAAGATATTGTTTCCGCCGCGAGGTTGATATGCGGCGCGGAGGAATCGGTTAGGCTGATTGTGCCGCTGTTTTGAGAATCATCGCCCGGTTCGGGTTCGGGTTCCGGTTCGGGGCTAGGTTCGGATTCCGGTTCTGGAGAAGGCTCCGGTTCGGAGCTTTCCTCAACAGTCACCGTTGCCGTGTTAGACGCAACGGAAGCCGCGCCGCCCGTTGCGCTTACCAATCCGCTCACTACACAGTAGTAATAATAAGTTCCCTCCGTTAAGGCTGTCGGTATCGTAAAGCTCGCGCCCGTTGCGCCGCTGACAGCCGTGCCGCCCGTATTGCTTGCGCTTGTGTTAGAGTACCACTGATAACTCAATTCCGCGCCAAGCGTTGCGCTTGCCGTCACGGACAATGAGCCGGATATGCTTCCCGCCGTGAGGTTTGTCGCGGCGGCGGGCTGTGTATTGACGCTTATTACCGGATTGTGAGGTACTATTTTAATATATCTGTATGTATCACTCCAAACAAACGAATCGGAAGCTGCTGCGCCGTCCTCGCTGTTTGTCGTGTTTGTAAAATAGTTAAATCCGCTGACGATGTTAATCACGCCCATTTCGTTGAAGATGTAGACACCACCACCATCATCGTGACCTCTGCCGATAGCCGCCGAGTTGCCCGAGCCGCCCGCTATGGCTTCCACCGTGCCGCTGTTTATGGTTATATTACCGTTGGCAAATCCCTCGTCCGCGCCTATGCCCGCGCCGCCATCGCCGCCGGTTGCGGTCAGACTGCCCGGACCGTTAATGGTAAGCGAAGAACCTTCCGCGGCCCATAGTCCCGGAACGGCAAGCCCCGCCGTGAGGATGTTATTTCCTTTGAGATTAAGCGTTACATTTGTATTATTCAGTGACGCAAATGGGCAAAAGTAAGAACTTGTATTAATAATGGACGCATTGTCCAGCGTGACGGTTACCGTTGCGCCCATCGCGACCGCAACATACCGTTGGCTTCCGCCGTTGCTTCCGGTGACAATCACATTCGCGCCGTCTAGTATGGTGTAGGAATTGCTTGCATATGTCCAACCTGTGCCGCTAGACGGCGGGTTGGTATCCGCCATGTCAATGGTTGTGCCGCCGCTCGCCGCCGTTGCGGGAGGGGCAAACGCGGGGATAATTCCCAACGCGAATATAAGAGCGAGGAGCAGGGATATGATTTTCTTGTTTTTCATAGTCAGATTCCTCCTAAAAGTAATTATGTTACCTGCACCCAGTATACGAACAGGATTAACTACATTCAAGTAGTCTGACGCAGTTGACACGAAAACCGACATAACTGACACAAAATAGGCGCGGAACGCCGATGGCGGCGTTCCCTACCGATATACATACAAAACGGTCGGGCATAGTAGGGCGCGGCTTCCCGGACGCGCCGCCGGATTGTCGATAAACATACAAAACGGTCGGGCATGGAAGCCCGACCCTACATGAATTTATTCGGTATTACTTATATCACACGCAGCGCGACCTCCGCGCAAAACGAATCTTCCGTATGCTCAAACTCGGCAAATCCGTTATACTTTTTCGCAATGCCGTGTACAACGGTCAATCCGTGACCGTGAAAAAACGGGTCTTCCTTTGTGCTGATATACCGACCGTTTTTCACCCTCACATCGCCGCCGGAACTGTTTTTTACAGAAATATAAAGATACGGCGCGCGGGGTTTAGCCGCAACGGTAATCCATCTTTTTTCCGGGGATTGCATTTTTTCACAGCTCTCCAAAGCGTTATTTATCAGGTTCATTAGAAGGCTGACGGTATCCGTATCGGTTATGGTAAGAGGCGGCAGAGGGGAGATGTCAAAACTAATCTCAAAACCCATTTGTCCGGCTCGTTGAGCCGCGTGTCCGAGTACCGACTGTATCATACGATGACCGCAAATTACAATTTCCGGAGCTTCAGTATAACTGTCTTGAATATCAGTCAGATACGCGGCGAGCTGTTCGTGTTTGCAGTCATCCGTCAAGATTTTCATAGCGAGCAGATGATGGCGCATTTCATGCTTCATCTGCGCGATTTGAGACATATAGGCTTCGAGGGTTTGATAGTTTTCCACGAGCAGCCCGTTTCTAAGTTCCAACAATCTAGCTTCTGTCTTGTAATTTTCCAATTCGAGGGTATTTACAAGCAGCACATAAGATAACATGAACGCAACACTGACGGTAATCGCAACCATATACTCGTTAGCCCAAACGGTTTGGATACCTGCCGCGCTTTTAACAACCATATATACTAACCAACAAATCCACGCGGCGGAAATGGTGCGGATATAACGCGCGGCGGCTTTTGATTCGGCAGCAAATGAACCAACGCCCAAGAATATGACCGAGCAAGCCGCAGATACATATGTATAGAACATATTAGGCACACTGAGCGGCAGCCCAAACCCGAGATACATCACCCATGAGGCAACCGCATACACAACGAGCATAATAATAAGCGGAGACATCCACTTTCGCGCGGAGTGCCGCAAATAATAGTATAAGTGCGTAAACAACGCGATGGGATAGAATATATATGTAACTCTTGTAACATAGAACAAAAATTCCGCACTTAACGTTCTGAGCGCAAAATCAGACACGGACAGCTTATCAATGGAGAAGAGCAAAGAGAAAAGCGCGATTAAAAAAATATGCTTGCAGCTCAGTTTGTTCAAAGCGCGGATAACGCCCAGAATCAGGCATATACTCCCCAAGACCAAGCAAATCAATAATCCCGCTATGTTAAACGCATTCCATTCCAAAACATAAGGCATAATACCCGGAGCTTTTTCACCCATATTCGTGACTTGGAAGAGATTCGGGTCAAGAGGTATGCCGTTTGACAGTTGTATATGCCAGCGTATCATGCAAAAATAGACAAGCGCGGCAAAAACGCCGGACACAATCAGAATATACCACAATGGGGGCATGAATTTTTTCATCTTTTTATCTCCCTCCCATCTGTCTTAGAAACGCTTTCTTTATATCGCTTTGAAATGTACGGCTAATCGGTATCTTTTTCCCGTTATGGGTTATAGCCTCAAATCGCGTAAGCTCCCTTATGTTCTCAATGTTGACGGCAAACGCCTGATGACAGCGGACAAAACGTCCCTTTGGCAGCTTTTCCAGTAACTCTGTCAGCTTGCCGGAATATTGCAGCGTACCGTCTTTTAGCGTAACCTCCACCTTCCGACCGACCGTTTCCAGCGATACGATGTCTTTGACCGCTGTGCGCTGATTCAACCCGCCCGTCTTGAATACAAAGAAGCTGTCTTGGAATTTCTCGGTATAAGATTCCCGAATCAGCCGCTCCAAGATGTTAACATCTACAGGCTTTATCAGATAGTGGAGCGCGTTTACATCGTAACCCTCAAAGACATATTCCCGGCTTGACGTTATAAAGATGATAACGGCTTCACGGTCTGATTCGCGGATGACTTTTGCCAGTTCCATACCGCTCATGCCGCCCATGATGATGTCCAGCAGGATAAGGTCATACCGTTCTTTCTGTCCGGCAGAGAGAAACTCCTCACCGCTCGCGTACAATTCTATTTGATGCTCTATATTCAATTTCTCCAAAACAGAGCGGCAGGCTTTCTCCTGCGCGTTGGAAAAAACTTGCTCATCTTCGCAAATGGCGACTTTGTACATAGGGTGTTTCCCCTCCCTCTTGACGATTATATCAATTATTACAGGGTTCGGCAAGGGCGAATTACCGTCATATCGACTATAATTTGACACAGTTTTAGATTTGTGGTATCTTAACAATATGGCAGGTAAGCGGCGGCAACGCCGTTTACGGGGCAATGTTGGCGGTCTTTGTCCCCCGAAAGGGGGTGAGCCGATGGGTGTACTTATAGAGCTGCGGAAATTAATTCAAGCTCTGGCAAGCCTCATTCGCGCAATAAAAACAAAGTAACCGCCCTCCATAGCCCGGTAGGCGGTTACTTATTGTAACATTAGACCTATTTCGGACAAAGACCGTTTGGTATTGCCCTTTCTGCCATAATAATACCATTGGTTAAACTCCGTGTCAAGTTTTTTTATCCGTTTTCTGTACGCCGTTTCATTTTACCTTAAATGGGGCGGCTGACTTGTAAAACGGACGAACGCGGTTCGTCCCTACTAATTATAGGCAGGTGATACGATGCAAAACACGCTCGGTTTGTATATCCATGTACCCTTTTGCCTTCAAAAATGCGAATACTGCGACTTTTATTCCATTGCCGGAACTCCCGCGCAGATGGACGCATATGTTAAAGCCGTAATTGCCCACATAAAAGAGGCGGGCAGATTTTGCGGAAAATACACCGTTGACACCGTCTATTTCGGCGGCGGCACGCCGTCACTGTTGGGCGTGAAGCGGCTTGCCGCGATTTATAAGGCTTGCGGCAGCGCGTTCAATCTATCTAAAAATCCGGAGATAACGGCGGAGGTCAATCCCGGCACAGTTGATAAAAAACTGCTGAAAAAACTATTCCGCGCGGGCTTTAACCGCCTGTCAATCGGTGTGCAGACGCTAGACGGCACGCGGCTCTTGGAACTGGGGCGGGCACACACCTCCGAACAGGCGGCGAGCGCGTTTTTAGACGCGCGGACGGCGGGCTTTGAAAACATATCTGTGGATTTGCTCTACGGTCTGCCGGGTCATACGCTCGAAGAATGGCGCGGAACGCTTGAGAGCATTATAAAATGGCAGCCGGAGCATATCTCATGCTACGGCTTAAAACTTGAGGAATACACACCCTTATACGCGAAAAATCCGTCCCTGCCCGATGACGATTTGCAGGCGGATATGTACCTTTTGGCGGATGAACTGCTTGTACAAGCGGGATTTCGGCACTATGAGGTGTCGAACTTCGCAAAACCCTCGCGCGAATCACGGCACAACATGAAATACTGGACGCTCCAACCGTATATGGGCTTCGGGCCGGCGGCGCACTCGGACTTTGACGGGCGGCGTTTCAGCTATGTCAAAAGCATTAAAGGGTATATTGAAGGCATTTCCGGCGATAACGAGGTTATCGCGCAAAGTGAGATAATTCCCGAAATAGAACGCGCCGGAGAATACTTGATGCTCAATCTTAGGACGGATACGGGTGTCAGCTCAAACGAATATTCGAGAATGTTCCGCGCGTCTTTTGACAGTATTGAGACAAGCCTTAAACGCTTTGAGGAACACGGAATCACTCTGCGTACAGGCGACCGATGGCGGCTCACACCTAAGGGTTTCTTGGTGTCGAACGCGGTTATCTCATCAATTCTCGGAACGGCGGCGGACAGTGTGCAAATTTTGAACTATAAGTAGGAGGTAACTATGCCGTACATCCTATCACTTGATCAGGGGACGACTTCATCCCGCGCCATCGTATACGACGCGGGCATGAACAGGCTCGCTCACGCTTCCCGCGCTCTGACGCAGCATTACCCGCGCCCCGGCTGGGTCGAGCATGACCCTATGGAAATTTACGAGACACAGCTCGCCGCCGCGAACGAAGCGTTAATCAAAAGCGGCGTTTCGGCGGGCGATGTCGCCGCCGTTGGCATTACCAATCAGCGCGAAACAGTGGTTGTCTGGGATAAGAACACCGGAAAACCCATTCACAACGCCGTTGTGTGGCAGTGCCGCCGCACGGCGGACATCTGCAAGAGCTTAGAGCCGCACAGGGATATGATACGCTCAAAGACAGGGCTTGTGCTTGACGCTTATTTTTCCGGCACAAAAATAAAGTGGCTGCTTGACAACGTGGACGGTGCGCGAGCCGCCGCCGAACGCGGCGACTTGCTCGCGGGAACAATAGACACATGGCTGATATGGAAGCTGACCAATGGCGCGGCGCACATAACCGACACGACAAACGCCTCGCGCACAATGCTGTTCAATATACATACGCTTGGGTGGGACGCGGAGCTGACGGAGCTTTTAGGTATCCCGATGAAAATGCTGCCGGAAGTACGCGATTCGGGAGAAGTTTACGGCAAATGCAAACTCGGCGGCGCGAGCATACCTATAGCGGCGGCAATGGGCGACCAACACGCGGCTCTTTTCGGGCAGGGCTGCCACACCGCGGGACAAGTGAAGAATACATACGGCACAGGCTGTTTCTTACTGCAAAATACGGGCGATACGCCGATTGAATCCAAACACGGGATGTTAACGACCGTTGCGTGGACGCTCGGCGGCAAGACGACCTACGCTCTCGAGGGCAGTGTTTTTATCGGCGGCGCGTTGATACAGTGGCTGCGCGATGAACTGGGACTTATTTCAACCGCGCCCGAATGTGACAGGCTTGCCGAAACTGTCGCGGACAGCGGCGGCGCGTTTATCGTCCCCGCCTTTGTCGGACTGGGCGCACCGTATTGGGATATGGACGCGCGGGGCATAATAACGGGGCTGACGCGCGGTGTCACCAAAGCGCATATCTGCCGCGCCGCGCTTGAGGCGATTGCGTATCAGGTCTATGACGTTTTGGAATGTATGGAGGAAGACAGCGGTATCCCGCTCTCCGTGCTGAAAGTTGACGGCGGCGCGGCTGTAAGCGATCCGTTACTGCAATTTCAGGCCGACATATGCGGCGTTTCGGTGTCGCGTCCGCGCGACATTGAGACAACGGCGAAAGGCGCGGCAATGCTTGCGGGAATTACCGCCGGGATTTGCGGCGCGGAGGTTACAGGCGAGGGCGCGGAGATATTTAACCCCGGCGGATTTAACGTGACGGGGCTTGATAATTGGCGCAGAGCAGTTGAAAGGGCAAAAGGATGGGCAAACATTACGATATAGCCATAATCGGCGCGGGCGTTGTCGGCGGGGCTGTCGCCCGCGAACTCACCCGCACGGAACTCAGCGTTTGCGTAATTGAACGCGAATGCGATGTCGGCTGCGGCGCGTCTAAGGCCAACTCAGGCATAGTCCATGCCGGATTTGACGCGAAAAACGGTACTCTTATGGCAAAACTGAACGTCAGGGGAAACGAGCTATACGAGCGGATGTGTTCGGAGCTAAGTGTGCCGTTTAAGCGGAACGGCTCTCTTGTACTGGGGTTTTCAGAGGAAGACAGGCGGCACTTGGAGGACTTGCGCGAACGCGGAATTAAAAACGGCGTTGGCGGCTTGGAAATTCTGCCGCGCGATAAATGTCCAGAGACGAACCTTTCGGATGACGTTGAATGGGTGTTACACGCCCCAAGCGCGGGCATCGTTGACCCTATGACGCTCACCGTCGCGCTTTGCGAAAACGCCGCGCGTAACGGCGCGGATTTTCTGCTCGGTCATGCCGTCAGAGCGGTTGAACGCACAGACGATACGTGGACGCTGACGGTCGGAAGCTATAAAATAACGGCGGACTATGTAATCAATGCCGCCGGAGCGGGCGCACCCGCTCTGTCCGTAATGGCGGGCGGCGTGAAGAGGGAGCAAATACTGCGGCGCGGTGAATACTGCCTTTTGGATAAGAGCCGCGCGGACTTGGTTAAGCATACGATTTTCCAAACTCCCGGAAAAATGGGTAAGGGCGTTCTGGTAACGCCGACCGTTGACGGCAACATCCTCATCGGTCCAACAGCTCTGGATACGTCTTACGACACCGCGACTACCCGCGAGGGTCAGAGCGAGCTGCTGAAATCCGCGCGGAGAAGTATCAGGGATGTACCTCAGCGGGATATAATCAACTCGTTTTCAGGCATACGCGCTATTGTCGGGGATGATTTTGTTATAGAAGAAGCGGCTGAAAAATGGCTGGACATAATGGGCATATGCTCGCCCGGGCTGACCGCCGCGCCCGCAATCGCGCTCTACGCGCGTGAGCTGCTCGGCGAAAAAGACGCGAGATTTGCAGTCACGCGCGGGAACTTTGAACCTATCCGCAAAGGAATACCCAAGTCCGGCGAACTGCCGCATTACGGGCGTGTGGTCTGCCGCTGTGAAAATGTCACGGAGGGTGAAATTATCGCGGCTGTACGCGGAATCATACCCGCGACAACCGTTGACGGCGTGAAACGCCGCGTCCGCGCGGGTATGGGGCGTTGTCAGGGCGGCTTTTGCCTGACGCGCATACTTGAAATAATAGCTAGGGAAACCGGAGTTGAACTCAACGAGGTCACAAAGTCCGGCGGCGCGTCGTTCGTTGCGGAGGTCAAAATAAGATGAAACGTAATATCGTAATTATAGGCGGCGGGCCGGCGGGCATGGCGGCGGCAATAGCCGCGAAAGAGAACGGCGTTGACGGTGTTTTAATCATCGAGCGCGGCGAGAGGCTCGGCGGAATCCTGCCGCAGTGCATACACAACGGGTTCGGGTTGCACCACTTTGAAGAAGAACTCACGGGGCCGGAGTACGCCCTGCGTTTTATAAAACAGGTCAATGCTTTGGGAATAGAGGTCTTAACCGACACAATGGTACTGGACATGACACCCGAACGGACGCTGACGGTCATCAGTCCCAAGCACGGCACAATGGAAATTGACGCTAAAGCGGTCGTGCTGGCGATGGGTTGCCGCGAACGCACGCGCGGTGCGCTCTTGATACCCGGTACGCGCCCTGCGGGTATATTTACAGCGGGAGCGGCACAGCGGCTTGTAAACATCGAGGGTTACTTGCCGGGGCGGAAAGCCGTCATACTCGGGTCGGGCGACATCGGGCTTATCATGGCGCGGCGGCTTACGCTCGAGGGCGCGGAAGTTAAGCTCATATGCGAAATCATGCCGTACAGCAGCGGACTGACGCGCAATATCGTGCAGTGTGTCGAGGACTTCGACATCCCCCTGAAATTTAACCACACAATTACGCGCATACACGGCACACAGCGCGTTGAGGGCGTTACCGCCGCGCAAGTGGACGAACACAGGCAGCCGATTCCTGACACTGAGTTCTTTGTGGAGTGTGACACGATACTTCTGTCTGTGGGACTGATACCCGAAAACGAGCTGTCAAAGTCTGCCGGGGTCATACTTGACAACTCAACGGGCGGGCCGATAGTCGATGAGCATATGCGAACATTGCGCGAGGGTGTTTTCGCCTGCGGCAACGCCGTCCACGTCCACGATTTGGTTGACTTTGTCACGGAAGAGGCGTTCCGCGCGGGAGCGGGAGCGGCGCGTTATGTCAAGGGAGAGCCTTACGGCGGCGAACGCGCGGTCGTCCGCGCGGGAAACCGCGTGAGGTATGCCGTGCCGCAGTTTATTTGCGGGAGCGGCGAGCATATACTGTACTTCCGCCCGACAGATGTCTACCGCAAGGCTAATATCGTTGTATACGCGGACGCGGAGCGTGTCTATTCAAAACGCGCGCAAATAGTCACCCCGGGTGAAATGCAGAGAGTGACAGTTAACCTTAAACACGCGCCGTCACAAATAACGGTGGCTGTTGAGCTGCCGGAACAGGATTTTGACTGATGAAAGAGATAACGTGTATTTCGTGTCCCATGGGCTGCCGCATGAACGCGGACGTTAACGGTGGGGAGATAAGCAAGCTGACGGGCAATGCCTGCAAGCGCGGCGAGACATACGCGCAATCGGAGCTGTTCGACCCGCGCCGTATGCTCACAACAACGGTTGCCGTTGCGGGGAACGGTATGCCCGTGCCTGTAAAATCGGCGTTCCCGCTGCCTAAAGCAATGCTGCTGCCGTGTATGCAAGTGCTGCGCCGCACTCATATCAATCCGCCGATTCTTGCGGGTGATGTGGTTGTCACGGACATACTTGGCACGGGTGTTGATATTGTCACCTGCGGGGATTGTTTGTGTTGTATTTGATTCTAAAATGGTGTATACTGTAAGTGGGGTGACCAACTATTAGAAGTCAAGTCTTTTTTGAAATAAAATTCACAAGCTGAAAAACGGTATAACAAACAAGCCCATGTGAAAGGGCGATTTTGAAGAGAAGTCAAACTATCTCAGTTTAGCCGGGTCAAACCTCTCGCCCTTGGTTTCAAGAGTGAAAATCAGGCGAATTAGCTTTTTGGCCATATGGCTCACGGCAACCCCGTGTTCCTTGCCCTCGCCGATTTTCTTTAAGTAATAGGCTGCGAAGACCTCGTTGTGAAGACGCAACGCCCGACAGCAGTTCAGGATAGCACAGCGCAGATGCGCTGAACCATGTTTAACCATACGCCCGTTATGTTCGGCGATGCCGGACTGGAAATAACCGGGTTCAAGTCCGGCAAAGGCAAGCATTTTGCCCGGATTTGGAAAGCGGGAAAAGTCACCGAACTCCGAGACGATTACAGCGGCCGACACCTCGCCGACCCCTTTTATTGAGAGCGTAGGCGGATTAATTTCAGTAATGATTTTGGTGATTTCAGCGTCAACCTCAGAGAGCTTGCAGTCGATTTGGTAGTAAATGTCCAAAAGAGCATCCATCTGAATCCCATAGAAATCAGTATACATCCCCACCGTGTTCTTGGCTAAGTGTTTGAGCATGACAAACTTATCCATTGAAAACTTGCCGCGGGATTTGCGGCGAAGAATATCAAAGGATTTCACGTTCATGTTGGCGATTTTTTCAGGAGAAGGATAATTTGTCAATATGAACAGAGCGGTTGCCGAGAACTTCCCGTCAAAAAACGGCTTAAACTCAGGGAAGACGCAATCTAATACGTTTGTGAGCTGAACGAGATACCGGCTGCGTTGGTGTACAAGGTCGCTCCTGAGCCTCGTTAGCTGTTTGAGTGAAAAGGTGTGGTAAAAGGATTTCAGATGGGGCAAATACTCCTTTGAGATTAAATAGTTTGCAATCGCCATTGCAGAGAGCTTGTCCGTTGTGGTACGGCGCAAAGATTGGCTTTTGATATGTTCTTTAACGAGAACCGGGTTAATTTCCATGAAGGAATACCCGTTTTTCTCAAGAAACAATTTGAGGTTGATGCTGTAGTTTCCCGTTGATTCAAAGCCAATTCTGAGGTTTTCTTTGTCGCTTTTGAGCAGCTCGTCCAGCAACATGGAAAAACCTTTGGCGTTGTTCTCGAAGGAAAAACCTTCGTTCAAAACCTCACCGAAGTCGGTGACGATGAAGCAGTCATGTTTGTACTTTGAGATGTCGATTCCTACGTTATTCATTGGCAGACCTCCAAAAAATAGTATTCGGCGCGGCACGGTTTGCCGCAGAACACCTGCCATGTACTCACGCATATAAAACGTCAATGCGTTAACCAACTGATTACCAATTTAGACAGGTGTCTGCGGTTTGAGTCACCCCGAAACAGTCAAAGCCGTAGATTAAGATGTACAAATCCGCAGCGCCACATCTATTATATCTGTCGGGCAGCTAATCCCGCTGATATAACCAAATTTTATGAAAGGGGAAAATAATAGAACCACCCCCAAATCTTGGGTTGATTCTATTATACGTGATTGATATGGCTAAAACTGCAAGTATAAATATTAGGGTTGAACCCGAAGTTAAATCAACCGTTGACGGAATCTTTTCTCATTTTGGACTTACCGTAGCGGACGCGGTAAATATTTTTCTACACAAATCTATGATTGTCGGCGGCTTGCCTTTCGACATAACTTTACCAAAATACAACGAAGAAACATTAGCCGCCATGAAAGAAGCGCGGGATATTGCAAGCGGCAAGATTCAATCTAAAGGTTATAACTCCGTTACCGAACTCAATGCGGAGTTAGATGCCGAGTATGATGCGGAGTATGCGTAATAATGTTATTTCTCCATACAACTAAAAAATATAGAAAAGACCGCAACCTATGTAAAAAACGCGGTCTTAAAATTGAACTGCTTGACGAAATCATTCAAACGCTCCGCGAGCAAAAGCCGCTTGCCCCGAAGCACCGTGACCATGAGCTGACCGGAGATTATAACGGGTTTCGAGAATGTCACATTCAGTCGGACTGGCTTCTCATTTACTTAATTGACGGGAAAAAGCTGATATTAACCGCTTCACGCACAGGCACTCATTCAGACCTATTTTAGGTGTTGATATTGTCACCTGCGAGGATTGTTTGCCGATGGAGGTAATAAAATGAACATGGAAGTATTGAATTATCTTAATGAGATATACGCTCCGATTTGCGCGAAATATGACGAAATACGCAAAGCCTTGAAAAAATCGGGGATTCAGATAAAAAGCGGTTTTTTCAACAACCATTCCGTAAAGCATAACGGAGTTTTTGTAACAGAAACTTTTCCAATTCCTGTTATCTCGTTGAATGGTATCGGGGATATAGGAATTGATATTGATTGCGTCTGGCTTGAAATTAAACTGTCAAAAGAAAAAGCTCTCCGTATGGATTATCACCAAATAGCAAGCGAATATAGGTTTGAGATTTATGGAGAAGAAGATTATCTTTGTGATATATATAACGATGAAATGAGAGTTTCTGACATTACAGCTAACATCGAAAACAGCCAAGAGACCACTCTTTGTATTTGTTTTTATTTTAACAATGAAGTCAATATTGATGAGCTGCTTAAAGTAGTCGATACATTATCCTCACAATAACCCCCCTCCCCGAATACAATGTGGTAGAACCGTTTCAGTGAACAGATAACAGTGTGCAGGGCTATCTGTTATCTGTAATCTGTTATCTGTGCGTTGTATCTATGGGGAGGGCTTTTTTTGATTTATACAGTTATCGGCGGCGATGAACGGCAAGCGCGGCTGACGCGCCTGCTTTTGCAGGACGGTCACAAGGTATACACTTGGGGAATCGGGCAGAACTCCGCAAACAGTATCGAAGATGCCGTGGCGCGGGCAGAGTGCGTCATCTGGCCGCTGCCTATGCTGACGAAAGCGGGTGCGGTCAATATCATCGGCGAAGCCTTTAGTCCCAATGAAATAGTAAATGTTATGCGCGGCGACCAAATAGGCATTGGCGGGCGTATCCCGCTATGGCTGCTCGAGCAGGCGCATGACAACGGGCTGACGCTTATCGACTACGTGAACCGCGAGGATTTTGCCATAGCTAACGCAGTCCCCACTTCGTTAGGGAAAGGGGTATAAAAAAAGGTTCATTGTTTTCGCAACCTTTCAAATAGAAACTAACCTTGTCCCTGCTCTCAACTACCACTTTATGCAATGTCTCATTACACACTTTTTCACTGAAAATAAAATCTTCTTCGGATACTGCGTTAGTGAAAAGGCTATATAATAAAGTGTCAATATTCGCAAGCCGTTCTTTCAAATCTCCTGCTTTATCAATGGTTTCATTGACTTTAGCTTGACGCTTAAAAACGGTTTCCAGTTGTTTGTTGTACTGGTCGTTTACACTGTTAAACTCGGCTCTGGTGATTGCTTCACCTGAAAACAGTTCCATCAGCTTTACTTTCCGCCCGTTTATCCGTGCAATATCCCGTTCAATTTCCCGTGTTTCTTCGGCACAGTCCCCTATTTCTGATAATGTGCCATGTATAACATCTTTTAGCCTCTCTAAAACACTTTCTTTGTTTTTTAGCACCGTATCTAAAGCAGTCATAAAACTAGCCTGTAATATCAGCTCATGGATTTGCTTACAGTCACAACCTGCAATCTGACCGTTGGCGTTGATTTTTTTACTACCGTATTTTTTAGCTTCGCCACACTGCCATACAGTTTGAGGATATGGCGAGTTCATATTGTTTACTTTGCGTCTAAACTTCGATTTGCAATGAAAACATTCCACTTTGCCCGACCATACATAACGGTTAGAATGTCTGCCCTTTTCAATTTGCTTAGTGCGTCTTCTTATTAACTCCTGTTGTACTCTGTCAAAAGTCTGTTTATCAATTATGGGAGTATGGCTATTTTCGATGATAACAAAATCTTCCTCACCCTCGTTGAGTTTTCTTTTGTGACTTAAATAATCGGTCGTGATTTCTTTCTTTTGCTTTAGTGTCCCACAGTATTTTTCATTGCGTAACATTCGCAGTATACTAGCGTCTTTCCATCGCATATCACCACTAGGCGAGCGAATACCCCTATTTTCAAGTTCTTTACAAAGAACATATACGCCCATACCTTCATCAAGATAGAGTTTGAATATCAGTCTGACTATCTTAGCTTCATCTTCGTTAATAGAAAGCATACCGTTATTTAAGTGATAGCCGTAAACACCTTTCCCAAATACAACGCCTTTTTCCATTTGCCGTTTCTGTCCCCACCGTACACGATCGGAGGTTTTACGGCTTTCTTCCTGTGCTATACTGGACATAATTGTTAATCTCAATTCTGCGTCAGGCTCTAATGTGTTTATGTTGTCGTTCATAAAAACTATGCCTATGCCCAGTGATTTTAGTTTTCTGGTATAGAAAATACTGTCTAAGGTGTTACGGGCAAATCTGCTTATTTCTTTGGTTAGCACAAGGTCAAACTTTTGTGTTTCCGCGTCCTGTACCATTTTCTGAAACCCTGCACGCTTATTGACGTTCGTACCTGATATACCCTCGTCAACATACAGCCCGCAAAACTGCCATTCAAGATTATTGCTGATATATTGCTCAAAATACCTTTTTTGATTCTCTAAGCTGTTTAACTGGTCGTCTTGCTCTGTCGATACCCTGCAATAAGCACAAACACGCTTCATAAAACTCAACGCTCACACGTTATTATTGCCCATTTATCGCTTTTATAGTTTTTTCTAAAACTTTATTTATTTGTTTAAATTTAATGCAAAAGTATAGGGTTGCGCTACTCACATTATATATTATAGCTCCCCCCCCGCTTTGTCAAGCCTTTTTTAAAAAAATTTTTTGTGTTGACAGATTGCCTCAATATATATTATAATATTAACGGAGGTGTTAATCTATGAAAAAATTAACCGCGCTTATTTTGCTTATCGCGCTCTTGTCGTGCGTTTTGCCCTTTAATTCTGTCGCGGCGGACAGCGCGAAAATATATTTATCGCTCGGCGATTCTATCGCCGCCGGCTACGGCTTGAAAAATAAATCAAACGACAGTTATCCTAATCTGCTCGCGAAAAATTTATCGCACGAGCTTCGGGATTTCGCAGTTGACGGGGCTGATTCCGCGGATTTATTAAAGCAGCTATCAAATCCCGATAAAAATTTATCGTCCGCGCTTCAGGCGGCGTCTGTTATAACTGTAAATATAGGCCTGAATAATTTCGCAAACGCGTTCGAAGATTTATCGCCGGATATAGATACGGAAAGCATGGGGGACTACCCGCAGCAGCAAATCGACCCGAAATTAATCTCGGCTTATATATCAGAATATTTTAAACCCGGCGTGAAAGAATACGACGATATGATTAAAGCTTTAAACAAAGCCTGCGAAAAATTTAAATCGGATATAGATAAAATCGCGGGGATTCTCGCGAAAAACAAAACCGCGAAAATCGTTTTTTTAACAGTATATAATCCGTACAAAGACTACGAGAAAATTATCAAGCCCATTTATGATACGGCCGAAACTTATATAAATAAAATTAATAATATAATAAAAGAAACCTGCGCGTCAAATAAATTTATTATAGCCGACGTTCAGCCGGCAGTTAAAAAATCAACGAAAAAAGTATTGAACGCCTCGGTTCTCACGTTTAACACAGACCCCCACCCGAATGTCGCGGGGCATAAATTAATATATAAAACCGTCGCGAATTCTCTGGGAAAGTCAATATATTTCAGCGATATAAATAACGACGCGCAAACTGCTAAATACGCGGACGATTTGCACGAAGCGGGCATAATGTTCGCTGTCGCGGCGTCCGCGAATAATGCGCAGAAAAAAGAATTTTCGCCCAAAGCCGAAGTTAATAACTCTGATTTCGCGGTTTTCATGGTCAGGACTTTAAAACTAAAAATAAAAGACTCGGACGTTTCCGGAGTAAAACTGCCGTTTTCAGACATTGATAAAATCCCAAACTACGCGTTAAACAGCGTGAAAGCGTGTTACAAAGCCGGATTATATAATAAATTATATCCGGGCGCAGACGGCAGAACTTACGCGTTCGGGCCGCAGAAATCAGTAAGCAGGACAAACGCCGCGTCAATCACGTCAAAATATATAGACAAATCAAAATGGTTAGATAATAATTTAAACGCTTCAGGAGGGATAACGCGCGCGGAAACCGCGAAAATACTCTGGCTGATTCTTAACTGACTAAATATTACAAATATACCCAATAAAAAAATGTTAATAAACTGTTGACATTAAAACATTTATATGTTATAATAGTTTTAAGAGATTAAAAACATAAAGGTGCAGGGTATATAAATCATGAAAATAATTAAACGGATTTTTGCAATTTTATTAATATACATACTAAATATAATTTTCGCGGTTTCAGTGAGCGCACAGGGTCCGGACATCGCAGCCGGAACAGGCGACCGCGAAATCATCGGCATAGTAATCGCCGCAGTTGCGTGCATAGCGACAGCCGTGATTACGCTCAAACTGACGAAGAATAAAAATAAATTTAAGTGATTTCTCAATTATCAACGTCGTCTATTATACTATCCATAGAAATCTGGTCCGCTTCTATATCTATGGGCGTAAACACGCTGCCCCGCACGGGAATTTTCGCTTTCCTGTAGGGCTGCGTGTTTTGATATAACGCCGCGGGATTTTTAATTACGCACGACAACTCGCGTCCTTTCGGCAAACTTATCGTATCCACGCCTATAGTCGTTCTTGTTGATTTCAACGGGATAATCTTAGAATTCACGATTAACGCTTTATTATCCGAAGATAAAAGCAAAAACTCGCAGTTCTCGCCCTCGGGCACATGATAAATAGCAATCACGGGCGAATTTATAGAAAACGCGCCCGTCAGTTTTTTTCTGTTCTGTTTCGTCATGTAAACGCTGAACGGGATTTTCGCGGTCTTGCCGTTTTTAAAAAATAATAATAAATTGCCCGTGTAATCGCTTGAAGTAACATGCGCGCAGATTATTTTCTCGCCGTCTTCAAACGATAATTTCGCCGGTATATAATCCCCGAGAAGCGACGCTTTAGTATTCTCAAACTCGCAGATTCTCGCTTTATAAACCTGCCCCTTGTCCGTGAAAAATAATATCTCGTCGATATTCTGCGATTCTTTTTCTAAAATAATCTCGTCGGTTTCTTTTAATTTCTGTTCGTCGTTGCCCCTTAGAGACTGCGCCGTGATTTTTTTAAAATAGCCGTCTCTCGTTAAAATCAGATGCACGTTATAATTCTCGATTTCTTCGACTACGTCTTCTATTTCATTCTCGTCCGCGTAAATAATCTGCGTCATTCTCTGCTTGCCGAACTTTTTCTTCACGTTTTCTAATTGCTTAATTATAATCTTTTTCTGCTTGTCCGGGGATTCAAGCGACTCGCCTAACTCTTTAATATCTTTCTCGAGCTCTGATATTTCTTTCGTGCGCTCTAAAATATATTCGCGGTTCAAGTGCCTGAGTTTTATTTCGGCGATATAATCAGCCTGAACCTCGTCGATTTTAAACGCGCTCATGAGATTCGGCACGACTTCTGATTCTGTCTTAGTCTCGCGCACTATTTTAATCGCTTTATCTATATTTAACAATATTTTTTTCAAGCCGTTTAACAAATGCAGCTTGTCTTTTTTCTTCTGCAAATCAAAATATAACTCGCGTTTGACGCACTCTATTCTAAAGGCAATCCATTCTGTCAGAATATCTTTTACGCCCAATAAACGCGGAGTTCCCGCGATTAATACGTTAAAATTACACGCGAAGTTATCTTCGAGCGGCGTAAGCTTGAATAATCTCGCCATGATTTTATCCGGTTCCGCGCCCCTTTTCAAATCAATAGTAATTTTAAGCCCGCCCAAATCAGTTTCGTCGCGCACGTCGTTTATTTCTCTGATTTTATTGTCTTTGACGAGCTGCTCGATTTTTTCCTGTATCGCTTCGATTGTCGCGGTGTACGGGATTTGATAAATATCTATGCAGTTCTGCGATTTATCATAAGAATATCTCGCGCGGACTTTAACGCTGCCTCTGCCCGTGTTATATATTTCTTCAAGCGCGGCTTCGTTATAAATCAACTGCCCGCCCGTCGAAAAATCCGGGGCTTTTAATATCTGCATAATATCGCGGACCGTCGTTTTCTCTTTTTTTAGAAGCTGGATAGCGCTGTCGCAGACTTCTGTTAAATTAAACGAGCAAATCTGGCTCGCTATGCCGACCGCGACGCCCTGCGTCGGGGCGACGAGTATATGCGGAAACGACGTCGGCAGTAAAACAGGCTCTTTCATAGTATTATCATAATTATCAATAAAATCGACCGCGTCCCTGTCTATGCCCGAGAATAGTTCCGTGCAGAACGAATCGAGCTTGCACTCCGTG
>WRJE01000003.1 GCA_009782385.1 Oscillospiraceae bacterium | reverse complement strand
GGATTATAATTTCTACATGAAGGACGCTATTGATGAAAATATCGCTTATGTCGTTTCAATGGATAGATTGCTCTTAATGCGTGTTTTCGCAATGGAAAATCAGAAATACATGGACGACTTGAATGTCCCGCGACGGGCTAATGTATCCGAAAACCGCCCATTAGCGACAGATAGATTTCTTTAAGTAAAAAGCGTCAATCCTGAGCCGTGTCGCAATTAACGACGCGGTGTTTTCTTGTCGCAGATTATACACTCATCCTTAACTGCCATCACGAAGCCGTTTACGGCTTCGTCCCTCGCCCGCGTGTACGCGGGCGTTAGTGCGCCTTGACGCTTTGGCGGACAGCGATTAGACTATGCAAGGCGATTAAGACGGCATCAGATAAGCCGGACAAGTAAAAAAGAGAAAGAACACCCGCCTGGACAGCACCGTTCTTTCTCTTATCCGCTGACCGTCCCGAAGGGGACGACCTAACAATGAAATGATAAGATTATTCACAGCGCTTTGCAAGTCTTTTTTGAAAGAATTATCCGACAGGCAGAAATTTCAGGAGGCAACGGGTGCGTTCAGACACTCGGGGGAGCCATGCCCCAAATGCGGCGCGGTCGGCAAACTTGTTGAAAACGGCGACTACGGCAGAGGCTTGACATCCTACGAAGACGGCCGGATCATCGACTCGGAAGTCAGGCCCAAACTCTTTTTCTGCGCCTCCTGCGAAACTTCACATGCGCTTCTCCCGGACATCATCATACCTTACGGCAGATACAGCCTGCTCTTTGTCCTAGCCGCCCTGATCGCGTATTTCGAGAGGGCGGATACCGTCGAGAAAATCTGCGGGCAATTCGGCATCGCCGTCTCCACTATATACGACTGGAGGGGCCGCATCGCCTCGCACAAAGAACTTATGCTCGGCGCGCTCCTCAGCCAAAAACAGCGCGCCCATTCCTATGTTTTGGGGCTTCTGGATTCCAACGATCTGTCCGATACCCTTCGGCGTTTCTTCCGCAAATACGGCTTCTCATTCATGCAAAGGCGATCCGCGCCAGCGTCGCGGTGCCGCCCGCCGTAATTTCTGGCAGCCTACTGTTTTTGCCTTTGCAATACCATCGGAATACCAATTCAGCGGTGGCTTTGATACTCTGTTTTTGCCCGGCTTACGTCGGAGCTATCAAAGAAAAGGTGGCAAAAACAGATGGAAAAACGGAATACCAAGGATATGGGCCGGGAATTGGCGTACTTCCGGTTCGCCCTCATCGCCCCTGTGATCCAGGGGACTTTTCCCGACGCCTCGGTGGCGGCGTACTGCCGGCGGATCACGGAGAAACCAATCGTCAGGCCGGACGGGACGGCGTTCCAGTACAAGCCGGGCACGCTCTCGAAATGGGTCGACCTCTACAAGTTCGGCGGCATGGAGGAACTTATGCCGAGGGCGCGTTCCGACAAGGGCAGAACCAAAACCCTTTCGGACGAGGCGATCTCCGAGATATACGGGATCAAGGATAAGTTCCCCAGGCTCAACGCGGTGCAGATACACGCCCGCCTTGTCCAGGACGGCTTCATCCCCGCGACGGTATCCGTAAGGGCGGTGCAGCGGTATATCAAGCTGCATGACCTTAAAAACCCGGCCGCTTCCGGTCCGCTGAAAGACCGCAAGGCTTTTGAGGAGCCGTATTTCGGAGCCATGTTTCAGGCGGACACGTGCTACTTCCCTTATGTCCCCGACGAAAACGGCAAGAAACAGCGCACGTACCTGATCGCTATCGTCGACGATTATTCCAGAATGGTCGTCGGCGCGAGGCTTTTCTTCGCCGACGACGCCTACAATTTCCAGAAAGTGTTCAAAGACGCCGTCGCCACTCACGGGATCCCGCAAAAACTTTACGTCGACCACGGGCCTTCTTATGAGAACTCGCAGCTGCCGTACATCTGCGGAAGCATCGGCACAGTCCTGATACACGCCCCCATCAGGGACGGCGCGGCGAAAGCAAAGGTGGAAAGGTTCTTCGGCGTCGTCAAGTCCCGCTGGCTCCACGGCCTCGACACGGGGCAGATACGCTCCATCGAGGAGTTCAACGCGGAGCTTGCCGAGGCGGTGCGCGCGCACAACTTGGCCGTCAACTCGTCCACCAAGGAAACGCCGATGAGCCGTTTCCTTGCCACGCGCGGGAAAATCCGGGTTCCTGAATCCCAGGAATGGCTTGACGAATGCTTCATGAACCGCATCAGCCGGAAAGTCAAGAACGACGCTACCCTGTCCATGCAGAACACGCAGTTCGACGCGCCCATGCAGTTCATCCGCCAGACCGTCGAGGTCCGTTTCCTCCCCGACAGGATTGACGAGGCCTACATCTACGACAACGGCAAGCATTTCCCGCTGAAGCGGACGGACAAACAGGCGAACAGCAGGGCGAAGCGCGAGGACTGGCCCACGGTGGACTATTCGAAGGGGGCGGCTGCCGGTGTTTAAGGAATACTACGGGCTCTCAAAGAACCCTTTCGACAAGCAGTCGCTCTCCGTGAAGGATGCCTTCCCCTCAAAGGACCACAAGGAGATGACGGGCAGGCTGTCCTTTCTCAATGAAAAGCGGGGCATCGGCGTGTTCACCTCGGCGCCGGGGTTCGGCAAGACCTTCGCCCTGCGGTGCTTCGCAAAGACGCTCGACCGGAACCTCAACGAGTTCGCATACGTCTGCCTCTCCACCGTCAGCACGATGGAGTTTTACCGCCTGTTCTGCGCCGCGCTCGGCATTGACGCGGCCGGCAGGAAGCCCGCAATGTTCCGCGCCATCCAGGACCGGCTCTATCATCTGTTCAAAGAGAAAAAGAAGCCGTTCCTGCTGCTGGTCGACGAGGCCCACGAGCTTTCCGACGTGATATTGAAAGACCTCAAAATGATCATGAACCATGATTTCGACTCGGTCAACTGCTTCACCCTCGTCCTCGCCGGCGAGCCGCACCTCAACCGCACTTTGGAAAAAGCCGTGCACGAGGCCCTGCGCCAGCGCATCGTTATCCACTATGGATTCTCCGGGCTTTCGGATTCTGAGACCGAACAATACCTGCTCCACAAGCTGCGCGTCGCCGGCGCTGCGGAGTCCATCCTCGGCGAGGGCGCGGTCGCCGCCGCCATCGGCTATGCCCGCGGCTGCCCCAGGCTCCTCGACAACCTCATGAACGAAGCCCTCATGCTCGGCGCCCAGCTTGAAAAACCAACTCTCGACACTGACACCATTATGGCCGCCGCAAACAGCCTGGCGTTTGCCTGACCGTATTTGAAAGGACTGTTGTTATGAATAAAAATGTTTTGATCCCGCGCGCTACCTTGGAAAAAACCGTTTCCCTGCTTGAATGCCTGGACTTTTCGGCACACCCCAACTGCTGCGATTTCTATGACCTGCTTTTTGATTTGAATGTTAAACTGCGGAGGCTTGAGGCCCGCGATGCCTACGCGAGGATGATTTCCGCTGACAACGATGACGCCAGGCACGACGCGCGTATCGAGTACCTACGGTTGAGAAACTCCCTGCGTTTTTGTGATGGCCCCGTTCACGAAGCGCCCTTCTGATATGGTCAATGCTGTTTTCTATGTTATATATCTTTTTGCCGCGCCGCTCGCCCGCGCTATTGCGGGCGTCGGCGTTGCCCGTATTATTATCGCCCAGATTCGGGGTAGTATCCGTTCTCTGCCCTCTGCCTTCATCCTACTTTTTCTTGTCGTTTCCGTGATGGGTCTGTGTCGTTCCGATTGCTCCTTGTCGTTCTCTGCCTCTATATCATCACTTTTACCGTGTCGTTTACACCTATATTAGCGTGTCGCGGGACAGTTGGCTGCTGCGGATGGTCTACGCCCATCCTATAATCATAAAAATTACGGCGGTTGCGATACCGATAAAAGTCAATGTTGCGGTTAAACATCCGCACCCAGTTTTTTGCTTTGCTTCGGGCGGTGGCGCAAATTCTTCATCTTCGTTATCTAATTCTGTTGCGATGCTGATACCGATGTCCACCGGGTCAATTTTTCCGTCACCGTTCCAGTCGATGAAGGGCAAAACGCTCACCACCCGTTTTAGAAAATTGCTGAACAATACTCAACTATATCTCTGTATTCATTTTCTGTAAGTGGTACTCCATCAAGACCTTGCTTCAACCACATACCGCTTTGAACAATCTCGCGTTCGGGGCTATGGTTTCCGAGCCAAGCCGACCCTGCACAAAAATCGGTAGCACCATTCAACAACGCAATAATTCCTTCTTCTAAACGATGCCGCTCCGCCATAGTTGAAACAGGAAAGCATACGAATGAAAAATGCTCGCGCATATAATGGCTTACGGTTTTTTCTATTGATTTTTGGTATGCTGAATCATATCCACTAACACCAATCATCGAGCTTTTTTTGCTGGAATTTTTATTCCAAATGTTCAAATATGGGTCGTTGTTTTTATTGAGGATTGCTTTCCCAACATTCTTTCGGAAAATGCTCCCGTCTTTATTTTCGTTGATAAAATGATTTTTGAGCCTTTTCCTTAATCTTCCGTCGCTGTCATGCGTTCCGACACGGACAATCCTATCTGTGCCGTGATATGTTTCTCCGTCCTCAAAAATTATGTAGATACCATTGTCAAAAGCAACTCTGCCAATCATATCCCATTTGAACCGAGGCATGGAGTTAAAAAGTCTATGTAGGTTCGTTGTCATACGCGCTTTGCCTCCTTCGCCTCCTTTGTCAGCAACTCTAACGCCGGTGGTCTTTTGAAAAGAGTTAAGTTGCCAAGCGGGAGTTTTATATGTGGAAGGTAAGGTTGTAACGGCGCGTAATAATCTCTCCCGGAAAGGATTACAAATTCGGTATTTTTTACGTCGAACAATTCGGAAATTTGCTCCGCAACCCTGCGCCCCCAAGCGTCTTTTTCTGCTTTCCGTTTACCCTTTAATGTTTCGTCATAATGATTTATGACTTGATTCAAAGGAACAAGACCGTACTTCGCGGAAATAACAAAAATGTCTTTTGATATTACCTCCGCATAAGCTAAAGATTTTCTGAATAAATCGCTGGTATCATACATCAAGCGCGCGGTACATGAATTTACTTGGCGCTTGCTTTTAGTGCAGGAAATTAAGACAACCGTTTTCATCGGATTAACCCCTTTCTCAACAGGTGTAGACTGTATGAAAAAAATATTAAGGCGTATAACCGTATTCTTCAAGCCGAGCCAAACAAATTTGCCGCTCTGCATCAGTAAAGAGTTCATTGTACTCCGGCTTAATAACGTGCGCTTCAACAGAAAGGTCTAAGCGTTTTAATTCCCAGAGTTTTGAAAACCCTTCGGACGGCTGTTCAGTATGAATTAAATGTTTGGCAGTTTGGAGTCCACCTTTCTCACAAACCATCTGCCAAAAATATCCGGCATTATATTTTAACTTCTTTGCTGATTGATAAATATTAACCATGTCATTGTGAAACTTGTTTTCTAATTCGTTCACTACGCTTTCCTCCGGTTCTTTTTTAGAAGTATCTCCTACTGTTATCATATAAGATTCAATCAGCTTCCAGTTGTTAAGGTGATTAGTGACATCAATTTTTCCCTCGCGCAATTCATAAGCATGATTACCTTGTACGCTGAAATACAGCCAAAGCTCATCGCCATGATTTTGTCTGTTTTCTTCGTTGTAAATTCCGAGTTCATCGGGAGAAAATAAAAAATAATTCCAGTTTCCATCGGAGTCATACATAGAAAATAAGCAGAGGTCATAAATGCTTCCGACCACTTCGCTCACTCTTACAATGTGCCATCCTCGTTCATAATCGCCGGATTGGTCTGATAAGCCGGGTTCAAGAGGATAGCCCCTGCTGTGATTAAACTTTATTATCAAGGGTCTTGGGGAATCCGGCTTACTTAATTTTATTCCACTACCTTCATTTCTTGAGGCTTTGCTCGGAAAATAATCAGGGAAAATCTCTTGGATTTTTTCTATCGTAACCTCTCGCGCCTGCGACCTTGTAAATTTTCCTTGTCCGTCGGTTTCAAGGTCGGTATTAAGTACGTTTTCTTCTTCGACTAACAAAAGCCGCTGGTCAAGCGATTTTACAGACCCCTCAAGGTCTTGGATTCTTCCCATCAGTTCCAATATGATTTTTTCGTAATTCATGGCACACCCTCCTTTTATCAATGATGATAACACAGATAATTTGATTTGTCAATAGCATATTTCATTTTATCATATATTATCACGATGATAAATTGAATGGAGGATTTCGTATAAATTCAAAACTGAGATGCCCTCAATTTTGAGGGCATCTCAGTAGGACACATTTTGTGTTTAATTTCCTTTTTCAATCAATGCCCCCAAATCTGGGTTATTGAAATTGTTTCCCAAATTTTTATTGTTGCTTATACCAGCGGAAAGGAAAAAGCGAACGTCTCCCCGACAAAAAAGAATCGGGGGGAGTTCGCATTAGTTCCTAATGGCGGAGAAGGGGGGATTTGAACCCCCGCGCCGCGTTAACAGCCTACTCCCTTAGCAGGGGAGCCCCTTCACCACTTGGGTACTTCTCCATATACCGCGCGTTTGCGCGGTATTAAATTTTACTTAAACAAAAATCAGACTAGCTCAATAACCGCCGCCTCAGCCGCGTCGCCGCGTCTGGGTCCCAGCTTCGTAATACGGGTGAATCCGCCGTTGCGGTCGGCATACTTGGGCGATACTTCATCAAACAGTTTTCTGACAACATCCTCGCTTGTCATAAAAGACATGGCGCGGCGTTTATTGGCAAGATTGTTCTCTTTTCCGAGCGCAATCATCTTATCCGCGAGAGAAGATACTTCCTTAGCTCGCATATATGTCGTTTCCATCCTGCCATTATCAATCAGAACCGTAACCATATTCCTTAACATAGCCATACGCTGATCTGTCGGCTTTCCTAACTTACGCATTTCTACTCCTATTCCGCGGCCTCGGCTAAACCGAGTTCCAAAGCCGCCAACTTGTGGATTATCTCTTCCAATGACTTGCGCCCGAGATTCCGAACCTTCATCATATCTTCCTCAGACCTGTTCGTAAGATCCTCGACAGTATTTATGCCCGCGCGTTTCAGGCAGTTAAACGAGCGCACGGATAAATCCAGTTCCTCAATGGTCATATTGAGCATCCTGTCGCGCTGTGTCTCCGGTTTCTCAACAACGGTAGTCCTCGCGCTCAAAGCCTCTGACAAGTCTGTGAACAGCATCAGATGATCGCTCAATATCTTTGCCGCAAGCGAAACAGCGTCCCGCGCCGATAACGTGCCATCGGTCCATACCTCAAGCGTCAGCTTATCAAAGTCGGTCATACTGCCGACACGCGCGTTCTCGACTATATAATTAACCTTGACGACAGGCGAAAAAATCGAATCCACAGGTATAAGCCCGATAATCGACTGTGTCGGTTTGTTGCGTTCCGCCGATACGTACCCCCGCCCGTGACTGAGCGTCATCTCTATTTCGAGCTGTGCGCCGTCCGCGAGCGATGCGATGTGCAGTTCCGGATTCAGTATTTCAACCTCAGCGTCATCTTTGATGTCGGCTGCCGTAACCGCGCCTTCCCCCACCGCGTTAATGTATATGGTTTTTGTAACCGGCGCGTGGAGCTTCGTCACCAAACGCTTAATGTTGAGAACTATTTCGGTAACATCTTCTTTAACGCCCGGTATTGTCGAAAACTCATGCTGTACTCCTGTAATTTTAACGGTCGTTACAGCCGTTCCGGGCAACGAAGACAGCAGTACCCTGCGTAAAGAGTTTCCGAGAGTTGTGCCGTAACCGCGCTCAAGCGGTTCGACAACAAACTTTCCGTATGACGGATCATCCGACTCCTCAAAACATTGTATGCGAGGTCTTTCTATTTCTATCAAAACGCAAACCTCCTCGTGAAATAATTGGGTGAATAATGACTGTGGGCGAAATGATTATCCGCCGCTACTTGGAATACAACTCCACGATAAGGTGCTCTTCAATCGGAAGGTCTATTTCATCTCTCGAAGGCAGATTAACGATTTTAGCAGCATATGCGTCTCTGTCAATCTCGAGCCAGCGCGGCATAGGACGCGAAGCGTTGCTCTCAAGAGTTGACTTGAAGCGATCCTTTTGCTTGGCGTTCGGGCGCAGTTCCACAACGTCTCCCGCCTTGAGCAAGTATGACGGTATGTTTACACAGCGACCGTTGACGTTGAAGTGACGGTGAGTTACCATTTGACGCGCCTCTCTGCGCGACATAGCAAACCCGAGGCGGTAAACCACGTTATCGAGTCTGGACTCCAGAATCCTCAACAGGTTTTCACCGGTGACACCTTTCTGTTTATTAGCCATTTCAAAGTATTTTTCAAACTGACTTTCCAACACGCCGTAAAAGCGGCGCGCTTTTTGCTTTTCACGGAGCTGAATGCCGTACTCGCTGGGTTTTTTCCGGCTCTGCCCGTGCATTCCGGGCGCATACGCGCGTCTTGTAACACCGCATTTGCCTGTATAGCAGCGATCGCCCTTTAGGAACAGTTTCTGTCCTTCGCGGCGGCACTGGCGGCAAACAGCGTCTGTATATCTAGCCATATTCTTCTACCTCCTGTTTACACGCGTCTGCGCTTAGGCGGACGGCAGCCGTTGTGCGGGATGGGCGTAACGTCTTTTATCATGTTTACTTCAAGTCCCGCCGTCTGCAAAGCGCGTATAGCCGCCTCACGTCCCGACCCCGGACCCTTAACATAAACCTCGACCGTTTTAAGCCCATGCTCCATTGCGGCTTTCGCCGCTGTTTCCGCCGCCATCTGAGCGGCGAAAGGTGTGGATTTACGCGAACCCCTGAATCCCAGACCGCCCGATGATGCCCACGAAAGGGCATTGCCCTGCAAGTCGGTGATGGTAACCATAGTGTTGTTGAATGAGGAGCGGATATGAGCCGCACCCTTCTCAATGTTTTTCTTTTCGCGGCGTTTGCGCGTTGCCGCGCCGCGCCTTGCTGCCTTAGGCTGTGCCATATTCTCCCCTCCTACTTCTTCTTGTTAGCGACGGTGCGCTTCGGTCCCTTGCGGGTACGGGCGTTTGTCTTGCTGCGCTGCCCGCGAACCGGCAGACCTCTGCGATGCCTGATACCCCTGTAAGACCCTATTTCAATCAGGCGTTTAATGTCCATTGCGACATCACGGCGCAAGTCACCCTCAACGCGGTAATCCTTATCTATGATGTCGCGCAGTTTGGCGACATCGTCTTCGGTAAGATTCTTAACGCGAATGTCGGGAGAAACTCCCGCTTTACTTAAAATTTCGTTTGACGATTTCCTGCCGATACCGAAAATATACGTTAATCCGATTTCAACGCGCTTCTCTCTGGGCAAGTCAACGCCGGCGATACGTGCCATTTATTCAAGCACCTCCAATAATTATTGACAATAAATGCTATTTTGAAACTATTCGCAACCACTCATTGTTAATTGTTAACTGTTATCTGTTAATTGTAATTATCCTTGTCTCTGCTTGTGCTTGGGGTTTATGCAGATGACCATGACCCGCCCATGACGCTTAATAATCTTACATTTTTCACACATGGGTTTTACCGATGGACGAACCTTCATAATCAAAAACCTCCCTTTTTAACGACCGGTAACCCGATCCATATAACACCCGGCAATTCAACGCAATGACGGTTGCGCTATAACGGTTCAGCCAAAACCGCTATTTGAAACGCCAGGTAATACGCCCCTTAGTCAGGTCATACGGCGACATTTGCACCGTGACCTTATCTCCCGGCAAAATGCGTATAAAGTTCATACGCAATTTACCTGAAATATGCGCCAGAACCTTATGACCGTTGCCGATATCGACCTGAAATGTCGCGTTGGGCAACGCCTCTAAGATAGTACCTTCAATCTCTATCATATCTTCTTTTGACAAGGCTCACCCTCCTCGATTTCATTCTTAATAATCGCTAAAACTCTTCTGATTTCTTTGTTTGTCTTTGCGTTCTCCGAAAAATAACCTTCCGCAACTTCCATATGCTTTATCTTCTTGCGTTTGGGCTTTTCAACCCTCCGCCGTTTCCCGTCCGCGATAAGGGCAAACTCATTATCAATATCGAGAACTATGTGAAGCCGTCCTTTTTCACGTCCGGCAATCGGTATAACCACATTTCCCGGTGTCATACGCTTAACCCCTCGATATAAGTCAAAAGCTCATACCCGTCTCTTGTCACCAACACCGTATGTTCATAGTGAGCGCACAGTTTCCTATCAACTGTTATAACCGTTGTGTTATCATCGGCAACATCAACATCGCCGCTTCCGGCACTAAGCATCGGTTCAATCGCAAGCGTCATGCCCTCCGATAACAACGCGCCTCGCGCTCTCTCCGTAAAACACGGTATGTCCGGTGCTTCGTGTAACGCGCGTCCGATGCCGTGTCCTGTCCACTTTTTAACAACACCGTATCCCGCGTTTTCGGCAGTCTGCTGTATTGTCCGCGATATGTCCGACACTCTCAAGCCTCGCCGCGCTCTCTCAGCCGCCTTAAAAAAACATAACCTCGTGTTCTCTATCAAAAGCCTCGCTTCGTCTGAAATCCTTCCCACCGCGAACGTTGCCGCGGAGTCGCCGTGATAACCGTTCAGATAAGCCCCTACATCTATGCTGACGATGTCGCCTTCAGCGAGCTTTCGTCTGCCAGGTATCCCGTGTATCAGCTCATCGTTTACCGATACACAGACCGATGCGGGAAACTTGTTATATCCCAAAAATGAAGGTCTTGCGCCCGCTTTAACGATAACCCTATGCGCTATATCGTTAAGCTCCATCGTTGTAACGCCCGGTCTGACCGCCGCACCCGCCGCCGCGAGTGCTTTGCCTGTTATATGCCCGGCGCGGCGCATTATCTCTATCTCCCGCTGTGATTTAATTGTAATCATACACCGAGAGCCGCCAGTATCGATTTCAGAACATCATCTATATTACCATAACTTTCCACATTACGCAACAGATTTTTGTAGTAATCCAGCAGCGGTTCTGTGTTCTTATGATAGGTATCCAATCTGTTCCGAACGGTCTCCGGCGCGTCATCCACACGGGTATAAAGTGCGCCGCCGCAGAAATCGCAAATACCTTCGGCTTTCGGGGGATTCTTCTCCACATGGAACGACGCGTCGCATTTTTTACAAATGCGTCTCCCGCTCATGCGTTTGACAATAACCTCATCATCGAGATTCAAAACGACAACCGCGTCAATCTTAACGCCTTTAGCGTCTAACGCCTCCGCCTGAGCCGTAGTACGCGGAAATCCGTCCAGAATAAATCCCTTTTGACAGTCCGGCTGCAAGAAACGTCTCTCAACGATATCAATAATAACATCGTCCGGGACAAGCTCACCGCGTGATATATACCCATCGGCTTTAAGCCCGATGTCAGTACCGGCGGCAATCTCCGAGCGTAAAATCGCTCCTGTAGAAATAGCGGGAACGCCGAGCTGCTCTTTAAGCATAGCCGCCTGTGTCCCTTTGCCCGACCCCGGCGGTCCAAGCATGATAATTTTCAAAGAAACCCACACCTTTCCCGTAGGGCGCGGCATCCCTGACGCGCCGCACTTTTATATGCGGGACGCTGAGGACAGCGTCCCCCAATTATTCTAAGAATCCCTTATAATGCCTCATCAGCATCTGCTGTTCCATCTGCTTAACAGTCTCCAACGCAACACCAACGACAATCAGCACAGACGTTCCGCCCCAAGCCAATCCCTGAACGCTGACGACCCGGCTCATCAATATCGGCATAAGCGCGACAATCGCAAGGAACAACGCGCCGAACAGGGTTATCTTGTTGATAACTTTGGATATAAAGTCCGAAGTCGGCTTGCCCGGTCTGAATCCGGGTATAAACCCGCCGTTCTGTTTAAGGTTATTCGCAATCTCAACAGGGTTAAACTGTATAGACGTATAGAAATAGCTGAACCCGAGTATGAGCAGGAAGTATGCCACGACATAAATGGTTGATCCGTATTTTATAGCGTCCAAGAACCCTTTCATAAATGTGCCGGGAGCGGGTTCGCGGAAGAACATGGCAATCGTAGCCGGAAATGACGCAAACGTCTGTGCGAAGATAATCGGCATAACGCCCGACATATTCACCTTCAGCGGCAAATGCGTACTCTGTCCGCCGTACATTTTGCGTCCGACCATGCGTTTCGCGTACTGAATCGGTATGCGCCGTTCAGCCTGCGTGATGAACACGACAAACGCAACGACAACCAACGCCAGCGCGAGAATGATAATCAACTGCCACCACTGCAGCGCACCGGACGAAATACCAGTATAAGCGGCGGATACAATAGACGGTCCGCGTGACACGATACTGGCAAAAAGTATAATCGAAATACCGTTGCCGATACCAAACTCCGTCACCTGCTCGCCCAACCACATGATAAACGCCGTACCGGCAGTAAACGTGAGAACTATAACAGTCGCGGTAAACCAGTTGTTCGGGGTAACAAGGTTGTTCGTGCTTAAAGTCGCATAGTAACCGATACCCATAAGGATACCGAGCAAAACCGTTACAAAACGGGTAATACTGGCAATTTTCTTTTTGCCGTCCTCACCGCCCTCCTTGACCATGCGCTCCAGCGCGGGAATACCAACGGTCAGAAGGTTCATAATAATCGAGGCGTTAATATACGGCTGTATCGACATGGCAAATATAGTGGCCTGCGAGAACGCGCCGCCCGACATCATATCAAACATTCCGAAGATAGTGTCGCCAAGACCGCTGGACGAGAAGAACTCCGCCAGCAGGTCACGGTTAATAAACGGCACCCAAATAGCCGAGCCGAAACGGTAAATCAAGAGTATAAAAGCGGTAAACAGGATTTTACGCCTTAGCTCCGGTATATTCCAGGCGTTGCGGACGGTTTGAAGCACTTCTACACCACCTCTGCTTTTGCTCCGGCAGCTTCAATCTTTTGTTTTGCCGACTCGGAAAAGGCATTCGCCTTAATTGTTATTTTCTTGGTGATTTCGCCGTTCGCCAGAACCTTAACTCCGTACCCCGGTTTCCTGAGAATACCTTCCTCAAGCAGGGTGTTGATGTCAACAACCGCCCCGTCGTCAAATACGTTAAAGTCCCTTAGATTAACAATCTCCAACGGTTTCGCGAAAATATTGTTAAACCCGCGCTTGGGCAAACGTCTGGCAAGAGGCATCTGACCGCCCTCAAATCCGCGCTTGCGCGAATAACCGGAGCGAGACTTCGCGCCTTTATGCCCTTTACCCGAGGTCTTGCCGTTACCCGAGCCAATGCCGCGTCCAACGCGCCACGCTTCACGGGTGGAATCCGGCGCGGGGGAAAGCTCATGCAGTTTCATAATGACCTCCTATGCTTCCGAAACGCAGATAAGATACTTAATTTGCTCTATCTTACCGCGCGTCTGCGGATTATCGGGCTGTGTGACCGTATTGCCGATACGCCTAAGCCCCAGCGAGTGAGCGGTGGCGATATGCTTGTCATGTCGCCCCGAAAGGCTTTTTACGAGTTTAATTTTCAGCATAACTACACCTTCTTCGCCAATATTTCATCGGGTGATTTGCCGCGAGCTTTCGCAACCTCGGCGACACTCTTCAACGCTCTCAAACCCTGCATTGTAGCCCTAACGACATTTTGTGAGTTTTTTGAGCGAAGTGATTTTGTACGCACATCGCGTATACCCGCAGTCTCCAGAACGGCACGTACCGGTCCGCCGGCGATAACGCCCGTACCCGGAGGGGCGGGTTTCAGAAGCACTCTGGCAGCTCCGAACTCACCGGTAATTTCATGCGGTATGGTTGTACCGAAAAGGTTTACTCTAACCAAATTCTTTTTCGCGTCTTCGATACCCTTGCGGATTGCATCGGGCACCTCGCCCGCTTTACCCAGACCGAAACCAACGACACCGTTGCCATCGCCCACAACGACCAAAGCGGCAAACTTAAAGATACGCCCGCCTTTGACAGTCTTGGAAACACGGTTCAGTGATACGATTTTTTCCCTTAGGTCAAGGGCGGCTCCATCTATTCTTTCCATAATGTCCTCCCTCTCCTAAAACTCAAGTCCGCCCTCGCGCGCGCCATCGGCAAGAGCCTTGACACGCCCGTGGTACAGATAACCGCCGCGGTCAAAGACCACCTTGGTAATTTTTAACTTTTTCGCCTTTGCGGCAAGAGCCTTGCCGACATCGGCGGCGGCCGCGCTGTTACCGCCTGTTTTCCCTTTGTAATCCTTAGCGTTAGACGACATAGCGGTAATTGTTACACCCTTCACATCGTCAATAAGCTGTGCGTAAATATGATTCGCGCTGCGGAAAACATTAAGGCGGGGACGCTCGGCAGTGCCGGTAACCTTGCCGCGCACACGCTTATGCCTGTGCAAACGCTGCGCGTTCGTGTTGGGTTTCTTAACCATATAAACGTCCCTCCCTTACTTTTTCTTTGCGCCGGTCTTGCCCTCTTTGCGGCGAATGACCTCGTCAACATATTTGATGCCTTTGCCCTTATAGGGTTCCGGCGGACGTTTTTCGCGTATCTCGGCGGCGAACTGTCCTACCTTCTGCCTGTCGCAGCCGCTGACGATAACCTTGTTCGGACTGGGAGCTTCCAGCTTAATGTCATCGCTCTCCTCAAAAATTACCTGATGCGAAAACCCTAAGTTCATTATAAGCTGTTTTCCCTGTTTAGCCGCGCGGTAACCAACGCCGTTAATTTCCAGTTCTTTTGTAAATCCGGCGGAAACCCCCGTAACCATGTTGTTGAATAATGTGCGGGTCAGCCCGTGGAGTGCCTTGTCGCTCTTTTGCTCCGAGGGGCGCTTTACTTCCCAGCCTGTCTCCGTTTTCTCAAGTTTCATTCTCGGGTGCAGAGCTTGCGTCAGCGTCCCCTTAGGTCCCTTGACGGTAACTAAGTTGCCCTCACCGACATTTATATCCACGCCCGCCGGGACAGCTATGGGCATTCTGCCTATTCTTGACATTCAAATACCCCCTTACCAGACAAACGCAAGGACTTCACCGCCAACGTGCGCGGCTCTGGCCTTTTTGTCCGTCATCAGTCCCTGAGATGTAGAAATTATAGCGATTCCAAGTCCTCTAAGGACTTTCGGAAGTTCCTCCGCTCCCGCGTAAACGCGCAGACCGGGTTTAGAGACGCGGCGCAGACCCGTGATTACCTGCTTCTTGCCTTCGCCGTATTTAAGCGAAACGCGCAGTACACCCTGACCGTTATCTCCGATAAATTGAAAATTCTTGATATAGCCTTCCTCCAACAGTATCTCCGCAATAGCCCTTTTCAGGTTGGAGGCGGGAATCTCGACCGTGTCGTGTTTGGCCGCGCTGGCGTTGCGGATACGGGTCAGCATATCGGCCACGGAATCGGTGATGTGCATTATATGACCTCCTTTACCAGCTGGCCTTGCGGACGCCGGGAATTTGACCTTTGTATGCCAGTTCTCTGAAACAGATGCGGCAGACCCCATAGTTACGCAGGTAAGCGTGCGGACGACCGCATATCTTACAGCGCGTATACGCGCGGGTCGAATACTTGGGTGTGCGCTGTTGTTTGAGTATCATAGATTTCTTAGCCATTATTCAACCCTCCTAAGCGTTTCTTGTGAACGGGGCACCCATCAGTGATAATAACTCGCGGGCTTCCTCATCCGTTTTCGCGGTTGTACAGATAATTATGTCCATACCTCTGATTTTGTCGATTTTATCATAGTCTATCTCCGGGAAGATAAGCTGCTCTTTAACGCCCATCGCGTAGTTCCCGCGTCCGTCAAAAGCGTTTGGGTTTATGCCGCGGAAGTCGCGGACGCGCGGGAGCGCGATGTTTACAAGTTTGTCATAGAACTCCCACATACGTTCGCCGCGTAAAGTAACCTTAACGCCTACAGGCATACCCTCGCGCACCTTAAAGTTCGCAACGCTCTTGCGAGCTTTTGTTACAACGGCCTTCTGCCCGGTAATCTTGGTGATGTCGCTTACCACCGCGTCCAGTACCTTCGCGTTATCTCTGGCCTCACCGCACCCGACATTGACTACTATTTTTTCGAGTGTGGGTAACTGCATAGGACTTTTATAACCGAATTTCTTCATCAGCGCGGGCGCGACCTCAGCCTTATATCTCTCTTTCAAACGTGCCATACGAACGCCCCCCGTCAAATCAACTCGCCGCATTTTTTACATACGCGGCTTTTATTGCCGTCCGGCAATATCTTGTGTCCAAGTCTTGTGGGCTTATTGCATTTCGGGCATACACGTATAAGTTTACACGCCTTGACGGGTATTTCCTTTTTTATAATACCCCCAACATCGCCCTGCCTGCGCGGCTTGGTATGCTTTGTAGCGATATTTATACCCTCGACCGTTGCTTGCAGTTTATCCGTAACAACAGACAATACCTTACCCTTTTTGCCCTTATCCTTACCGGACATCACCATAACCGTGTCGCCCGCGCGGATGTGCATCTTACTCATAATATACCGCCCCCCTTACAAAACTTCGGGAGCCAAGGACAGTATCTTCATATAGTCCTTGTCGCGCAGCTCTCTCGCCACCGGGCCGAAAATGCGCGTCCCTCTGGGGTTGTTATCTTCTTTAATAATTACCGCCGCGTTGTCGTCAAAACGTACTCTCGTACCGTCCTGCCTTCTAACGCCGTGCGCCGTACGCACTATAACGGCTCTGACAACCTCGCCCTTCTTAACAACGCCTCCCGGCGCCGCCTTGCGAACAGAGGCCACCACAACGTCTCCGACGTTACCGTAACGGCGGGCTGAGCCGCCCAGAACGCGAATGCACTTAATTTCCTTCGCGCCCGTATTATCGGCAACCCGCAGATATGTCTCTTGCTGTACCACGGCAGAAGCCTCCTTTACTTCGCTTTCTCAATTATCTCGACCAAACGCCAACGTTTCTCTTTAGAAAGCGGGCGGGTCTCCATGACTTTAATAACATCGCCAACGCGGCACTCGTTATTTTCGTCATGCGCTTTTAGTTTATAAGTTTTCTTAACGATTTTCTTGTAAAGCGGATGCTTTACCCTGTACTCAATGGCGACCACAACGGTTTTATCCATCTTGTCGGACATTACGCGCCCTGTTCTGGTTTTACGAAACGCTCTGTCTTGACTCATTTCCCGGCGGCCTCCTTAAGTTCATCTTCACGAATAGCCGTAAGCACCTTCGCAATATCTTTTTTAACCTGCCCGATGCGCATCGGGTTATCGAGCTGGTTCGTCGCGTGCTGAAATCTTAGGTTAAATAAGTCTCTCTTCAAATCATGCAGCTTGCGTTCCATTTCCGGCCTACTCAAATCACGTATTTGATCTATCTTCATGATTCGGCCTCCCTGTCAACAATTTTCGTCTTTATGGGCAGCTTATGACTTGCCAGACGAAACGCCTCATGCGCCAACTCTCTGGGAACACCCGCGATTTCAAACATTACGCGCCCCGGCTTAACAACCGCCACCCAAAACTCTGGCGAGCCTTTACCGGAACCCATGCGCGTTTCGGCGGGCTTTGATGTCACCGGTTTGTCGGGGAAAATCTTAATCCAAACCTTACCTCCGCGCTTAATATAGCGCGTCATGGCAATACGAGCCGCCTCTATCTGATTTCCCGTTATCCACGACGGTTCCATTGCAACCAAGCCGAACTCACCGTAGCTTATAGTGTTGCCGCGAAGAGCCTTTCCTCTTAACCTTCCGCGGTGTACGCGGCGGTATTTCACTCTCTTAGGGAGAAGTGCCATTATTTGTTTCCTCCTTCCCTGTTCGCAGGCGGACGCGGACTGCTGTTAAAGCCGCCGCCCTGCGGACGTTGTCCGTAACCGCCCTGATTCCTCTGACCGCCAAAACCTCCGCCCTGCGGTCTTCCTCCGCCGTCACGGCGGAAATTGCCGTCACGTCTGTCTCCTCTGAATCCATCGCGGTTGTCGCGTCTGTCGCGTCTTTCACGGTTATCGCGCGGACGCGCGGTCTCGATTGTACGCGGTCCCATTCTGTTCCCGACCGTCAGAACCTCGCCTTTATAAATCCAAACTTTTATGCCAATACGCCCATAGGTCGTGTGCGCTTCGGCAAATCCGTAATCAATGTCCGCTCTAAGTGTCTGCAAAGGTATTGTTCCCTCGTGATAATGCTCGGTACGCGCAATCTCCGCGCCGCCAAGACGACCGGACACTTGTGTCTTTATACCTCTCGCGCCAAGGCGCATCGAGCGTCCCATAGCCTGCTTGAGTGCCCTTCTGAACGAAATACGCTTCTCCAGCTGCGCCGCGATGTTCTCGGCAACGAGCTGTGCGTTCATATCGGGCGAACGTACTTCAACAATATTTATCGGCGCAACGGTCTTGCCGATCATCTTCTCTATTTCAGCGCGAAGAACCTCGATGTCCGCGCCGCTCTTGCCAATGACCGCGCCCGGTCTGGCACAGTGAATGAAAATCCTTACCCTTGCCGTGTCGCGCTCAATCTCAATGCGCGGCACACCGGCGGAATAGAGTTTTTTCTTAATATACTCGCGGATTTTATAATCCTCGACTATAAGGTCGCCCACTTTTTCGTCTCTGGCGTACCAGCGTGAATCCCAACCTTTGATAACGCCAACGCGTAAACCGTGCGGATTAACTTTCTGACCCATAAACTAACTCCTCTCAGCAACCGAAACGGTTATATGCGATGTGCGTTTGAAAATTCTGAACGCTCTGCCCTGCGCGCGCGGTCTGATACGCTTCAGTATCGGTCCCGCTCCGACAAGTACTTCGGCTACGATAAGGTTATCAACGTCCATCTCAAAGTTGTTTTCTGCGTTTGCACACGCGCTGTTCAGCGTTTTCAGAAGCGGCTCGCTCGCGGCTTTCGGCGTATTTCTCAGAACGGCTTTCGCGTATTCCACTTCTTTGCCGCGTATTAGGTCACCGACAATCGATATCTTTCTCGGCGATATGCGGACATATTTCATATGCGCGGTAGCTTTCATAATGTCCACCCCCTACCTGCCCGAGGTCTTGCTGCCCGCGTGACCTCTGAACGTCCTTGTCGGCGCAAACTCTCCGAGCTTGCATCCTACCATATCTTCCGTAACGTATACCGGAACGTGCTTTCTTCCGTCATGCACGGCGAACGTATGCCCAACAAACTCAGGGAATATTGTACTCGCGCGTGACCAAGTCTTCAGCACCTTTTTCTGCCCGGTCTTATTAAGTTCCCCAACACGTTTCAGTAATTCGGGAGCCGCAAACGGACCCTTTTTAACGCTTCTGCTCATTTACAGCTTCCCTCCTATTTCTTTCCGCGCCGCTTGATAATAAATTTATCCGTGCGGTTACGTGATTTTCTCGTCTTATAACCAAGCGTCGGCTTGCCCCACGGAGTAACCGGTCCCGGCCGTCCGATTGGTGAGCGTCCCTCGCCGCCGCCGTGCGGGTGATCCACCGGGTTCATGACCGAGCCGCGTACCGTTGGACGGATACCCATGTTGCGTTTTCTTCCGGCCTTTCCGATTTTAACATTTTCATAATCCACATTGCCGACTTGCCCGATTGTAGCCTTGCATTCCAAGCGGATGATTCTCACTTCGCCGCTGGGCAGCCTTACCTGCGCCATGCCGTTCTCTTTAGCCATAAGTTGAGCGGAAGTTCCCGCTCCGCGGACGAGCTGTCCGCCTTTGCCGGGGTACATTTCGATGTTGTGAATGAACGTTCCCAACGGAATGTTCGCTAACGGCAAACAGTTACCCGGTTTAATATCCGCGCCAATGCCGGACATGACCTTCGCGCCGACTTTCAGCCCTACCGGTGCAAGTATATATGCCTTTTCGCCGTCATCGTATTTAATGAGCGCGATGTTCGCGCTGCGGTTCGGATCGTACTCCAACGCGATGACTTCCGCGAACTCGTCAATACGCTTGCGCTTGAAATCTATAATACGGTACTTCCTCTTGTTGCCGCCGCCGTGATGGCGAACGGTAATGCGCCCGTAGCTGTTGCGTCCCGCCGTCTTCTTAACAGGTTCTAACAGGCTTTTTTCCGGCTTCTTCTTAGTCAGCTCGGAATAGTCCAGAGAAGTCATATGGCGGCGAGAGGGCGTTGTCGGCTTGTATGTTTTAATTGCCATTATTCATTAAACCCCTTTCTACACCATACCCTCGAAGAATTCGATGGGCTTGCTGTTTTCCGTCAGCCTGACGATTGCTTTCTTCCATGCCGGCCTGCGCCCGATATGAACGCCCTGCCGTTTTTCTTTGCCGTACATATTCATTGTGTTAACGCTTAGAACCTTAACCCCGAATAATTCCTCAACGGCTTTGCGAATCTCGATTTTATTCGCGCTTTTGTCAACCTCAAAGGAGTATTTTTTAAGTTCACCCTCCGACATCGACTGCTCCGTAATCAACGGACGGCGTATCACATCACTGACGTTCATGAATACACCTCCTCAATTTTCTTAACGGCTTGCTTATCAATAATAAACTGTCCCGCGTTGAGTATGTCATATACATTCAGCACCCCGGATATTGTCGTCTTGATACCCGGAACATTTCTGGCGGACTTATAAACATTAACCCTCGGCTCGGGAGTGACTACCAACGCTTTCCCCGACACATTGATTTTATCGAGAAACTGGATGAATGCCTTGGTCTTAATCTCTTTCAAATCAAGATTATCAATGACTTTGATTTCCCCTGCGGCGGCTTTTGCCGAAAGCGCGGAGAGTATCGCCAATCTGCGCTGTTTCTTGTTAACGGTATAGCGGTAAGTGCGCGGTTTCGGTCCGAGAGCAACGCCGCCGTGCGTCCATTGCGGCGAACGTGTCGAGCCTTGACGCGCCCGTCCCGTTCCTTTTTGTCTCCACGGTTTGCGTCCGCCTCCGGCGACCTCGGCGCGCGTGAGCGTGGACTGCGTACCTTGACGGCAATTCGCCAAATGGTTCTTAACCGCTTCGTGCATTGCCGACTCGTGCGGTACAATGCCGAACACGGCATCGCTTAACTCCATCTCGCCGACTTGCTTGCCGTCCATATCATAAATCGTAGCTTTAGGCATTGGTGAATACTCCTTTCCTAGGCCTTCACGGCGTTGCGAACCGTGACAAGCCCGCCCTTGGGACCCGGTATCGCGCCCTTGACGGCGATTACGTTTAGTTCTGGGTCTACCTTGACGACCTCAAGGTTGAGTATCGTAACTTGTTCCGCGCCCATATGCCCCGCCATCTTTTTTCCGGGAAATACGCGGCTTGGATCGGAGTTCGCTCCCATTGAGCCTTGATGCCTGTGTACTGGACCTCCGCCGTGGGATTCAGCGGTTCTGGAGAATCCGTGACGCTTAATAACACCTTGATAGCCTTTACCCTTGCTGATTCCTATCACATCTACAATGTCACCTTCGGCGAATACATCCGCTTTTACCTCATCGCCTGTTTTAAGTTGTGAATTCTCAAGCCTAAATTCTCTAACTTCCTTAAACGCGCCGATGCCGGCTTTCTTAAAATGCCCCATCTCGGGCTTCGTTACCCTTGATTCCTTTGTCGTCTCAAACGCGAGTTGAATCGAATCATAGCCGTCCTTTTCTGCGGTTTTAACCTGCGAAACCATACACGGTCCGGCTTTTATGACAGTACAGGGTATAACCGCGCCGTCCGCGCCGTATATTTGCGTCATACCGACCTTGCGGCCAAGAATTGCCTTGTTCATCAGAACCTCCTAAATCATTGGTTGAGGATTGCCCCAACATAACTATTATAACAGCGTGCCGGGGTCGTCACGCCCTACAACTTTATCTCAAACTCCACTCCGGCCGGCAAATCCAACGCCATTAACGCTTCGACTACTTTCGATCCCGGATTCAGAATATCAATAAGCCTCTTATGCGTCCTGCGCTCGAACTGTTCTCTGGAATCCTTATACTTGTGAACCGCTCTCAGAATGGTGATGATTTCCTTATGCGTCGGCAGCGGTATCGGTCCGGATACTGCCGCTCCGTTGCGTTTCGCCGTTTCAACGATACGCTCAGCCGATTGGTCTATAAGCTGATGGTCATAGGCTTTAAGGTGAATACGTATCATCTCTTTGCTTTGCGGCTGCTGCGTTTTTTTTGTTTTTTTGTTGGTCTCCGCCATTTCTTTGCTTCCTCCTTTTATTTTCGGGACGAGAAAGTCATAACTCCTCCGTGTGTGTCGCGTGCTTTCCACGTAAAAACCGAAGCATTGCTCCGGCACTGACAGACGGCGTTTATTCCCGTGCGCCCGATTGTCGGACTGACTCCGCCGCAGTTACCAGTTCGACCCGCAAACATTGCCGCGTCTATTATATAGAGCGCAATGGCGGCGGTTCCTTTCTGCAACCTGCGACATCATAGCTGGCGGCATCTATACATAGACACCGTTTGGCATTATAACCCGTGCGTTTTCGTTTGTCAATAGTTTTTTGAAAATTTCTGAAAATATTTTTGTTATCTTAATTATAACTGCGGTATTTCTTAGCGGGCATCACTTTTTTAAGCAGCTCTGCAAAATCCTCCGGCGTTCCGGCAGTGAAGTCTGCTTTATTAATTAAGTATGATTGCTTTTGTTGCAGATATAGGTAAAAACTGTCCTTGGTCTGATAAGCAAAGTACAGTGCCTCATACCGAATGTCGGTCGTACCGCTCATCATCCCCGTGGTAAGCACTGTAAAATAATCCTCATGAAAAGTGAAAGCAAGCCCCGTATCAAAGAGCGCGGGGCTGTTCTTGAGCGCGGAGCGGGTAGATATTCGGGGCATAATAATAAAAAATATCGTCATGGCGAGCAGAAATACCGGATAAAATATTGATGTTGACTCTCCTCCATCGAAGATGAACATGACTAGCGACCCGACCCCGCAAAAGAACATAAGCACAAAAATTGCGATAGAGACCACTCTTCGTGCGCCTCCCCTAATTAGATGAAACCATTGAAATCTCAGAAATGATTCCTTTGTATACTTTGTCTTAACCTCAATCATAGCTTAATTCCCTCCTTACTTTCATCACAATATATCATACTATACGCGAAAAAACCACAGTTTTTCAAAAAGCATTTCTGCCCCGTCCCTGCTGTAGGGCGCGCCCTTTGGTCGCGCCGTGGAAAACAGACCCCCGAAAATCACCATTTTTTCAAAGGATAAACACCTTGACATTTCGTCTCGCTGTGCTATACTTCAAGTAGTTAGGCGGATTATTTATTATGAACATTCTTGCAATCGGTGATATTTGCGGGGAGGGCGGCCTGAAAATGGCCGTCAAACACCTTTTTGCGCTGAAAAAACTGTATGATGTGCACCTGTGCATTGTTAACGGCGAGAACGCGGCGATACTTGGCATTAAACCCGCGCAGGCTCAAGAGCTGCTTGACAATGGCGCGGACATTATAACGCTTGGCAATCACGCTTGGCGCAAAGTGAATATCGCAAAATTTATTGAGGACGAAACCCGTATAATCCGTCCTCTCAACTACGCCGCGCCGTTACCCGGCAGCGGCTTTTGCGTTGTTCACAGCCCGAAAGGCAAGCGTGTCTGTGTAACAAACCTTTTAGGACGGCTGGAAATGAATGATGTTTCGACAGACAGCCCTTTCTGGCGCGTCAACCGATTGTTTAACGAAGCCGATTTTGATATTTTAGTTGTGGACTTCCATGCCGAAGCGACTTCCGAAAAACTGGCGATGGCATACCACCTTGACGGTCGCGCCGGTGTCCTGTTCGGCACACATACCCATGTGCCGACCGCTGACGAGCGTGTGTTCCCCAAAGGTATGGGTTATATTACGGATTTAGGCATGACAGGCCCCATAGAATCCGTTTTGGGCGTAAAGCCCGAGCAATCCGTCAACTATTTCTGCGGCGGTTTGCCGCAGATGTTTGAATCCGCGCCGGGAGACTGCAAGCTGCAAGGCGCACTCTTTGACGTTGATGAGGATACCGGAAAATGCCTTGGTGTAAAAAGGATAGAAATAACGTAAAACGCGCGGGAGGACGGAAAGATGAAAGGTATTATAACTGTAATCGGCAAAGACCGTGTGGGGATAATCGCCAAAGTGTGCGTATATCTCTCAGATAACGGCGCAAACATCCTTGACATTTCGCAGACAATAGTCGGCGGATACTTTAACATGATGATGATTGCCGACCTTTCCGGCGCGGAGAAAAAGTTTGAGGAACTCGCGGCGGAGCTTGAAATTCTTGGTAATGAGATAGGTGTCGTCATAAAACTGCAGCACGAAGACATTTTTAACGTCATGCACAGGATATAGGGGGTGTAGGCGTGGTTACAAATTTTGAAATACAAGAGACGAACCGCATGATTGACGAGGCAAATCTTGACGTGCGGACTATTACAATGGGCATAAGCCTGACAGATTGCGCCGATTCCGATTTGAACTCGTTCTGCCGCAAGGCATACGATAAAATAACGAAAGCCGCTGAAAATCTCGTCAAAACAGGCGATGACATAGCGCGGCAATTCGGCGTGCCGGTTGTGAACAAGAGAATTTCCGTAACACCTATCTCTATAGCGGCTTCGGCGTGCCGGACAGACAGCTATGTTCCGGTTGCGGAAGCCCTTGACAGCGCGGCTAAAACAGTGGGCGTGAACTTTATCGGAGGGTTTTCCGCGCTTGTGCAAAAAGGCAGCTCGCAGAGCGATACCGTGCTTATTAACAGCATACCTGAGGCCTTGAGCGTCACCGAGCGTGTCTGCTCGTCCGTAAACGCCGCCAGCACTAAGAACGGTATAAACATGAACGCCGTTAAACGCATGGGACAGATTATCAAAGAAATGGCGTTTCTCACAAAAGAGAAAGACTCGGTAGCTTGCGCGAAATTTGTAGTGTTTTGTAACTCTGTCGAGGATAATCCGTTCATGGCGGGAGCGTATCACGGAGTGGGTGAACGGGATTTAGTAATTAACGTTGGGGTAAGCGGTCCGGGCGTGGTAAAGCGCAGCTTGGAGCAGGTACGCGGCGCGGACTTTGAAACTGTGTGCGAAACCGTCAAAAGAACGGCGTTCAAGATAACAAGGGTTGGACAGCTTGTCGCGTTAGAAGCGTCCAAAAGGCTCGGCGTACCGTTCGGCATTATCGACCTCTCGCTCGCGCCAACACCCGCCATGGGCGACAGCGTGGCTGAAATTCTTCAGGAGATGGGGCTTGAGCGGGCGGGTGCGCCCGGCACGACCGCCGCCGTGGCGATTCTCAACGACAACGTAAAAAAAGGCGGTATTATGGCATCGTCATATGTCGGCGGAATGAGCGGCGCGTTTATACCCGTTAGCGAAGACAACGCTATGATTGAAGCCGCCGAGTGCGGAGCTTTAACATTGGAAAAACTCGAAGCAATGACCTGCGTATGTTCGGTTGGACTGGATATGGTCGCAATCCCGGGCGACACACCCGATTCAACGATTTCGGGCATCATCGCGGATGAAATGGCGATAGGCATGATAAACGGCAAAACAACGGCGGTCAGAATCATTCCCGTTTACGGGAAAACCGTTGGCGATGAAGCGTTGTTCGGCGGACTTCTCGGGCGTGCGCCAATAATGCAAGTCAACCGTTTCGGCTGTGATGATTTTATTAACAGGGGCGGCAGAATACCGCCGCCCGTGCATAGCTTCAGAAATTAAAACTATTAGCGAGGTGATAACAATGACCGATAAATCAATTTTACGTGAACTGGCAAAAGAAACCGCAGAAATCGCGGCACTTCCGATACAGGAAGAGAAGCGTGTTCTATGGCGCAAACTGAACGGTCTCAATCCTCAGCGTCCCATGGTGATGATAGACCAAGTGTGCTGGAATGAGATGAACTATGACGGCTTGCTGACACTGCGCTGTGAAAACCCCGAGCTGCGTGTGTATGAGGAATTTCTGCGCCGTCAGCTGTTCAAGTGGAAGCACTTTCCCGCCGATATGGTTGTCGAGCCTTACATTAAAGTTAATAGAAAGATAAACAACACGGGGTACGGTATAAAGGTTCAAGATGAAACACTGGCGACAGACCCGTTAAACGATGTGATGTCCCACAGTTACAAAGATATACTGCAAACCGAGGAAGATATCGAAAAAATAACCGTGCCGGATATATCGCACGATTCGGCGGATACCTCACGCAGACTGGAGGAGGCTCGCAATATTTTCGGCGGAATACTGGATGTCCGTCCTGTCGGCGGCGAAGAGTTTTTCCTTTGTATTTGGGACTTTATATCTCAGGTAAAGGGCGTTGAGAACGCTCTCTACGCGATTATAGACGAGCCGGAGTTTATGCACCGCGTTGCCGCGAAACTGACGCGGTCGTTTTCGGGTATGTTGGATCAGCTCGAGGAGCAGGGGCTGCTTCCCGATGCGCGTCTTCAAACGACAATACACTGCACCGGCGCGTATGCCGATGAACTCCCCGCCCCCGGATACAATCTGGAGAAACCGCGCTGCAAAGACCTGTGGATTGCCGGAATGGCGCAGATGTTTTCAACGGTGTCGGGAGCTATGCACGAGGAATTTGAACTGTCCTACGCAAAGCCTATATACGAACGTTTCGGACTTGTTTACTACGGTTGCTGCGAGCCGCTCGACCGCAAGTTGGACATCGTGACAAAGATACCGAACCTCCGCAAAGTTTCCATGAGTCCGTGGACTGACGCGGAGAGAGGCGCGGAGGGTCTGGGGAATAGTTTCGTGTTCTCAAGCAAACCTAACCCGTCATTTTTGGCGTTCGATTCCTTTGACGAAGAACCGATTATAAATGAGCTTAAAAAGATAAAGGCGGCTTGCGCCCGCAACGGCAGTCCCCTAGAATTTATACTAAAAGATATAAGCACGGTTAAATCACAGCCGCAGCGATTGTCCCATTGGGCGGAAACAGCAATGGAAATAGCAATGTCATAGTCACTTCGTTATAAAAGGAGTGGATAAATAGCGTTGTTTTTGCTTGTAAGGGCGGATGGCAATCCGCCCGTGTTCCACCACCACCGCGCCGTTTGTAGGGACGACCGCCCTCGGTTGTCCGTGGATTGAAAATAAGGAGTGTTGGCGGGGTTATGATGTTTGAAAATTTTGGTTGACAGAGGTACGCTTCTGTGGTAATATGGATATAACAAGAGCGTGCCGGAAACCGACACGCCGCCGAATTTAACGACTATGTAGCCGCCATCCGGTCAAGGTAGGGCGGCTACAAAGCGTTTGGGGCGTACAAACAGGACGTGATGATAAGTATGAGCAACCAGATGATAATACGAAGAACCTGTTTTCCGCGATTTCCCATTGGCAACCACCTCCTTCCTCCACACATAATATGCGGGGAAGTACGAACGGCGGCGTAGACGGCACCGACACCCTCTTGCAAGGCGTATTGTAGCATAATTTAGCGAAATTGTCAATATTAGCGACCACCTCGGCACTGCGTGCCACACCAATTATACAAAAATCTCTTGTAACCGCAGGGATTACAAGAGATCTTTTGTAATTTATTTAGGGAGGTTGTTATCTCAGCAGTGATAGTACGGTCTGCGGGAGTTGGTTCGCCTGCGCGAGCATGGCGGTGGCGGCTTGGTTTAAGATGTTGCTCGTGGTAAACGCCATCATCTCTTTCGCCATGTCAACGTCACGGATGCGGCTCTCGGCGGCTTGCAGGTTCTCGGATATGGTGTCAACGTTAGCTATGGTATGCTCAAGGCGGTTCTGGACAGCACCCAGTTCGGAGCGCAGTTCGCTGACTAAGTTAAGTCCGGTCTTGGGCAAATCGGGGTCGAGAGGCTGCCCTGTTTCTATATCTAACCCGTCAATTACATTGATGAGGGATTGGAAAGCGGTGATAAGATATTCGCCGTTGTCAGAAGCTACTGTCTCTCCCAGATTAAAGAGGTCATCGTTGGGAGGGCTGACATCTTCGGGGTTAAAGCCTTCGTTTGCGAAGGACAGGGGGTCGAGCATATTTGAGTATTCGGTGATACTGACCCAAGCGTCTTTCAAAAGGTCTTTCGCGCCAACGCCGCGCATTCTGACTTGGATAACGTCACTGGCTATGGTGTTCGCGCCGACTTGGAGATTAAGCGCGCCTTTGACTTCTTCGATTTGAGTGCGGTCGGCCACATCTATTGCCCATACATCTTCTTGTGCGGCAAACGCGCTGTCTGAGCCTGTGGGACCTTCTGGGTCGTCATATATGCCGGAGAGTATGTACTTTCCGTTGAACACTGTCGAACCGGCTATGCGGTCAAGCTCAACGCCGAGCTGGTTGATTTCTTTAACAATGGCTTCGCGGTCTTCCGCTTGGTTTACATCGTTTGCGCCCTGTACTGAGAGTTCGCGGATACGCTGGAGAATCGAGTGTGCTTCTTGCAACGCGCCTTCAGCGGCCTGAATCATTGAAATGCCGTCCTGTGCGTTCATCGAGGCTCTGTTTAATCCTCTTACTTGAGCGCGCATTTTTTCTGAAATCGCGAGACCCGCGGCATCGTCGGCGGCTCTGTTAATGCGGTAGCCCGAACTGAGTTTTTCGGTTGATTTGGCTTGGTTTGTCTGGTTAATCGCGAGCTGGCGGTGGGTGTTCATTGCTACGATGTTGTTTTGAATACGCATGGTTATACTCCTCCTCAAATTTCAAGCGGCGTTCGCGTCATGCGGACCCTGTCCTCATGCTTGCCTTTTAGTGGTGCGATCTTTGCTACCAGCTAAAAACGTCCTTGTCTTTGAGCAGTTGGTAACCTGAGCATAGTGCACATCATGTGCGCTCTGTCCGGGGAACTTCCTTGGAATGAGAACTTTCGCGGTGTTGGTGTTTTGCGTTTTTGTCTCACGCTAGAATTATCGAACGATTTTTATAGAACTTTAATGTTTTTTGAAAAAAGTTTCAAAAGCATTGTCCTGTAGGGCGCGGCATCCTTGACGCGCCACATTTAGAAGCACCACATTCCCCACATCATCCCCTCGCATAACAACCCTCATTATGGACATACTTCCATAAATACCGCAATAGTATTGTCATGTAAAGTCATCGGGAGGGTTGTTACCATGCAAAACAGAAAAAAGCTCATTCTATCACTAATCGCCCTGTTCGCGGCGAATATACTGCTGATACTTGCCATGAAGTCTGTACCGGACGCTCAGGCCGCGACCTTCCGTCAGGGTTCTAAGGGCGATGTTGTGCGTCAGATACAAACTAAACTTCAAAACTGGGGTTTTTATGAAGCCGCCATTGACGGGGATTACGGTCCCAAAACCGCCGATGCCGTAACGCGCTTCCAACGCAAAAACGACTTGCATTCCGATGGAATTGCCGGAACGCGCACTCTTCAGGCACTGGGCATATACCTCCCGGTGTCAAACACAAACTCCGAACAGAGGGACAATGACGCGGAACTGCTCGCCCGCCTTATATATGCCGAAGCTAAGGGAGAACCGTACAGCGCACAGGTCGCCATAGGCGCGGTGGTGCTAAACCGAATGCGACACCCTTCATTTCCAAACACAATGTCCGGCGTTATTTTTCAGCCCGGCGCGTTTGCGGAAGCAGGGAAACTTGAAAAAATCGCCGCTGAGAGCGCAAAAAAAGCAGCATTAGATGCCATCAGCGGCATTGACCCCGGCTTCGGCTCGCTTTATTACTATAACCCAAGGTCGGAAACAAATCATAAAATGTATATGCGCGAGACGGTTTTGGATATAGGCAGTTACAGGTTTTGCCTGTGATATATTTTATGTAAACTCAATATAATGGGCGGATTTTGAATCCGCCCATATATATTGTTTCACGTGAAACATTTTTGATTTTTGTTGCGAAAAAACAGTTGTTGTGTTAGAATGAGCTTTGTAATTATTTTGCATGGAAGAAGCATCTTCCGAAGGAGACTATGAATGGGAAAGACTATCGCCGTTGTTAACCAAAAGGGTGGCGTTGGCAAAACAACCACAGCCGTTAATCTGTCGGCTTGTTTATATGAAAAGAAACTCCATGTTCTGCTTGTCGATTTTGACCCGCAGGGCAACGCGACATCCGGCATGGGCGTGAATAAGACCTCAAGTCCGAATGTCTATGATGTTGTAGTCGGCGGCGTTAATACGGCTAAAGCCATTGTACCTACACATTTTTCAAATATTATTCCAACGGGCGTTTCGCTATCCGCCGCCGAACTTGAGTTGGTGTCTTTAGAGGAACGAGAGTTCAGGCTAAGAAACGCCTTGGAATCCGTGAAAGACGTATATGACTACATAATCATCGACTGCCCGCCGTCGCTCGGACTTTTAACGCTTAACGCTCTCTGTGCCAGTGACACTGTGTTGATTCCCGTACAGTGCGAGTATTACGCGCTTGAGGGATTGTCCGACCTTATGCAAACCGTGCGTTTCGTGAGAGGAAGACTGCACCCCGGGCTTGAAATCGAGGGTGTCCTGCTGACAATGTACGATTCCCGGACAAATCTGTCCACTCAAGTTGCGGACGAGGTCAAACGGCATTTCCCCGGCAAGGTGTTCAAGGCTACAATACCGCGCAATGTGCGGCTGTCGGAAGCTCCAAGCCATGGACTCCCTATCATACACTACGACCGTTCATCCAGAGGTGCGGACAGCTATATAGAATTGGCAGATGAACTTGTGAAGAAGGGGGGAGTTTGATATGGCGAATAGAAATACAGGGCTTGGTCGCGGACTTGGAGCGTTATTCGGGGACGATGCCGTGCGCGATTCGGAGAGCGGCAGCAGCACCTTTAAGCTGCGCTTATCCGAGATAGAGCCGCGTTCCGATCAGCCTAGGAGTATATTTAATGATACTACTCTTTTTGAACTGTCCGAGAGTATAAAGCAGCACGGAGTGATACAACCTTTGGTTGTGCGCCGTCTGCCAACCGGTTACTATCAGATTATCGCCGGCGAACGCCGCTGGCGGGCGGCAAAAATGGCGGGTCTCAACGATATTCCCGCGGTTATCTATAATACAGATGACCGTCACGCTCTGGAATTGGCTCTCATTGAAAACCTTCAGCGCGAGGATTTGAATCCCATTGACGAAGCGGAGGGCTACAGAGCCCTTGTGGATGTCTACGGGCTTACACAGGAAGATGTCGCCGACCGCGTGGGCAAGTCGCGTCCCGCCGTGGCAAACGCAATGCGCCTGCTCGGGCTTACCGGGCGAAACAGACAGCGTGTCGCCGAGGGGGATTTGTCTTCCGGTCACGCGCGCGCACTGCTTCCGTTGTCAGACCCCGCCTTGCAGGAGGCGGCCGCGATTGCCGTCATCAACGAGGATTTGAACGTCAGAGACACGGAAAGTATGGTCAAGCGGCTCACGGTCGATTACAAGCCCAAACTTAACCCCGAGCCGAACTATGTAGACGATTACGAGCGGCATCTGTGCAAACTTTACGGGCGAAAGGTCAAAATAAAGGCGGGATCGAAGCGCGGGAAAATCGAGATGGAATTTTACAGTCCGGAAGACCTTGAAACGCTGATGGAGTCACTGATCGGAGGCCCGAAATGAACGAGGGAAATGAACATACCCCAAGAAAGAAACGTGCTTTTCTAATTTTCTACTCAGTGGCGTTGTTTTCTGCGGCGGCGGTTATAATCTTGCTGTCATACTTGTACTCATCGCGCATGGAGCGTTCGGAGGAGGAACTTGAGGAGTCACGGAGGGTTTCGCTGTCCGCTATGCAATCCGTTGAGAATTTAATGGACGACAACAGAACCTTAACAAACAAGTTGGCTGCTGCGGAAGAATCAATTTCCACCTTGAAACTTGAGTTGGAGGAGGGCAATAAGAAGACCAATGAGCTGTACAACACTGGAGAGATAATAAATAACAACTTAATTTACTATCGCGAAAAACTAACAGAGCTAATACGTTTGTACAATGAGCTGATAGACCATTTACCAAATGATGAAGGCGAAAACACAGAACTGGAGAGAATCCAAAAGTTAATTCAGGAATTACTTGCAGAAGAATAAGATAAGCAGCAAGGAGATGATTAATAATGCTTGATATAAAACTTATACGCGATAACCCGGACACAATAAAGCAGAGCCTATTAAAAAAAGGCGCGGACTGTTCCGCTGATATTGACCGGATAATTTCACTGGACTTGCGCCGCCGTGAGATTATCGCCGCGAGCGAAGCCGATAAAGCGGAGCAGAACAGGGTTTCTAAACAAATCCCGGAGATAAAAAAATCCGGCGGTGATGCGTCCGAAGTCTTGGCGCGGTTAAACGCGCTGAAAGATAAGGTTAAAGATGCCGAAACGGAACTGCGCGCGGTCGGGGATGAATATAACGACCTTATGCTTAAACTCCCTAACACTCCGGACGATGACCTCTCTCCCGGCGGCAAAGAAAACAACGAGCCTTTGCGTTATTACGGAGAGCCGCATAAGTTTGACTTCGAGCCGCATAATCATTACGACCTTTGCACAAAGCTCGGACTTATTGACTATCAGCGCGGTGTAAAGCTCGCGGGCAGCGGCTTTTGGATATACCGGGGGCTTGGCGCGAGGTTGGAATGGGCATTGCTCAACTTTTTCATCGATACACATTTAGCGGACGGGTACGAGCTTTTATTTGTGCCGCATATGCTTGAGTATCAGTGCGGATTGACTGCGGGACAATTCCCGAAGTTTACTGATGAAGTTTATAAAATCTCCAATCCGACCGATGACAGAATGCACTATATGCTCCCAACGGCGGAGGCCGCGCTCGCTTCGCTCCACCGTGAAGAAATTTTAACTGAAGCCGAGCTGCCGAAAAAGTATATATCTTATACACCGTGTTTCCGCCGCGAAGCGGGGACATACGGCTCGGACGAACGCGGAATGGTGCGCGGACATCAGTTTAATAAAGTGGAAATGTTTCAGTTCACGACACCCGAAGGTTCTTCCAACGCTTTTGACGAGCTTGTAGGCAAGGCTGAGGCTCTTGTAGCAGCTCTTGGATTTCATTTCAGGACGGTCAAACTCGCCGCAGGTGATTGCTCCGCGTCAATGGCGCGAACTTATGATATAGAGATACAGATTCCGTCTATGAACGGATATAAAGAGGTCTCATCCGTTTCCAACGCGCGTGATTATCAGGCGCGGCGCGGCGCGGCGCGCTTTAAGCGCGAGGGTGCGGGAAAGACGGAGTTCATGCACACGCTGAACGGTTCGGGATTGGCAACTAGCAGGATACTTCCGGCTCTTGTCGAGCAAAATCAGCAGAAGGACGGAAGCGTTGTTGTTCCAGAAGTTTTGCGGAAATACATGGGCGGTATTGAGGTAATAAAATAATGCCATTTTCTTTTCAAAGGATGAAGAGTAACGAGATATATAAGGGGCGGGTTTTTACAATTACGGTGGATACTGTGGAACTGCCTGACGGTCGGAGCGCGGAACGCGAGATTGTGCATCATAACGGCGGCGTTTGCGTTCTGGCTCTGACAGAAGACGGAAACGTGCCGCTTGTGCGGCAATTCCGTCACGGCGCGGACAAAGAAATGCTGGAACTGCCCGCCGGGAAACTGGAGCTTGGCGAATCACCGGAAGCGTGCGGACGGCGCGAGCTTGCCGAGGAGTGCGGATTAAATGCGGATAGCTTTGTATCACTGGGCAGAATATATCCCACACCCGCATACTGCGGGGAGATTATACACATATTTCTGGCTAAAGGATTGACTGAGACGGAGAAAAACCCAGACGAAGACGAATTTTTGAGCGTTGAGTATGTATCACTGAATAAGCTGCGCGGGATGTGCCGGAGCGGTGAAATTGAGGACGCGAAGACTGTCGCGGCGGTATTTAGAGCAGAGGTGTAATTATGCAAAAAACAATTCTTATCATTGAAGACGAGCTGACAATCGTTGATATACTTAAATTTCATTTGGAGCGCGAGGGATACGCGGTTCACTCAAGCGGCAACGGGCTGAAAGGCTTGCGGATGGCGGCGGAGTTGAATCCTGATTTAATACTGTTGGACATTATGCTTCCGGGCATTGACGGATTTGAGGTCTGCAAGCGTATCCGTGAACAGGGTTCGCAAGTACCCGTTATTATGATTACCGCGAGGCAGGAGGAATCCGATAAGGTCTTAGGACTTGAATTGGGCGCGGACGATTATGTGACAAAGCCGTTTGCGTCACTGAAAGAGCTGTCGGCCCGCATAAAGGCAAACATCCGGCGGAACGCGGCGTTATCCGCGTCCGATGACGGGGCTTTGAAGCGCGGCAATCTCGTTATCAACACGAACAGCATGGAAGTTAAGAAGGACGGCAAAACGCTTGAGCTTTCGCAGAAGGAATATGACCTTTTGGCGTTCTTCGCAAAGAATCCCAATCGGGTGTTCACGCGCGAGGAGCTAATGGAAAAGGTCTGGAATTATGAGTATTACGGTGATGCGCGGACGGTGGATGTAACCATAAGGCGGCTTAGGGAAAAAGCGGAGGACAACCCCGCCGAACCGAAACTGATTCTGACAAAGAGAGGCACGGGATACCTGTTGTCAGACGGGTAAAAAATAATATGACCTTAGATCGGCGGGACGCAGAGGACTGCGTCCCCTACAGAAATGGGGGATTAGAATTTTTCGTACTATCCATATAAAACTGGTCGGGATTTTTGTGCTGCTGATTGTGTCGCTTATGGCAGTTGTCGGGAGTTTTTTAATCGCGCGTATCGTTCAGCAGTTTTATATGGAAAGATTTTCACAAGCCATGAAAAAAAGTTTTGAAAATGTCGATTTTGTCGATGCGCTTAGGGTAGATGTCGGAGCAAGTAATATTGCCGGCTTAAAAGACGTACTCGAGGCGTATTCAGGTATTTTAGGTGTAGACCTTGACCAGAGAAATTTCTTTATACTCGATGCAATGACCGGGGAACACATCGCCGGCTCCAACGATGAGTTGGGTGCGCGATTAGAGATGTCACCAAATATCGTTACCGCGCTGTCGGGTGAGAGCGGATACGCGGTTCTGTTCTCGGGGAGATTTATGGACTGTGCCGTTCCCGTAACGGGCGGAGATAACGCTTATATAATATATATCCGTGACGAAAAGACAGAGCTGTCGGAACAGATGAATGATATCTTTATCATTATAGTGCAAGCACTGATGATTGGGCTTGTAATAGCCGTTCTGCTCGCTTTCGCGCTGTCAAAGACGATGACAAACCCGATAGAAAACCTTACAAAGAGCGCGCAGCAAGTGGCTTCAGGCAGTTTTACAGAACCGCTTGCCGTACACTCAAACGATGAAATCGGTGTGCTTACAAAAACATTTAACGGTATGGCTGTCATTCTGCGCGACACGCTTAACGCGATTGGCAATGAGCGCGACAAGCTGGGTACGCTGTTTTTACACATGAACGATGGTGTTGCCGCGTTTGGCAAGCACGGCATGATACTGCACATGAATCCCGCCGCCGAAACAATGCTCTGTGTCGAGTTCAAGGATACGCTTACGTTCGATGAATTGTTCGATGACATTATAACACTTGCCGAAGTGCATGGGGAGACTATAACGCGAACAGTTGAGCGCGGCGATTTGCTGCTGAATATGTCGTTTACAACTTTTGGCGGCGAGGTGACTGAGGGCGGTGTCATGGCGTTGATATATGACATCACGGAGCAGGCGCGGCTTGACCGTATGCGGCGCGAGTTCGTTTCCAGTGTTTCGCATGAGTTAAGAACGCCGCTTACCAACGTTAAGGGTTACGCCGAAACGCTTACCAATCCCGAAGACATTGACGCGGACACAATCGCAAAGTTTTCGTCTGTCATTGTAAACGAGGCGGACAGGATGACGCGCATTGTTTCCGACCTCTTCACCCTAAGCCGCTTTGATTACGGACAAATGGACTGGCATATGTCGAATTTTTCCGCAACCGATTTATTAAAGGGCGCGTTTGAGGCTATGAGGCTCGAAGCTCTGCACCGCGGACAGAAACTGTCTCTTGACATACCGCTCGGGTTGCCTGAGCTGTACGCCGACAAGGAGCGTTTGGCGCAGGTGTTCGTGAATATACTCTCAAACGCCATTAAGTATACGCCCGATGGCGGAGATATTGGTGTTCGCGCTTGGGTTGGGGGCGGTTATTTGACCGTGAGCGTTAAGGATACGGGTATCGGAATCCCCAAAAAAGACATCGAACGTGTTTTTGAGCGGTTTTATCGGGTAGACAAGGCTCGTTCGCGCGCTTCAGGCGGCACGGGGCTTGGGTTGAGTATCGCAAGGGAAATAATAGAGTATCATAACGGTATCATTGAAATTGACAGCAAAGAGGGCAAGGGTACGACTGTGACGGTGAAGATTAAGTTGTGATTCTCTTTATAATTATATTTTACGGAGGATATTAAAAATGGCAGAGGTAAAATTTTTTGGAAGCGCGGATATGCCGCTCGAAATGCACAAGGTTAAGATTATTCAAAAACTTAACCTAAGACCGATTGACGACCGTTTGGCGGCAATATCGGAAGCGGGCAACAACACATTTCTCCTAAAAAACAGGGATGTTTTTTTGGATATGCTTACCGACAGCGGCTCAAACGCCATGAGCGACAGGCAGCTCGCGGCAATGATGGTTGCCGATGACAGCTACGCGGGAAGCGAAACCTACTATCGTCTTGAAGCAAAGCTGCAAGAGATATTCGGCATGAAATATTTCCTGCCGGCACATCAGGGCAGGGCCTGCGAACACTTGCTCGCGCAGTCTCTCATTAACAAGCCCAACATGATAGTACCGATGAATTATCATTTTACAACGGCGAAAGCGCATATATCACGATTCGGCGCGGAGGTCGCGGAAATAATCATAGACGAGGGCTTGGCTGTAAAGAGCGATAATCCGTTTAAGGGAAATATGAACTTGCAAAAATTGCGTGATTTAATTAACGCGAGAAAAGATGATATTCCGTTTGTCAGGGTCGAGTCCGGGACTAACTTAGTTGGCGGTCAGCCCGTATCCATGGCAAACTTCAGGGATATAACGAATATTTGCCGCGAAAGCGGCGTTATATCCGTACTGGATGCCAGTCTTCTCGCCGACAACCTCTATTTCATCAAAGCAAGGGATGAAGCGTATAAAAACGTGCCTATTCTTACAATCATGCGCGAAATAGGCTCTTTATTTGACATTATATATTTCTCCGCAAGAAAGCTCGGCTGCGCGAGGGGCGGCGGTATCTGTCTGCACCGTGAGGATTTAATGGAAAGAATCCGCGAACTCGTTCCGCTCTTTGAGGGATTTCTGACCTATGGCGGTATGTCTGTCCGTGAGATGGAAGCGTTGACGGTCGGGCTTGACGAGACGCTTGATATGGACATGATTTCACAAGCTCCGCAGTTTATCAAGCATATGGTTGACGAGCTTTCAGCGATGAACATTCCCGTTGTTACTCCCGCGGGCGGGCTCGGGTGTCATTTGAACGCGAGAGAAATACTAAGTCATGTCCCCCAAGAAAAATACCCCGCCGGTGCGCTTGCCGCCGCGTTATATATTGTCAGCGGCATACGCGGCATGGAACGCGGCACTCTTTCCGAACAGCGCAACAAAGACGGCACCGAACCGATGGCGCATATGGAGCTTGTGCGCCTTGCCCTGCCAAGGCGTGTGTTTACGCTCTCGCAAGTTAAATTTGCCATTGACAGGATAAACTGGCTTTATCAGAATCGGCATCTTATCGGGGGGCTTCACTTCACGGAAGAGCCTAAGATACTGCGCTTCTTCTTTGGTAAGCTCGCTCCCGATTCCGATTGGCAGTTAAAACTTGCGGAGAAATTCAAAACGGACTTTGGTGAGAGTTTATAGGGGAAACATGATTGAACGCGCTAAAAATGTAATAATCGCGGCACTGTTTTTGTCTCTAATCGGACTTACGCTGCTTAACTGGTTTTATTGGGGAGACAACGACTTTACGGCGGCGTTTACCGAGGAGAGCGGGCGCGGCGCGTTCTACGATGCCGCGCGTCCCGTTTCGGGCGACTTTGACAGGTATCAAGAATCGTTGGTAGTGTTCCTTGCCGTTGCGGACGAAAGCGCGTCTTTGGACAGACGCGCTTGGGATGCCGCGCTGGAAAGCGGCGGAACGCATTTTGAGTTTTTATTTCCAACGCCCGTTTGGCTTATTGCCGAGGGGCTTTCTTTTACTGCGTCGGATATATTCGACGGCGTTTTAGTACGCGAGATGATTCTTACCGGCGGGGGTTTGTTTGTTTATGACGGGGATAAGTATATGGGCTTTTCTTCAACGTCACAGCCAACGGACTTTCCCGAACCCATTGTAGGCGAAGAGGACAGCGGGAATCACTATCTCGCGGTCACATTGTTCAGAATCTTTGACGATCCTTATTTTTCCGAACTGCTCGAAAGCCTCGGTTTCAACCCCAACACGAGATCCAAATACAAGCAAGCCGGAGATTGGGTCGTCATCGATGATGAGCGTAATTTGCGCGTCAGCGCAAACGGGCTTGTGGTCTATCACGATGGTACGAATTATGAAGACACCGAACCGATTGACGAGCGGGAGGCTGTAAAAATGTGCCTTGGCAAGCTGCCGTTGGGCGCGGCTTTCTGGGGTGACGGTCAGCTCGTTTATAATTCTGTAAATGAGCTTGACGATGGATTTGATGTGTTTTTTTCATACACATTAGGCGGTGCGGTATTTCTTGACAGGACAACGGCTTTTGCCATACGCGGCGGCATTCTTCGCAACGCGGTGATACGGCTTACGCCGGCTTTTTTCGATGTGACATCCGTGCGGTTAATACCTGAACATCGCGCTTCCGTGTTGGTGTCTGAGGGTAAAAAGCTCTGTGTCGGGTACAGTCCGGGAGAAGACGGAACTTGGATTCCGGATTGGTACGCGAGAGATTGAGGCGGTGTAAGACTTGAGAAATAAGATAATATTTGTGACGGGCTGCCCAGCGGCAGGTAAATCTACATTTGCTTTAAGATTATCAGAAAAATTAAACATCCCGCTTTTTAGTAAAGATATTATTAAAGAAATAATGGGTGACGGATATGGTTCTGAAAGCGGCGAAGTATATAAAACCGGCAGTAAAGTTACGTTTATGCTAATGCTACATATAGCCGAACAATTTTTACAAACCGGGCAGAAATGTATTCTTGAAAGCAATTTTTTACACCATGACAGTGAACAAATAAAACTTTTGCTTAAAAAAAACGATTGTGATTGCCTTACTTTTATGTTCGGCGGCAACCTTGACGTTTTAGGTGAAAGATATTTTAACAGGGATAAAGAAAGGCATTGGGTTCACGGTAAAGCCGAAAATAAAGAATCAATTAAAAATTATGTCTTGAAAACTAAAATTTTAGAAGTTTCATTCGGCGGAGAAGTAATCAATGTAAACGCTACTTCATTTGACAAGATAGATTATGAGGGATTATTTGTTTCAGCTAAGAGATTTATTGATAACTGTTCCTAATAAACAACGATTAACGTGTACTAATAAAGGGGCTTTATGATGAATGATATACAAACAATAATATTAGTAGGTGCTTTTCTAAAATGGCAAGACGAGGTTTTACTTATGCAACGAGGCAAACATAGAAGTTTAGGACCGGGATTATGGGCAGGCATTGGCGGACACATAGAGCAGTCAGAGATGGCTTCACCGCTTACGGCGTGTTTGCGTGAAATAGAAGAAGAAACGGGCATTAGTTCTACGCAAATCGAAACTTTACAATTACGGTATTTTACGTTACTAAAACACGAAAACGCTCTGCATAGTATTTATTATTTTTCAGGCATATTGAAAGAAAAACCTACTCTGCACGAAACATCAGAAGGAAAGCTATATTGGATAAAGCTAAAAGATGGGATAGATTTGGACATGGCAGCCTTTATGAAGTCTTTTTATTTGCATTGGATAAATAATATATCTGATACTTCATTACATTGTTTTTTAGATTCAGATATTCATTTATTAGCTTAACTTCGCGTTATGGGATTACATAACATAAGGGGGATTGCTTGGATGTCTAAATCAAAAGTTAATATAAGGACAATCATTAAAAAAATCGGCATTATTTTTGCCGTATTACTTATATTGAGCTTACTGCTTCTTTTAGTATTACGATTTATTTACCCTTCTGTTTTACGCGCGAACCATAAAATCGAATCTCCCGGTATAGACTTAATGGAAACTGTTGAAATTGGCGGCATTAACCAAGCACTGTATTTTAGGGGCAAAAATTTGGATAACCCTGTAATCCTATATGTTCATGGCGGACCGGGAATGCCGATGATGCCGCTATTGCATGGATTTCAATATGAGTGGGAGAGTGATTTTACGATTGTACATTGGGATCAGCGAAACGCGGGGAAGACATTTTATTTAAGCGACCCCGAAATTATTTTGGAAACATTGACGATTGATACCGTTTTGGCTGACGCGCATGAGGTTACTCAATACATAAAGAAAAAACTAAATAAAGAGAAGATTATTATTCTCGGTCACAGCTGGGGTTCGGTTTTAGGCACTATGCTTGTGCGGGAGTATCCGCAGTATTATAGTGCTTACATAGGTGTCGGGCAGATTGTCAACATGAAAGAAAACACTCCCGTTGGGTATCATGCGGCACTTGAGTTTGCGATTAGTAAAGGGAATAAGAGAGATATTGCCGCATTGGAAAAACTTGACCCGGAATTGGGCGAAAATTTTTGGGGAATCAGAAAATATCTGAATAAATATAACATGGCGGAAGATTATAGCTTTAGGCTTATAATGCTTGCGGTTACATCGCCGCATTATAAATTTAATGAGCTGATGTATTATCTGAATGTAAATACATTTCATTATTCAGAGCCGCTTTTTAATTTTTTAGATGATTTTAATATGCGCGATAATGGGGCAAATTACGAAATTCCCGTGTTTTATATAATGGGTGAGCGTGATTATCAAACACCGTATCCGCTTGCTAAAAGTTTCTTTGAAGAAATTTCCGCGCCGCATAAAGAGTTTTTCTCAGTCCCTAATGCAAGCCATCTTACCATGCTTGATAACAAAGACGAATTTAACCGTATCTTAATAGAAGTCATTAAACCGCTATTAACGAGCGATTAACGCATTCCGGCAAGAAAATACAATATTATCAAGTGAACAGGGTAAAATGCGTAGAAGAAATATTGCCACTTGGAAGACGAATAGCCTTTTTTGCGGTTGTAGAGCAGTATTGGGATGAGCGCGAACAGCGCGAAAATGTTAATCAGTGAGAATATGACACTTCTGGTCAGAGGCATCGCGCTGACCGCGTTGAGAATAGCGTTTACTATCACCACTGCGGAGAACCATGCCGCCGCAGAGCGCGGACGGTCACGGTAGAAGTAGAAGATAAACACTATAAGTATACCGTATACCCCATAATCGGCGTTTAACTGCTCTGCGGCGAAAGCCGCCGTCAGCAATGCCAGCAGTGATTGCATACGCTTTCCGGCTGCCGCGAAATGGTCGAAGAAGTACAGTCCCGCCAGTGCTATTGTGAAGGTCACATATATACTCTGGGATTCCCACACGGGAAAACTGCCGCGAAGAAACAGGTCAAACGGAATCTCGCTTATAGCCATGAACACTATCAGCCGCATGATATACTTTTTGTAGTTTTTTGTATAAAAATAACCCTCCGCAATCATAAACGCGAACAGAGGGAACGCCAGCCGCCCTATTGAGCGGCATACAAAGTATGGCAGACCATCGGTCGGTATCAGACCGGACGCGCCGATATGGTCGATTAGCATACTTGCTATGGCAATCCATTTTAGAATGAATGAGGTCATAATAATCTCCTAAACGCGGACGGCCAAAGGCCGCCCCTACAGATTCAATTTTTCCTTGGCGGTGTCGCGCATTTTGTATTTTAGGATTTTTCCGGCGGCGTTCATGGGGAACGAATCGGTGAACATCACATATGACGGTATTTTGTGGCGGGACATACGTTCCGCTACAAAACCCTTTATATCTGTTTCGTCCGCCGTTTCGCCGTCTTTGAGTATGATGAACGCGCAAATCTCCTCGCCGAACTTTTTGCTCGGAACGCCAACCACTTGAACGTCCTTTACGGCGGAGTGCAGGTAGATAAGCTCCTCTATTTCCCGGGGATAGACGTTTTCGCCGCCGCGTATTATCATATCTTTTATACGCCCGGTTATGCTGTAATAGCCCTCATCGTCAACCACGCCGATGTCGCCCGTGTGAAGCCAGCCGTCTTCGTCAATGGCGGCGGCGGTCGCCTCGGGCATTTTATAGTAACCTTTCATCAGCAGGTAGCCGCGTGTGCAGACTTCGCCGGGGGTATTCGGGGGCAGGGTTGCCCCCGTTTCGGGGTCAACTATCTTGCCCTCGGTATGGGGCAGAAGCCTGCCCACGGTTGAAACGCGCTTTTCAATCGGGTCATCGGTTTGGGACATCGTCATACCCGGACTGCTCTCGGTTTGACCGAATACGATGACGACCTCGGACATATTCATCCGGTCGATAACGCGGCGCATGAACTCAACGGGACAGGTCGAACCCGCCATTATGCCCGTCCTAAGAGAGCTTACATCGTAGTTCCCGAAATCAGGGTGGTCGAGCATGAAGATGAACATGGTTGGAACGCCGTGTACGGCGGTACATTTTTCGGCCTGTATCGCGTTTAGCACAACGAGCGGACTGTACGCTTCGACAGGCACCATGGTTGTGGCGTGGGTAATACACGCCATTATTGACAGCACAAGCCCGAAGCAGTGGAAAAATGGTACGGGTATACAGAGCCTGTCCTCGGGTGTGAAATTCATGTTATTGCCTATAAAATAGCCGTTATTGAGGATGTTATAGTGTGACAGCATAACGCCCTTGGGGAATCCGGTCGTGCCGGATGTGTACTGTATGCACACGACATCATGGGGGTCAAGGGTTTTTTGTATGTCGTCTAACGCGAAGTCGGATACCGATTCTCCCGCCTTTAACATTTCATCGAATGTGATTGTGCCTTTCAGCCCTGACGCGCTGCCGTTTTTTGAAAAATGTATGACACGGCGCAGCAAGGGCAGACGCTCCGATGTAAACTCATCGGGGTTTTGTGTTTCAAGCCCGGTCAGCAGGTCTTTGATAATAGGCGTATATTCCAGTCCCTTTACGCCATCTGAGAACAGCAGCATTTTTGAGTCGGATTGGCGCAGGAGATATTCAAGCTCGAAGATTTTATAGTTAGTATTGACGGTCACCACTACCGCGCCTAGTTTGGAGCAGGCAAACATGGTATACGCCCATTCGGGGTAGTTCTGCGCCCAGGCCGCCACATGGTCGCCCTTTGTGATTCCCAGAGCCATAAGTCCCTTGGCTGTTTCGCGTGCTTTTTCGTTAAGCTGCCGCCACGACAGGCGCAGTTTGCGCTCCGGATAGACCAGAGCATCGTTGTCCGGGTACTCTGACGCGATTTTATCCATCCAATCGCCGATGGTATAGTTCAGAAAATCGGTTTTCATAGCAGTTCTCCCTTTTATAGGGGCAAATAAAATCGCCCCAAACGATATATGCCCTTTGGACATTTACGCATGGGACGAAAGCGTTCGCTTTCGCTATACCACCCTTTTACGCGATACCGGGGTTCCCTTGTAACGGCGGGATTCCGTCGTAACCTACTGGGGCAAAGCCTTTTCGATACGCGGCTCGGGAGTGAGTTTCGGGAAACGTTACCGACACCGGGTTCACACTGTCCCCGGCTCACTGAGGCTTTCGCGTGTTCCTTACTTTCTCCGTCATTGCTTTGGGTTATTGTAGCACGGAGGAGGGAGGTTGTCAAGAAAAACTTCATCATGACCGCTAACCCCTGTGTTTTCGCGGTTTTTTTCAATATCCGCAAGTTCATTTTTTCAAGCATTTTCCGATAATTAAAAAAAGTTCGTCTATTTTAGAAAAAATTGTTGGCATTCCGGGTGCAACTTGTGTTATAATAGTCCGTGTGGCTATACGCCGGATTTCCGGCTTGCCTGTTACACCGGATTTGGTTGCGTATTTACGTGCGCTATTTTCTGTAAGGAAGGGGATTTTTATGGTCTGCGTATCCAGATTAAACGGAAAGGTGTTTTACATCAATCCCGACCTTATTGAATTTCTCGAAGAAACCCCCGACACTGTCCTGACAACTACAACAGGGAAGAAATTGGTTGTAGAGGATTCCGTGGACGAGGTTATAAGTAAAATTGTCGCCTTCAAGCAAAAAGTTTTCTTGGGTCTTCCGCAAGTAATCTCACAGGAAGACTTTGAGGATATAGAAAGTTAAGAAAGGCCGTACATTACAAAAGGGGGGATAAGCATTGGCGGACGTACTCTCGCAAAGTGAAATAGATGCCCTGCTTAACGCCTTAAGCTCCGGTGATGTCGCTCCAGAATCCATGGCGGAAGACCCCGCGCTGAAAATAAAGGATTACGATTTCCGCACGGCGAACAGATTCTCCAAGGAGCAAATTAAAACCTTCAATATTATTTACGATACATTTGCCCGACTTTTCACCTCATATCTCTCGGGAACTCTAAGGGTCATGTGTTCGGCGGACGTTGTGTCCGTTGAGGAAGTAAAATATCAGGAGTTTGTTAACGCGATGCCCTCCCCCATTGTGCTGGGTATCCTCAAAACGCCGCCGCTTGTCGGTCCGACCATGCTCTCCATCGCGCCCGATGTCGCTTATGTCATGATATCACGGCTTCTCGGCGGCTCTAATCAATCGGGTTCACTCGAAATAAGCCGCACATTCACAGAAATTGAGTTGGTTCTCCTAGAACGTATCATACGCCAGTTCATCGGGCTGCTTGTCGAATCTTGGGCAAAGATACTTCCCATAACAACAATGCTCGACCGTATCGAAACCAGCCCGCAGTTCGCTCAAATTGTTTCAATGACCGATACGATAGCCTTAATTACCATTAACGTAAAAATCGGCTCAAACGAAGGCTTGATAAATTTTGTTCTTCCGCATCTCGCGCTCGAACCCATAGCGAAGCAGTTAAGCACAAAACTTATGTTTACAACAAGCGACGCGCGGAGGCACGCCTCAAAGACAGACGACATTAAGACACGGATTCAGACGACACCGCTTCCGGTAACCGCCGTTTTCACCGAGACAGGAAGCAACGTGCGTGACATCTTAGGGCTTCAAGCGGGTGATATAATTCAGCTTGACCACAACATTAACCTGCCGTTAACATTAAAGGTTGGACATTTACCCAAGTTTCATGGTATAATAGGTGTTAAGGACAATAGATACGCCGTTAGGATAACGGAATTAATCCGCGAGGAGGTTTCAGATAATGAGTAGCGGTCTTTCACAGGCAGAAATCGATGCCCTTCTTAGCGGAGATGTTCTACCCGATGCTTCCGAACCCGAAGCGGAACCGGCCGCTGATATAAGTGCCGCCGATATAAGCGACATCGCCCCCGAAGAAACGGTCGCCGAATCCGCCCCAATCGCCCCGATTCCGAACACGGACGAACTTTTGACCCCGATGGAAATCGACACCCTCGGCGAAATCGGCAACATCAGCATGGGTACGGCGGCGACAACGCTCTTCGCGCTTCTTAGCCACAAGGTAGATATAACCACACCCAAGGTTAAGCTCACGACAATGCGTCAGATAGCTTCCGAATACCCCATGCCTTTCGTTGTCGTTGAAGTTCAGTATACTATCGGGCTCGAAGGCACAAATATCTTGTTTTTACGCGAAACTGATGTTAAAATAATAACCGACCTGTTAATGGGCGGCGACGGCACAAACACCGAGGCCGACTTGACCGAACTGCACCTGTCCGCAATCAGCGAGGTTATGAACCAGATGGTTGGCTCATCAAGCACATCCCTTGCCAAGCTGATGGGTATTAGCATCGACATATCGCCCCCCCGCTCTTTCCAAGTCAATCTCTCCGAAGACGCGGCTCTGGTCTATAAAGATATTGACGAGATTTTCGTCTGCACCAGTTTTTCTATGGTGGTCGAAGGACTTATCAACAGCGAAATCATGCAGGTTATGCCTATTGATTTCGCGAAACACCAAGTATCAAGACTTCACAGCGGCGGCGCGGCCGAAGCGGCAGGAATAACCGAGAGCGCACCCGCAGCAGCACCGCCACCTCAGCCACAAGCGGCAGCCGCTCCTCCACCGCCACCACCTCCGCCGCCACCGCAGCCGGCATATCAAGAGCCGCCGCCTCAGCAGCAAGCTCCCCCGCCACCGCCGCCCGGATACTTCGACCAGCAGCCGCAATACGCGCCGCCGCCACCGCAGTATCCTGACCCCGGATATCCACCGCAATATCCGCCCCAATATCCTCCGCAGTATCCGCCTCAGTACGCGCCGCCGCCCCAGTATCAGCCGCAATACGCGCCGCCGCCGCAACCCTTGGTGGATGTACACCCGGCTAATTTCGGAAGTTTTGATTCAGGCGGTTTAGGTTTGGCAGCCGGCGGCGAGAACATGGATCTTCTGATGGATGTGCCGCTCTCCGTATCGGTCGAGTTGGGCAAGAGTTCAAAATACATCCGTGAAATTCTTGATTTTAACGTTGGAACTATTGTCGTACTTGATAAGATGGCAGGCGAACTCGTAGATGTTGTGGTTAACGGAAAGCTGATTGCGAAAGGCGAGGTCGTTGTCATTGATGACAACTATGGTGTGCGCGTTACAGATATAATTAGTCCGTCAAAACGGCTCACGAAATAGAGACCGGGAGGTAATAATATAATGAGTAATAGGATCCTGATTGTTGACGACGCCGCGTTTATGCGGATGATGATCAAAGAAGTGCTGACAAAGAACGGCTTTGATGTTTGCGGTGAGGCCGAGAACGGCGCGGTCGCCCTTGAGAAATACAAGGAGCTGACCCCCGACTTGGTAATCATGGACATCACCATGCCTGAGGTCAACGGCATTGAGGCTCTCAAGAGCATTAAGGCGTTCAACGGTGCTTCAAAGGTCATTATGTGTTCGGCAATGGGTCAGCAGGCAATGGTTATCGAAGCCATCCAGTCCGGAGCGAAAGACTTTATCGTCAAGCCCTTCCAAGCCGACCGCGTGGTCGAGGCCGTTAAGAAGGTGCTGGGATAGGCGTGTCTCTCTTTGCGCTGACCGCAACGCCTTCCGGACTTAACAACGCCGTATACGATTTCAGCAGTCTCATTTGGGGGCTCTTAGCGTTTGCGGCGATTGTCGCGTTATGTTTTTTGGCGATGCGATGGATTAAAAGGCGTACTATCGGCGGCGCGCAGAATATGCGCGTTCTCGAACGTATCTATATCTCCCGTGATGCCGGAATTATGCTCGTTCAGATAGGAAGGCGGTATATTGCCGTCTCTTCCTCAAAGGACGGGCTTCGTTTTTTGTGCGAGTTGTCCCCTGCGGATTTGAACGGGGCGGACAACGAAACAGCCCCGGCAGACACCGCTCCGCGCGTAGTGTCTCCCTCAGATAATTATCCCGATAACAGCTCGCTCGGGAAACGCTTTATCCACAACATGAAAATTAACGCGGGATTACTGCCTAAAGATACTCCTCCGGCTCGTCCTCCCGTAAAAAACACTCCCCAATCAGGGCCTTCATCTTTCGCGCTTGAGCTGCTCCGCGCCCAAGCCGATGGTGACAAAGACGGTTTACTGGAACTCCTCGGCGGCGAAGCGCGGAACGCGGAGCGTCCGGAAAGCAGCGTTGCCGAACCCCAAACAAAAACACCAGATTATCAAGCGGCTATTGACAGCTTAAAGCAAATGAGCAACACGGAAACCCCCGCCGTAACCGCCGCCTCCGCCGCGGCCGCCTTATACAAAAACACCGTGTCTAATTTGCCGGGCAACACGCAGAGAGCGTCAGCTCCCGCAGCTCCCGCAAAAGCGGTAAGTCCCGCGCCTGTCAGAGAGCCGAATAACGATGATTTGGACGAGCTTTTTGACAGAATAGAAAAAAGAAATAACAGGTATTCTAAGAAAGGGGAACGCAAATGAAAAAAATCGCGTTAGTGATATTCGCGTTCCTTTTCGCCGCGCTTCTCTTTGCGCCGACCGCGTTGGCAACCGAAATTCCGCCGCTTGATGTCACTATCGGCGGAGATACCGAACCCGATACGGCATCAAGACTGTCAGACTATTTCCCTTTCAATCTATTCGGCGGCGACATGACACTCGAAGACGCGACAACCACCGTTGAAATCCTTGTTCTGCTGACAATTTTAAGCCTTGCCCCCTCGATACTGATAATGGTGACGGCGTTTACCCGTATCGTCATCGTGCTGTCGTTTACCCGAAGCGCGATGGGTACTCAGCAAATGCCGCCGAATCAGGTCATGATCGGTCTCGCGCTCTTTTTAACATTTTTTGTCATGTTCCCCGTCTATGACGAGATAAAAACCAATGCTTGGGATCCGTATGCCGCCGAGGAAATACAGCTCGATGAAATGATTGACCGCACCATCGGTCCCGTCCGTTGGTTCATGTTCAGACAGATAGGTGCTATGCAAAATATGGAGGATTTGGTTAACATGATGGGGATTGCCGGACTGGACAGGCCCGATGGTCTCGATGATATACCCACGCACGTACTTATCCCCGCGTTTATTATAAGTGAAATAAAGACCGGGTTTATCATCGGCTTTATGATATATATTCCGTTTATCGTCATCGACATGGTTGTCGCGTCCGCGCTCATGTCAATGGGTATGATGATGCTCCCGCCTGTCATGATATCCCTGCCGTTCAAGATAATGCTGTTCGTTTTGGTTGACGGCTGGAATCTGACGGTTAGAACCCTGTTTAATCTATTTAATACCGGATAGGTGTTTTTATGAGCGAAGGTAATATCACAACCATAATAAGTATGGCTATATTTGAAATTTTATGGCTCTCTCTCCCCATGCTCGGACTGGGGCTTATTGTCGGGCTTACAATCTCAATCATACAGGCGACAACACAGGTAAACGAACAGACTATCGTGTTTGTGGCAAAGATATTGTCCGTTTTTATCGGGCTTATTATCTTCGGGGCTTGGATGCTTATAAGACTTAGAGACTTTACATTCCAAATATATGAATGGATTGGGAACGTTGCAAGAGGTGTGGGCATATGATTATCACCGGCGATGTTGTTGAGTGGGTGGTGCATTTTCTCCTGTTTGTTGTGCGTATGTCCGCGCTGTTCATCGTGTCGCCGATTTTCGGGCGAAACAATATACCCGCGTATGTAAAAGTCCTGCTGTCGGTTATACTGGCGTTCATAGCCATTCAGATGTTCCCGCCCGCGCCCGGACTGCCGCCGACAATTCTGCACTTCGTCTTTACGATATTCGGTGAGCTGCTTATCGGTCTGATAATCGGTTATGTAACCACAATGTTTTTCAGTGTTGTCTTTACCGCCGGAAACATCATCGACACACAAATCGGCTTCGGCATGGTGCAGATATACGATGTCGCCACCAACGCACAAATGCCCGTTGCCGGAACGCTGATGAACTCCATCCTGCTCATATGCGTACTGCTCTCCAACGGTCATATAAAGCTGATACGCCTGTTGTTCGCCACATTTGAGTATATTCCCGTAGGTCACGCCGCTTTCCGCCCGGAAATCGGAACGCTAATGCTCAACGGGTTTGTCACGACCTTTATCTTGTCCGTCAATGTGGCGATACCCCTTGTCGCGTCCGCGCTTGTGGCGGAGGTCGGACTGGGCATAGTCGTGCGTACATCGCCCCAGATGAACATTTTTGTCATAGGCATACCCTTAAAAACACTGTTGGGGTTAATAATGCTCGGGGTTGTATTGCCTGTGTTCATCCGCTTTACAAACATCATATTCGAGCGGATGTATGAATTTATAAATACCATCCTTCCGGTTATGCAGCCGGGATGATCAATTAACAATTAACAGATAACAATTAACAATTATAATTGGTTAATTAACAATGTAATTGTAAACAAACAATGGACAACGGTCGTTTGTGATTGACAAAACTATGATTATCTGTTATGTTTTATGCGGTAATTGTTCATTGCTCATTATAATTGTTCATTGTTCATTGTTATCTGTTAATTGTAAGGGGTGATTCATTTTGCCGGCAGGCGCACAGGAAAAGACCGAAAAAGCAACGCCTAAGAAGCGCGAGGATTCGCGCAAAAAAGGTCAGGTGCTGAAAAGCGCGGAGATTAACACCGCCGTGATGGTGCTGTCCCTGTTCGCGATTATTTTCGCGATGTCCGGCTATATCGTGAAAACCATGGCGGAACTGATAGAAAACGGGCTGACAACAACTATTATAGAAGGCGTTCACAACATGGACGAAATGCGAATGCACAACCTTGTAATCGGCGGCTTTACCTCTATTATAAAGATTGCGTGGCCGCTGTTGGTTGTCGCTTTCGCGGCAGGCATTGCCGTCAATCTCGCGCAAGTCGGTTTTCTCTTCGCGCCCGAATCGATTAAACCTCAGTTTAACCGCATAAGTCCCCTAAGCGGCTTTAAGCGTATCTTCTCTATGCGTTCGATAGTCGAACTCTTGAAATCCCTGTTGAAAATAGGCATTGTCGGATTTGTTGTGTACCTTGAGTATAGAAAAAGTATGCCGATGTTCGCTAACTTCATGGCTCTTGACCTCCCTGACGCGGGAAAAGCAATATTTGATATGTGCATTGGCGTTGCGTTTAAGGCGTGTCTCGCGCTCGTTGCTCTTGGACTGTTTGACTATCTCTACCAGTGGTGGGAATTTGAAAAAAACCTTAAAATGTCAAAGCAGGAGATTAAAGACGAGTATAAAATGATTGAGGGCGACCCGAAAATCAAGCAAGCCATCAAGCAGAAACAGCGCGAAATGTCACAGCGGCGCATGATGGCGGCAATCCCAAAGGCCGATGTCGTCATCACGAACCCCACTCATTATGCCGTTGCTCTGGAGTATAGAGATAAGGAAATGGAAACTCCGGTCGTGCTTGCAAAGGGCAAGGACATAGTTGCCCAGAATATTAAAAGGAAAGCGGCGGAACACGGCATACCCTTAGTGGAAAACAAGCCCATCGCGCAGGCTCTGTATACAGCCGTTGATGTCGGCGATTCAATTCCCGAGGAAATGTTTGCCGCCGTTGCCGAAATATTGGCATATGTCTACCAAATGAAAGGCAAAACCGCGTAATCTCGTAGGGGATGCCCTTGGTCATCCCGCCCAACGCGCGTCCCGCCCATAAATAATAGGAGGATAACAAATGATAGAAGTACAGGGGCTTACAAAGTCCTACGGTAAAAATCGCGGAATAACCGATATCACCTTTACCGTTGGCGAAGGTGAGATTGTCGGGTTTCTCGGGCCGAACGGCGCGGGAAAGTCCACAACGATGAACGTTATAACGGGCTACTTGCCCGCCGGAGCGGGCAGCGTTAAAGTAGCGGGAATAGATGTCATGAACAATCCGCTCGGCGCGAAAAAACATATGGGTTACCTTCCCGAACAGCCGCCGCTGTATCTCGGTATGACCGTAAAGGAGTACCTATATTTCGTATGCGGCCTGAAAGGCATAAAAGACAGAGACGAACATATCAAAGGCATTATTGAAATTGTCGGACTAACCGATGTTTACGAGCGTGTCATCGGACATTTATCAAAGGGTTACCGCCAGCGCGTGGGTCTCGCGCAGGCTCTTATCGGAGATCCGGAGGTTCTGATATTAGACGAACCTACCGTTGGGCTTGACCCCCGCCAGATTGTCGAAATACGCAATGTCATTAAAGATATGAGCAAAAGCCGCACGATTATCCTGTCAACTCACATACTGCCCGAAGTATCCGCCGTGTGCGAGCGCGTTTTGGTTATCTCCGGCGGCGTTATAGTCGCCGATGACAAGCCCGAAAACCTTTTAAACGCTCTCTCGGGCGAGCGCGAACTGTTAGTTCGCGTTGCGGGTCCGAAGAATAACGTGCAGCAGCTTCTGCGCTCTCAAGACGGTGTCAAAAACGTTCGGCACGTTGGCGATATGGAAAACGGAAGCTCCGACTTTTTACTCGAGAGCCAGCCGAATATAGATATTCGCAAGCCCATGTTCTCCGCTCTCGCCCAAGCGGGCTACCCGATTCTCATGCTGCGCCCGCAGAACGCCTCGCTTGAGGAAGTATTCTTAAAACTTACGGAAGAAGGGGGTAAGCAGCAATGACATCTATACTAAAGAGGGATTTTAAGGCGTATTTCACGTCACCCATAGGATATATTTACATCGGTTCGTATATTTTTGTGTTGAATCTGGTGTTCTACCTAAACAATGCCTTGGGCAACTCCGCGTCGGTCTCCGGTGTGTTCGGCTTTATGCTGCTCGTGATGATGTTCACGACCCCCATCCTCACAATGCGCGTATTCTCCGAGGAATATAAAATGAAAACCGACCTGCTGCTGCTCACAACGCCCGTCCGCACTTTCGATATAGTATCGGGCAAGTTCCTGTCGGCACAGCTCGTATTTGTGACGCTTCTCGCGTTAACGCTGACATGGCCGGCAATAATCTCTGCTTTCGCTTCAAACAACGTGGCGGAGGTAATCGGTAACTACGCCGGTATGTTCTTCATCGGCGCGGCATATATAGCAATGGGCATTTTCATCTCGTCATTAACCGAAAATCAAGTGGTTGCCGCCGTTGGCTCTCTCGGGATGTTTATCGGACTATACCTTCTCGATGTAATTCACTCATTCTTTTACAGCAACGGCGCGTTTCCTTTATGGTTCATGAACGCGCTCGGCTCAATCTCCGTTTTCGGGCGTTACGGCTCTATTAACAGCGGTATACTGGCTCTGGACGATGTCGTGTTTTTTATAAGTTTAACTCTGCTGTTCCTGTTCCTCACCGCACGCCGCTGGGACAGGCAGCGCGGCTTCTCCATCGCTATAACCGCAATTTTTATTGTTGGCGTTGTTCTCGTAAACATCGCGGCAACCCAGCTCACAACTCGCTTTTACCTTAAAGCCGACCTCTCCGAGCAAAAATTTTACACACTGTCGGAGCAGACTATTGATGTTCTTCGCGGCATCGGTGAGGACGTAACCATAACCGTTCTGGACAAAGAGGCCGAATGGCAGAACCCGGAAGACCTCCGCTATCGCCTGATGGAAACGCTTAATATGTACTCCTCTTACTCCGGCGGCAGAGTAAAGGTCAATTACATCGACCCCGACCTCAACCCCCGTATTAAAGAGCAGTATCCCGCGCTTACCGATGTGGTGTCCGGCGATATTATAGTCGAAAGCGCGAGAAGATATACCTCAGTCAATGCCGGAAATCTCTTTTTATGGAGCTATAACAACAGAAATCAGCCCGCTCCCGTTGCAATGGATGCCGAGCAGAAACTTACAAGCGCGTTGTTATACACCCTATCCGATGTGACCGCCCGCGCCGTGTTCCTTGAGGGGCATAACGAAAGCCCGACAACCGCGCTTCAAGCCCTCTTTGAAACCTCAAATTATGAGGTCGAAACAATAAATCTTGCCCATAACGACCTGCCGGCCGACACAACAGTCGTTATATGCGCCGCGCCCAAAAGCGACCTTCTTCCGTTGGAGATGGAGCGGCTTGAGGCATATATGAACTCCGGCGGCAACACCATGATTTTCTATGACATGGATACCCCCAAGCTACCGAATCTCGATTTATATATCGAGGAATGGGGTGTCTCCGTTAGTTCTGAGCTTGTGCTTGATCCCACGTATAACTTCGGTTATCTCTACGCAATCGGCGCGGCGGTGTTAGCTCCGGAAAAGCTCCCCTCCGCGGAATCACTTGATACCGTAAACAAAATGGCGGTGATGGGCGGCGCGCGCCCGTTAACGCCCCTGTGGCCGACAGGCGAGCGCGAATGGCGCACCTCTGAACCTCTGGTAGCGTCATGGTCCACATCTTACTCAAAGTCTTTTGATTCGGATAACGCGACAGCCGAAAAATCCCCCGGCGACAAAGAAGGTCCATTCATTCTCGCAATGCTAACAACCGACAGGGGTAATGTTAACCTTAATCCCGTGACCTCGCGTATGCTCGTTTCAAGCTACTGTCTGATAGACGACACCGCGCTCGGCAACAGCCAATACTTTATAAACGCCCAGCTGCTCGGTGTTATAGCCAATGACTTCAACCCCTCGGGTGAAAGCGTAATTATTCCGGTCAAGGTTCTTGCCGGTTCTTCCATGTCCATAATGTCCGGACAGGTGCGCGTGATATTCTTCGCGCTTGTAATAGCAATGCCGCTGATAATATTCGTTGCGGGCGGCTTTGTGTGGCGTAAAAGGAGGAGTCTGTAATGCCGCGTTCCCGTATACTGATTCTCAGCGTTGCGGCACTGCTGCTCCTCGGCGGTCTGATTGCCCTGCTCGCCCTTATGGGCGAGCCTGAACCCGAAACTACACCCGAAACGGAAGAGGAGCTGTTCGACATCATCAACTTTTCTTTCAGTGAGGTTAGGAGCGTAGCTTTCACATCGGCGGACTTCCCGCCTTATACCATAACTCGCGGCGGCGATACCGGAGAACTATCCGTGGCGGCAAGCCGCGCCCTGTTCCCGTTTAATGTCAACGCCGTTTCATATCAATTCGCCGATGCCATCAGCGCGAAAAAACTAAAGCGCGTAGCCGAAAACGCCGATGATAGAACACTTGAAGATTACGATCTCGCCGACCCTCCCGTTAAGTGGCGCGTAACCCTAAACGATGGCAGTTCTGTCGAAATTGGTCTGAGCGGCGCGTTGTTATCGCGGTATGTCCGCGTAATGGATAAAAATGATGTCTATATTATGGACACACGGCAGGCGGAGCGGTTAAGCCGCTCCCCGGAGGACTTATACAACGTTTCTTTCCTGCCGGATTATATAACACCCGCCAACGATGACAATCAAACATGGTATTACTTTTCCCGTATGGCGGTCACCGCGCAAGATACCATCGAACTCTCCTTTGTGGGCGAAATAGAAAACGGTTTCTTAAAAATGACCCTGCCCGTAGAGTCAGACCTCAACTCCTATGCCGCTCAACAGGCCTTTATGATTCCCCTTACGACAATAAGCCCGTCCGAAATTATCGAGATTAACCCCGTTGATTTAGCGCAGTACGGTTTAGATAATCCTGTTCGTGTCGAATTGGAGGATCACGAGGATTGGTCGGGCGTTTTGCTTGTCGGCAAGCGCGACACCGAAAATACGGGGCGGTATGTCATGGCGGAGGGCATTAACGCCGTCCTTCTGGACAGAGACGGCGACTACTCGTTTGTTGACGTTAGCTACCACCATCTGCGTTCAAGTATGCTCTGGGAGCTTATTATCATAGATGATGTCAGTCATGTAGACTGCTATCTTGAGGGCATACACCGTCTCATTAAATACGAACACAGCGATGATGAACTTAGGGCGTGGATTGACGGCAAGGAACTGGAGGAACTGAACGGACGACGCATATACTCCAGTATACTGTCCGTTTTTATCAACGGCTCAACCGATGCGGATATTCCGTCAACACCCTCCGACTACAAGTTCGTCATAACGCTTCTGGACGGCACATCACGAACCATGGAGTTGTACGCCATAAACGAACGCCAGTATCTCATAGTTTACAACGGAGAAAACACCGGTTATATTGCCTACAAATCATCTGTATACGACAGCATACTCAGCAAATTTGAATTACTTGATAAAGGAGAGGACTTACCGCGATGAGAAAAAAGAAACGTACCGGGCGCAAAATCTTCCTTGCTGTTTTGCTGCTCGCGGCAATCGCAGTTCCCGCGTATATCCTGACAAACAACTACTTGGACAGCCGCCCCAAACTTGATTACATTTACAGCGCGGATTCAAGCCCCAAAGCGCAGTATCCGAATGTGAACTTCGCTGTCATCAGCGACCTGCACTATTACGACCACAGCCTTGGCATTGACGGGTCGGCGTTCGAGAGCGTCATGCTCTCCGACCGCAAGCTCCTGCCGGAGAGCGGCGAGCTTCTGAATTTTGCGATTAACGAACTGCTTGATTCGGGTGTGGATTTTGTGCTTATACCGGGCGACATCACAAAAGACGGCGAGCGTATCAACCATGACAAAGCCGCCGCCGAGCTAAAAAAACTGACAGACGCGGGTATTAAAGTGTTTGTCGTCCCCGGCAACCACGACGTAAACAACCCTCTGTCCGAGGGTTATAACGGCGATTCCACCTATCCTGTCGAAACTGTCCAAAATACCGATTTCGCGGAAATTTACGCCGAAATGGGTTACGGCAGAGCTATCTCCCGCGATAAAGATTCTCTGAGTTACATAACCGAAGCCGCGCCCGGTCTGCTGATACTGGGGCTCGACTTCTGCCGCCATGACGAAAACGAACCCGACCACCACGCGGTAACGGGCGGCCGTCTCAAAGAATCCACCATGCGCTGGATTGCCGAAGTCCTCACAAACGCTCATAAATCAGGCGCGGCGGTCATTGCCCTGTCACACCACGGCGTTGTCGAACACTGGGACGGGCAGCGCAAGCTCCACCCCCAGTATCTTGTCGAAGATTATAAACATATCGGCAAAATGCTCGCGTCATATAACGTCCGCGCCGTCTTTACCGGGCATTACCACGCGCAGGACATAACACGCGCTGACTTTGGCGATGGCGGTTACATATATGACATTGAAACAGGCTCGCTCGTAACGCACCCCTGCCCCATACGCTACTGTGAATTGAACAATGGCAGTCTTGCAATAAATTCCGACAAAATAATCTACCGTTTACGCCCGGGTACGAGCTTTGCCGATGATGCCGAAGCATTTGTTAAAAAGACGGTGTATCTCGAGGCGTTTTCAACGCTGAAAAAATTCAAAGTCAGCGACAAGGATTCTGAAATTATCGCCAACGCGGTGGGCGATGGATTTGTCGCACACTACTACGGCGATGAAGACCCGTCAAAGAATCCCGGACTGGACAAGAGCCGGTTGGGACTGTGGGGGCGCGTTGTTCTGATGGTTCAGCAATATGTACTAGACGGACTGTGGGCCGACCTTCCGCCGAATGACAACGATGTGACCTTGGATTTGCGGTAATATGTATGGACGGTCGCCCTCGACCGTCCGCGTTTTTTTATATACACGGGTCGCAGAGGACCCTACATCACCTAATCAACCCCATCAGCCACGTCAGCCCCCAAATGACCCCAACGCCCCCCGCGCCTGCCATCAGGAACGCGAGCGGCGAAAGCCGCCTGAGACCCCGCGCTCCTTTCTTCTGCACATAGCTCTCCGCAACGCGGCACGCTTCGTCCACAATTTTATCCGACGAAACAGCGGAATACTTCTCATCTTCGCGCACTATAAAAATCGCCTGCTCGAACACTCTCGTGTCGGGAAAGCGCACCACAACCACACGTTTAGAAATACCTTTTACCAATGTCTATCATCTCCGTTATTTGGGTTTACTGGTATTCTTTCCCACGCGGTTAAACTTTATTCATTTCTCTACCAAGCATTCTTGTGTAATGAAATATATATTGCTGCGCTATTCCCGCGTACTCCCCGAACACCGCCGGATCAAACTCCTGCGGAAAATGCTCTTTCAAGGCGCGCTTAATCCACACATCCTCGGGAAACGCGTCAAGCCTGTGCAGACCGTACAGCAAAACGCAATGCGCCACCTTGTCTCCGATTCCGTGCATAGCGGTCAGCTTTTTCTTCGCGTCCGCAAAACTCAATCCCGACAACTCTTCTTCGGTCAACGCACCATCTCTGACCGCCATCGCGGCATTCAGAATATACTCCGCGCGGTATCCCGCGCCGATTCCGCGCAAATCTTGAACGCTCAATTCCGCGACTGTCACGGGAGCGGGAAAAGCGTGATAGCCCTGTCCAATCGGCTCACCGAACGCCGCGCATAACCGCTCAATTACCCCGCGTATGCGCGGTATGTTGTTGCACTGGGAAATAATAAACGAGCAGAGAGCCTCCCAAAAATCCTGCCTAAGAATCCTTATGCCCCGTCCGAACTCCACGGCTTTCTCCATAAATTCGTCAGTGGTTATCTTTCCCCTCACATCGGCGTAATCCAACCCGAGGTCAAAGAAATTTTTCCAGATATTATCAAAATCATCTTGGGAACAGTCAAGAGTAACACCCTCCGGCGTATCGCTAACCGTCAGCACACGCCCAAACGCCGCGCCTCTGTATACTCCGTCTCCTGTTTGCGTGAATCTAAAACACTGCCCGCACTCAAACATCAGCGCGGGCGAAAAATCATTTGTGTCCGATATTAAAACCAAAACGCTTTCTCCTCCTATCGCCACCAGCGAACCTTGACTTTTGCTGTGTTGTTGACGGCATGACCGAAAAACTGTATCAAACAGATGGTACAATCAAGGTGTTTACCACTTTGTACACGGCTTGGAGTATATCCGGCGGCACAGATTCGATTACACGATGTGTCCGCTCCCTCAAATCAATTATGCGAACCTGCTCACAGAGTATATCGCCCTGTGTTTTTGTTCGCTCATCGAGAGGAACTCGAATCTTCATAGCTCTTACTGTGCCTGTTATCGGACACGCTAAAACAAAGCCGCTTTGAATATTGTATTTTGTATTGCTGATTACAAGCGCGGGGCGTTCTCCGGTTTGCTCCCGACCTTTTGTAGGAGCAAAATTGACAGAGATTATATCTCCTTGATTTACCATACTTCCCGCCCTTTCGGGGTAATGTGTTCCCAACCGTCATCGGGTCTTTCGTAGTCTTGAAGAAACCAGTCAATACCGTGTGCGGGCTTTATAATTATTTCCTCACCTTTTTTAGAAATTTCCACCATGTCGCCAATGTATAAGCCCAAGCTCTGTAATAACCGTTTTTCCATGCGTATCCCTTGACTGTTGCCCCACTTTGCTACTTGTGAAACCATAGTTCTCACCTCATATCGAGCTTAACACATTGTATTACATTTGTCAATGGATTCTTTTAGCAATTTGGAAGACTGTTTATGGCAATCTAAAGGACGGCGTTCCCGCCGTCCTCAAAAACTACTGTTTCTTTACCCCGAACTCCTTAACCGGTAAGGAGCGCGGCTGCTCCGCCGTTGGCGGCGGTGGTGTCATCGCGGTCGCGGGCTTTTCTTCTGCCTTGAACGCGGCGGGTCTTGGGTTGTTCGTATGCCCTTGATTGTCGTATGGCTTGCGGTATCCGTCACGGTTTGTTCTGTCGCCCGGGCTGTTGCTTCTGTTCCCCCCGCGCGGAACTCCCCTGTCATTGCGCCCTCTTCGCGCGTTCACCGAGGATATGACAACCCGTCTCTGCGGGTCAGTTCCTGTAGAAAACGTGGTTATTCCCGGCATATCTTGAAGCGTAACATGAATAACGTGCCGCTCATATGCGTTCATAGGTTCAAGCGTCATATTGGAGTTATATCTCTTCGCGTTATCCGCCATGCGCCGCGCCAGCTGCTCAAGAGCCGCCTGACGTTTGCCCCGGTAATCGGCGGCATCTACCTGAATACGCACGGGGTCTCCATCCCTTTTAAGGTTAACCGCGTTAGTGACAATGTGCTGAACCGCGTCCAGTGTCTCTCCGTGCCTGCCAATCAGATTTCCGACATTATCGCCCTCAATGCCGATGGCAACAATATCATCTTTTATCTCCGTCACCGCTGTCAAGCCCATATCAATACATTTCAGCAGTCCGTCAATAAACTCCTGCGCTTTCGCGCGGTCTGCTTCCAGAGCCGGAGCGGTCGGTCGTCTGGTATGCTCGCGTCGTGTTCTCTCTTTGTTAACGGGCGGCGATAACCTCTCAGACTGTTTGTTCCACTCTTTTTGAGGGGCGGCGGCGGTATTGCTCGCGGGTCTTTTTTCAACCTTGTTCGTAGGGGACGATGCCCTCGGTGTCCCGCCTGTCCTCGTGTTGGAATTATTTACCTTGTCAAAATCAGACCTCTTTGCCGAAGGTTTTTCCGGTACGGCAAGCGTCAGTTTAACCTTTGCCGGCGTAGTGCCGATTCCAAAAAACCCTGTCTTGGGTTTGCTCAGTATCTCAACTGTTACGGCCTCGCGCTCAACGCCGAGTACCGACAATCCCGAGCGTATTGCTTCATCAAGCGTCTTGCCCGATGACTCTATGTTTGTTGGCATTTTTTATTCTCCTTACTTTTTCGGACCCTTTGTCATTTTATACTTCTTCGCGTTCTTATGCTTCTGCTCCATTTTTTCCGCCCTGCGCTGTCTGTCCTCTTCTTTCTGTTTTGCCTCGGCGGCTTTGCGCCGCGCTTCAAGCTCCGCTCTTTTGGCTTCCGCCTCGTCCAACACCTTATTATAATGCTTTGTCAGAAAAACATCTTGAATCATGCCGAAAAGGTTGTTTGCAATCCAGTAAACGCTCATAACCGCCGGCATTGTGTACCCGAACCACAGCGATATGCCGGGTCCCAGAAATCCCATGTAAGCGGATTGTTTGGTCTGCGGTACTTTCGACATCTTGCTTGTAACATAGAATTGGATGTAAGCCGTGGTGGCCGAAATAATCGGAATAATAAACAACCAGCTAAAACCGTTCCACGGTAAGCTGGGTACAAGCGTAAGGTTTAACCCGAATGTATTAAAGTTTATGTTTCTAATACTCTCTCCAAGAGCGTTCTGCACTAAATCAAAATTGTCATGTACTATTTGCGCGAACTGCATTTCTTCAAACGCCGCGCTCAAAGCCGGCACTTCAATCCCGTTGCTGCTGAATAGATTCGATAAAAAGTCAGTAATTTTTGTGTTAACTCCATTTACATCCACCGTCAACGGCAAGTTCATAAGGCGTGTTAACGGCTGGCGCACAACCTGATAAAGCATGATAAGCACCGGGAACGGCAGAAGCATCCACAGGCAGCCGCCCATCGGCGACACACCCTCGGCTTGATACAGCTTCATCGTCTCGGCGTTAAGTTTTTCCTTATCTTTCGGGTATTGCTTCTGCAACGCCTGAATTTTGGGCTGCAAACGCTGCTGTCGCAGCATACTGAGTTTACCTTTACCTGAGAAATACAGTAAAACAATTTTTGTTACAAGCGCGAACAGCATTATTGCCACCGCGTAATTGCGCGTCAAATCGTACATCGTGACAAGCAGCCATGAAAACGGACCGTAAATTAAATAATCCAGTAACTGTCCCAATTAAAAATCTCCTTTGTGTTTTACCCTTCTCGGCGGCACGGGGTCATACCCGGGTCGCGCGAAAGGGTTGCAGCGCAAGAATCTGTACAGTGCCAAAATCCCGCCGCGAAAAGCCCCGTGTGTTTCAACAGCCTCAAGAGCATAGGCGGAACAAGTGGGAATAAAACGGCAGCTCGGCGGAAAAGCGGGCGAAACATTTTTCCTGTAACCCTTTATAAGCCATATCACAAATCTTTTCATAATTTCTTCATAACATTTTCAGCTTATAAAATAATGACCGCATCTCTTTTTCAATCGCGGTAAAGGGGGCTGTAACAGCGCGAGCACGCGCAACAACGACAATGTCCAGACCTTGTCTGAGCCCCAACGCCCGATAACACTCTTTCAGTCTTCTCCTCGCGCGGTTTCTCTTAACCGCGCAGCCAATCTTTGTGCTGGCGGTAATCCCGAGGCGGTTAACGCCTAATCGGTTCGGCATAACGTAAAGTACCATGCAACCGCCCACGACCGACTGTCCTCTGTAATACAGTCTCTTAAAATCACGGTTTTCCTTGAGCGATTCCACTTTCATTATGCCGAGAGCTTCTTGCGTCCGCGCGCGCGGCGGCGGGCTAATACATTGCGCCCACTGCGTGTTTTCATACGCTTGCGGAAGCCGTGTTCCTTCGCTCGCTGACGTTTCTTGGGCTGATATGTCCTTACCAACTCGAACACCACCTTTCATATTCACAAGTAAAATTAACTCCAATTATATTGCAGCACTTTGCATTATATATCCTCCGCTCAATATAGTCAAGAAAAATATTGTAGAAACCAAAAACTTGTGATATAATGTGTTGGATTTGCAGGAGGTAGTTTATGGCAGGCATATTCGGTTTCTTTGATTATACAAAACCGGGCAAGGGCGTTGACCCCGACGAACCTGAAAAACGCGCCCTATTCCGTTATCTCGACATACTCTGGCACAAGCTGGGCAAACTTGTCGCAATCAACTTTATCTACTTCGTTATTTGTTTGCCGATAATAATCGCGTTCCACTCCTTTGTCTTTGAGCCGCTTTTAATCCGCCTTCTTGAAAATGTCCCGTTCGGCGAAGCGGGCGCGGGCGAAGGCTTAACCTATTCGCTGTTTTTCACGTTTTTCCTTTTCCTTTTCCGTCTGCCGCCGATTATTCTGATAGTTCTTCTGGCGGTCAGTGTCTTTCTCATCGGCCCGGCAACCTGCGGAATGACATATGTACTCCGGAATTTTGTGCGGCATGAACACGCTTGGGTGTCGGATTTCTGGCAGCGCGCGCGTATGAATTTCAAACAGGGGGTTTTCCTTGGTGTCCTCGATGCCGTTATGTTCACCATGGGTTTCTTCAACATTTCCGTTATGTTTGAGCCCGATGTTTCCATCCCTTCCTTTATGATTGGAGCGGCGGTCGCCGTCTTTATCTTCTACCTCGCAATGCGTAACACCCTGTTTCTCATGGCGGTAACCGTTGAGGTTAGCAATATGAACCTGCTGAGAAACTCATTTATCCTTACCCTTGACGGTCTGTGGCGGCATTTGCTCACGGCGGTTATCAACGGCGTTTTCCTTATACTGATATTCCTCGCTTGGGAACCCGCCGAGCTTATCTTCCTGCCTTTAATAGGATTCTCTCTCCTTGGTTTGACCTCCGTCTTCATTAGCTATCCTATAATACACAAGAGACTGATTATACCCGCGATGGAAAGAGAACGCGGAGAGGACGATGAATCAGAAGAATCCGAAGATGAAGGGCGGTAAGTCGTTTGAATACAAAAATGGATAATGATTTGAAAATAATAAAAGAAAGCGTATTACAAGCCGTCTCGGCAGAAGCGATTTACCTGTTCGGTTCGTACGCTTACGGAACTCCCCGTGATGACAGCGATATTGATATTTATGTGGTTGTGCCGGACGGCACAACGGAATTAGGCGAATTATACGCAGATATTATTGGGCTTGTCCGTAAAAACAAAGGTCGTTTGGATTTAGATTTGTTGATGGGATGTTCCAGCGTATTTAATCGCAGGAAGAACGGTCCGACACTTGAAAGAGTGATTGCACAGAGAGGAGCCGTACTGTATGGAGCTTGACCTTATTTCCGAATGGTTTCAGTATGCCGATATGGATTTGGATTCTGCCGAGTATTTGCAAGGAAAACGCCCGATACCGCTTGAAATTATTTGTTTTCTATGTCAGCAATCAGCGGAAAAGAATCTTAAAGGCTACTTGATTTTCAAAGGCACTCCCGAACCGCCCAAAATTCACAATTTGCTTATTCTTAACAAAATGTGCATAGAACACGATAATCGTTTTCGTGAAGTTGAGCGGGCTTGTGATATGTTAAACCGATATGGCGTACAGCCACGTTATCCCAATGAGTTGGGAATAACTGAAAACGATATGCGAAAAGCACTTGAATATGCCCGGCAAATCCGGGACTTTGAACCATTGGCTAACACACGCTTGGACTTAAATAACGAAACATAAAAACCCTTGCTTTCCTCGCTAAAAAATGGTACAATATCCAAAAGAGGTGAATTGCATGGACAATTTTCTGCGGCAGATTATCGACGCTTTCCCCGGCATGGTATTTATTAAAGATTTAGACGGCGTATATATAAATTGCAGCGATGCGTTTGCCAAGTTTACAGGCAACAAATCGCCCGCCGATGTCATAGGCAAAAAAACTTTCGAGATACTGCCCAAATCGTCCGCGCAATGGGCCGTACACCTCGACAAGCTGCTTTTTGAAACACATCAGCCCAACTCCGAAATCTACCCTTTCAGTCTGGAAAACAAAAACTATTCAAAGTGGCAGCGCGTGTCGCGCAGACCTCTGCACGATGAGGAAGGCAATCTTATCGGACTTGTCGGCACATTAGAGGACATCGGCGATGTTGTCGCGCTGACCGATGAACTCGCCGCGAGCAAAGCGCGTTTCCGCGCCCTGTCCGAAACCATGGACTTCAACTCTTTTGTCGTTGCGATGTGGGATGCCGACACCTTGGAGCTTGACTTTGTTTCCGACAACATCAGATATTTGGGTCTCAAGCATAACCGACTGGCTCACATGAACGACTGGGCTAATAATGTACACCCCGATGATATTGACGACTACTGGGATTGCCGCAAACCCCTGCTTGAACAGTCTCAGAATGTAGATTTTTGGCACGAGTACCGCATACTGAACAAAAACGGTGAGGTTAAATGGATAAACGAACGTCTGTCGTTCGTTGCCCTGCCGAGCGCACACCTTTACCGCAGTGTTATAATCGACACAACCGCCCGCCATGAACACGGAAATATCCGCGAACACGCGCAGTTCACCGGAGAAGAATCTGTCGGCGGTTTGCAGATGCTCGACATCGTAAGCCGCGACTATTTACAGCAGTTGTGCAACACCGTAACCAAAACCCTTGGAGTTTCATCCTTTATCTCCGACCCGTCCGGTTCTCCGATTACTCAAAGAGAAGGTCTCTGCACTTTCTGCGACATTATCAGCAGTACTGAAAAGGGTTCAACGCTCTGCCGTCATTCACATTCTAATCTCTGTATAGCCGCGCGTGAGAATGACGGGCTGGTTATCGAAACCTGCGACGCAATCGGTCTCTGCAACGCCGTCATTCCCATAACGGTCAGCGGTAAGCTGATGGGCTTCTGGGCTATAGGTCGCTTAAACGTCACCGGCTCAATTACCGAAGAGAACATCCGCGCCCTGTGCCAAAAACTGTCAATCAGTGAATCCGAAGCTCTTCCGGCATTCCATGATATGCCCTCCTATTCTTTCCACGACGCTAAGATACTGTTTAACGAACTGATTCCTTATGTAAATGATTTATCCGGCTATCTTTATCAGAGCTGCCTTCTGATGCACGAAGCCGAACGCATGATAAAATCTCAGGAGTTTATTTCCAGAAGCCTTAAACTGGACAGCCTGCAAAATTATCTTTTCGACACCTTCTTCAGCGCGCAAAACACCAAGGATGACAACACCCGTTTCCATGACGCGCTCGAGTCAATAGGTTCTTATTTCGGTTTCAACCGCGCTATTGTACTCGGCTCACGCGCGAAACACTCCGAACCCCTGTTTCAGTGGCACGAACAGGGTCTATCCGCCCTGCCCCCGCGCCTGATGGACACCCAAACCGTTGACTGTTTATACCGCTTTGCCTCCAATCTCCACAACGCGCATCATATCTCAAGAGATGATTTGCCCGAATCCTGGCGAGAAAGTATCTTTGTTATCGGTCATTGCTACACCTACTCCGCGGAGTTCCACGGCAAATGCGCGGGTGTTGTGGTTCTTCTTCAAGATAATTCACGCGCCATGCTCGATGGCGATGAACTGGAATCTCTCTCTCACGTTCTCGGCGCGTTCGGCTCTTACTTGGTCTCCAAGCAAATGGAGCGCGGTGCTTTTGAGCTGACGGACTCGCTTAAACTAATCCTTGACAACTTAAAGGATGAAGTCTATGTCATAGACCGCGAAACCTATGAGGTAGTGTTTGCCAACGCTAACTTTAACGGTAAAGCCATAACCGCCCCCTGCGGCGTTTCGTGTTTCAGACTTCTGGGACACAACGCCCCGTGCCGCTGCTGCGGGCTTGATATGGTAAAAGATTTGCCGGAAGGCTGCGATTATACCTTCCAAACCAACGAAAATGACGGCGGTCTCTGGCGTTCCTATACAATAACACCCGTTGAGTGGCGCGGCAGCCGCCCGGTCTATCTTGTCAGCGCGAGAGATATAACCGAGGAAAAGCTGCGAGAACAGGAATATATAGAAGCCGCGACTTTTGACACCGCGCTCAACATCCCAAATATCGGGCGGCTCACCTCCCGTCTTGACACACTTCTCAAAACCGGTAAGAACGGATCGCTCTTTGTCATTGATATTGACAACTTCAAGCTCATAAACAACGCTTACGGTTACGATTACAGCGATGCTTTGCTTGAGGAGATAACATACTTCCTTAAATCCGTCATACCGCCGTCATATGTTTACCGCTATTCAACAAGCAAATTTGCCGTTTTATACGAAAACGCGGATT
>WRJE01000002.1 GCA_009782385.1 Oscillospiraceae bacterium | reverse complement strand
TGTTTTCTTTACCGTGTTTTGCGAATTCGGGCCACAACTCACATATTTTCTGCTCATAATTTAACACACCTCTGTCGGCAAGTATGTGCAGCATGGTAGCGGTTATTCCTTTTGTGGTGGAAAAAACAGGGAACATTGTATGTTCGGTTACGAGTTCTTTTGTTTCTAAGTTTGTAATCCCTGCCCAAGCGTTTACCACAAGCTCACCTTTATGATACACGGCAAGCTGTATGCCTGTATCTCTTCCGCTTTTTATGATTTCATCGAGCATATTCTGCATTTTATCTTGTATAGCTTGATTTTTCATTCTGACGCACCTCACTTTTATTATTGCGCTAACCGCACCGTCTTTCCGCCTTTGATTTCCAAGGGATTGCCGTTGACTGTTATCCATACATTAATTGCCGATTGATTCAACACAACATCTTGCTTAACAGTAAACTTCAAACCGCGCAATGCTTTTATATAGTCGCAGATTTCGATATTCGTGGCATACCATATGTCGTCTTGTCCGCCTATTTTTTTACAAAACTCTTCAATATGTTCCCAGTTATCATCACCGTCAAACTCATAGCTGTGTCCCCACACATACATCAACTGATGCCAATTCTGCGACAAGAATTTGTCAGCATACTCAAGAAGATTGTCATTATGGTGGCATGTGCCGCGCCATTGCAAGAAATCATCGGGAAATCCGAACTCGCCTGTCGTTGATACCACGCGGGCGTATTCTATCCCAAGCATACCCACTATTTTTGCTACATGGCTGTTCACTGAGCCAAATGCGTAAGACATTCCGCGTATGGGTTCACCCGTTATTTTTTCCAGCTTTTCCCTGTCGCGCATAATCTCAGATATTATGCCTTCATCGGAAATCTCGCTTAACCCCAGATGTGTATATCCGTGAGCGGATATTTCATGACCCTCGTATACTTTTTTTATCTCATTTTCGTTTAACCTTGACCACGACTCTTTACCGAATAGTCCGCCGTTAATATGGAAAGTCCCTTTGATTCCGTATCGGTTAAATATTTCGATTAACCTGATGTCTTGTTGTACTCCATCATCGTAGCTCATTGTAAGTGCTTTTAATTTTCCTCCCGGAAATCTGTCTAAACTGATTTTCATATCTATTCTCCTTGTGTTTGTTATTCTTCATTTTCTTCTGATAAAAGCAACTCTCTTTCTTTTCGATCATATTTTTTTGACAGATAAAACAGCAGTAGCAAATTCAACATCTGAAACAAGACGATATGCACGGTCGGGAGAATGAAACCGATTCCCGCACATAACAAAGCCGGAAAAAGCGAACTCATAATTACGGTTTTTACCCTCCCTCCAAATGTAAACCGTGTTGAGGCTAAGCGAGCGACTCCGAGAAAAGCCGCCGATATGAGATAAAAGAAGAGCTGCAAGACAAGCAAGATAAAAAAGGCTATCATCAACAATGGCAATAGAAATTGCGGGATATACATATTGTAGACCGCTATCATGCTGAAAACTTCGCCAAAAGGATGCGGCAGTTCGTCAAAGAACTCAGATGGTGCGGACAAAACCATATTCGAGTCGGCGTAAACCACAAAATCACTGAACACATAAATGACAGGACGAACGTTTGTCACCACTTCCTTTGAATAGCGTTCCGTTTGATAATCTTCTATGACCGCGTTTTCAAAGTCTTGAAAAAATATTCTCGTATACAGCTCATCGGGCTGCGTCCTCAACACTAAAATAAATATCGGGATAAACAGCAGGCAAAAAATGAGCAAGAAGTGGATAAATGCGTATCTCTTTTTCATGCCAACGGCCGACTTAATAAAGGGATACGGTTTCCCCAACCATAACACCGCTGTATAAAGATAGTCCTTACGGTTCATTATTCACCCTTGTTCGTGCCGGAGGCGATACCCGTAATCAGATACTTTTGAAAAACTATATACAGAATTGTAATGGGTGCGGCAATTAGCACCGCTCCGGCACTGAAGGCGGTAAAATCAGACGGTGTTGCCGTATTATGGTCTGATAATTCAAACATCCCGAGAGCAAGAGTTCTTTTATCGCTGCTATTTATTAAGAAGCGCTGTAGCATATAATCCATCCATGGTGTCATGAAGGACATAAAAGCTATGAATGTTATAATGGGAAACGATAGCGGAAATATTATCTTTAGTAAAACCTGAAGTTTCGACGCGCCGTCAATATACGCGGCTTCATCAATGGATTTTGGCAGATTTTGCATATTTCCTTTTACAAGCCAAATATTAATGGGAATTGAGCCGGCCACGTAAATAATTACAAGCATATTTAAGTTGTCGAGCATACCGAAGTTCAAGGCAATCATATAAAGGGCGGTAAGAGCCATAAAACTAGGGAACATTTGTAAGATTGTAGCGGATAACATTCCGGCTTTTTTACCCTTGAAATTAAAACGCGCAAAAACAAACGCTGTTATAGTATTGACAAAGACCGAAAAAAGCATAGTCATAACCGCCAAATATGCGGTGTTAAGATACCATTTGGAATAATCGTATTTTTGGAACAATCTGAAATAATTGTTTAATGTCACATTTTTGGGAAATATACCCGTTCTTCCGAAGTTGTTTATAGGGTCAAAAGACGAGCCGATAATCCATAAAATCGGGTATAAAACAATTATCACCGCAATTATTAGCTCAATGTAAATCAATGTCCGCGCAAGAATCGACTTTGCTTTTGCCCGTTTATTTGTTTTTATTTTCATTCCTTAGTCCTCCTTAAATGATCGCGTCCTCATCATGTTAATCCCGCTAACGGTAGCGATCAAAATAAAAATCAGAATGGAAACAGCGGCTGCGATGTTGTACATTCGATAGTCGAGGGTGAGTTTGAAAATCCATGTAATCAGTATATCGGTTGTTCCCGCCATTTGCAAACCGGGATCTAGCGGCTTACCCCCGGTAAGGAAGTACACCGCGCCGAAGTTGTTAAAATTATTGGCAACGCTCATGACAATCATCGGCGCGGTGACCGTCAGTATTGTGGGTAATGAGATGTATCTGAACTTATGCCAGCCATTGCCGCCGTCAATCTCAACGGCTTCATGCAGCTCGGGAGAAATCGAAGTCATTGCCGCTGATATTAAAGCCATAAAAAACGGAAAACTCAACCACATATTAACAAGTACAATAGACGTTCTGGCCCAACCCGTACTGCTTAAAAACGGAATGGCATCATTTATGATACCCGCGCGCAGAAGCATATTGTTAAAAGCACCCGTATTTTTAAACAGAACCCTGAAAACAAGCAGAGAAACCAATGCCGGCATAGCCCACGGCAAAATAAGAATGCTTCGCCACGCTTTCTTGAAGCGAATACCTTCTGCGTTTATTAAGACCGCTTGTAAAAGCCCAAAGCCATAAGCTGTAAACGTGGCGATAAAAGCCCACGAAACAGTCCAAATTAGAACCTTGACAAAGGTTGACCCCCAAATCGGTATCATCACAAGATCGGTAAAGCTCTTAAACCCAACCCAGTCTACAATGTATCTTGGCGGAATCGCGTTGTGGTTATAATTCGTAAACGCAACGAGCATGGAAAACATAACCGGTATTACAGAGATAAACAACACGAGGATTGCACCCGGTGTAATCATAATGTATTCAAATGATTTATTCCACAAGTTTTTAACATAATCAACACTGCTTACTTTTTTCCCTTGTTCAATTTGTGTTCTGGTAAGGTAAGCATCCTTAATATTCCAAATCCATATAAGAACAAAGAACAGCAGTATGACTGTGGAAATAATACCGGTAATCATAAGCATAACGGAGTGGTCGTAAACTAATGTGGAGGAACTCGCTCTTGGTATTTCACCTAAGGTGACAAGCCCCCATAACCCCTTGGTAAAATAACCGCAATTACGGAAAGTCGCCTCAACCTTGCCGGTCAGCACGTCTAATGTTCCGGTTGAAAGTTCGACAAATACAAGGACTCCTTGTATTAAAAAGAATACCAAACCCTTTAATCGCTGCTTGTTTATAACCTGACCGCCGCCCCATATTACAGCGGAGCATAACGCGCAAATGATTTTCATATTATCATTCCATTCTTTAGGCTTTTCCGCTAAAAATGAAAGCAGGCTGTATCTGTACGGAGTTATTTTACCCGAATAGACACAGCCATATGTTTATCAATCGAACCTAGATAATCCCCCGGCGTTTAACAGGATTTCATACATCTCCATGGCTCTATCTTGAGCTTCTTCAATAGAAAGCACACCGTCCCAAACGAATGTACTCATTTCTCCCCAAGGCTCCCAAAGGTATTTAACTTCGGGGATTGTGGGTGCCGCATCGGTATACTGAGCCTGATCCGCCATGCCCACAATCCATTCGTCTTCCGCAATACCTTTAACGCCGGTGAGGTCTTTTAAGGCAGGGACTGAACCGTAAACGCCGTATATCATATTAGCGACCTCGACCGATGCCATATACTCGACAAACGCGAACGCGGCATCAAAGTTCTTGGCGTAGCTGGAAACCGCAGCCAGCATTATGCCGGATAAAGAGTTGGGCTGAACGCCATTGATTGTCGGAATCTTGGAAGTGCCGAAGTTTAAGCCGGCATCTTTACAACCTGCGATTCCCCAAGGTCCGCTGATGCAAAGCGGAGTCTCGCCCCGGTGAAACGCGGCAATAGTAGTATTCCAATCGGCATCCCCGTAATTCACATCAAAGACAGATCTCATAGAGGCATAATACGCAAGCCCCTTAGCCATTTCAGGACTGTCAAGACCCGGATTCTTCCAATCGTCTCCGTTTGGACCAAAAACTTTGAAGCCGAAAGCGGATGGGAATATATAATTGTGGTAACCGTCAAGAGCCCAACGCATAAAATATTTTCCGGCGGCAGGATCGTTGTAGGTTTTCGCAGTCTCGATGATTTCTTCCATGGTTGCGGGCGGCGCGTCAATCAAATCTTTGTTATAAAGTAGAATCACGGGTTCTACCGAGTAAGGTACTCCGTAAACTGTTCCGTTGACTGTTCCGGTGGAGACTGTTGAGTCAATCATAACATCCTTAACCATATCTTGTAAAGAGGCGGGGAAAGGCTCTGCAAGTCCATCGGCAACTAAAAGACTGATAGCTGTATGACCTACGGAAAACACATCGGGGCCGACTCCGCTGGGACCGTCAAGTGCGAGTTTAGCATCGACATCCAAACCGACAATGTCGTACCGAACGTTAACGTTAGGGTATATATTGTTAAACCCCTCGATTATCGCTTCGGCCAAAGGTTCAAAGCCAATCCAGACATACAGATCCCCACTGATTTCGACATCGGGTTGATCCTCTGTTCCGCTAGCAGCGGAGGAATCGTTGGTTGTAGACGTGGGTGTGGGAGTATTTATTCCGCTCGGTGGCGGCGCGGTTTCGTTTCCGCAGGCTGCGAGCGAGAGCAATAATGCGGCGATTAGAAACAGTACGACTAGCTTTTTCACGTTGTTTTCCTCCTAAAAATTATTTATTCCGATATAAAAACCACCGGCACCGATTACGGTATTGTTCTTCTCTATACGGGTTTCCGATGATAATAACGGTGTTTCAAATGCGATTTTCAAATCAGCCGTTCCGTTGTTAAAAATGCCAACCAGAATACTGCCGTTATGCTCCTTTTCCAGTTTTATGATATTCCGCTCATCGTCTGTTTCCCATTTTGTGTTAGAAAACGAGATAATATCCGAATATTTCCGTCTGAACGCGACTAATGAGGCAATAAACGAGTACATATCTTTATCCCATTTGTTTTCATCCCATTCCATACATCCGCGGCATCCCGGCTCCTCGCCCCCGAACATACCAATTTCCGTACCGTAATAAATGCAAGGAGAGCCAGTTTGCAAAAACATAAAAGCCAATACTGATTTTACCAGTTCCCCATTGCCGTTTGCGACAGTCATCAACCTTGGCGTATCATGAGAGTCCAGCAAGTTTAGCATCACTTCATTGGTTTGTTGGGCGTATAGCATAAACTGCCGGTTCATAGTTGTTATCATTTCACTTGCGCTGATATTTCCGCGTATGAAATATTCCAGAATAGCTTCTGTTAACGAATAGTTCATCACCGCGTGAATCTCGTCGCCTCGGAGCCACGACTGTGGAGATTGCCATATCTCACCGAGAATAAATATTTCATTCTTTAAGTCCGTTATCTCTTTGCGGAATCTTTTCCAAAAGTGATGATCGACTTCGTTTGCCACATCAAGCCGCCAAGCATCTATTTCACATTCTTCAATCCAAAATCTGGCAACACTAAGCAGATATTCCTGAACTTCGGGGTTTGCGGTGTTCAATTTAGGCATATGGTGTGTAAAAGCGAAGGAATCATATGTAAGATCTGCCACACCGACAATGTCAGTTTCGGCGTATGAAACCGGAAACTCTTTAATGTGAAACCATGATGCGTACTTTGACGCAGTTCCGTTTTTCACTATATCCCGCCACTGTTCAGAGCTGTCCCCAATATGGTTGAACACAGCGTCCAACATCACCTTAATTCCATGTTTATGACATTCGTTTACCAGTTTTTTCAACGTCTCTTTTGTCCCAAACGCGGGGTCGATCTCGAAATAATCGGTCGTATCATACTTGTGGTTAGACGGCGATTTGAAAATCGGACACAGGTATATACCGTTGAAACCCAGACTCTTAATATGACCTAGCTTGTCGATTATGCCTTGTAAATCACCGCCAAAGAAATCATTTAATTTCGGCTCTTTGCTGTTCCAGACAAGCGTGCCAACGGGGTCGTTGCTCACATCACCGTTCCGGTATCTCTCCGGAAAAATCTGATACCAAACTGTATTTCTAACCCAATCGGGTGTTTTTATCATATCTATCTCATGCAAATACGGAAAACGAAAGTAATAATTGTGGTTTGAAATGTACGGTTTTCTTACAGGATATACCCCTTTTTCACAGAAAAACATTTCTTTCCCATCGTTCCCGACTATTAGGAACGAATAGTGTAAGCGTTTATGCTTCGCACTCATTTCAACCATCCAATAATCGTTTGCGTCTGTACTTGCTATAATTTTCATAGGTAGCTTTTCGTTAAATAAATCTATATGCCACTCTCCCCATAGCCTATAAGGGTCGCCATTAACAAGCGATACTTCGCGTATATCATCTTTAGCGGTTCTGAGCCTAATATGAAATTTATCCGGTGAGTATAAATAAGCAAACTCACTGTCCGACCGATGATATAACGCGGCAATATTCATTATACGCGCCTCCGAATCTCTAATCATAAATTTCCCGTATGCCCGACATATAACATATCAAATGAGAAATCGGTTAACTTAGAATGAAGTGTTATTTTTATGGCTATGTTTTTATAATACCACTATTGCATTGTCTTGTCAATATATAATATGGAATTTGATAATAATTATTTAGGTAATCGGTTAACTTATTTTGCAGTAAACCGCCTTTACTTGCTTTCCGTTTTATGCTATAATAAAAAAACACAATGGCATTTAAGCGAGGTGGTCTGAAATTGGCGGTTACGATAAAAGATGTCGCACGGGAAGCAGGGGTGTCTACGGCTACAGTCAGCAAGGTAATAAATAAGTCGCCTACGATATCGCAGACGACAATAAATAATGTTCACGCGGTTATGAAGCGTTTGGAGTATGTGCCAAACCAGCTTGCGGCTAATTTGTCACGCGCTTCCTCAAAAAACATCGCGTTTCTCGCAAGGTTACATAAAGGAAAGGTTTACGGTAACCCGCATATGTTTGAAATCATTTGCGGCGCACAAAATGAACTGGAGCGCATTGGCTACACTCTCACTTTAGTTGATATAAGCCATGAAGAGAGAGACGGCGAAAAAGCGAAGAAAATTATTTTGCAAAAAAGCTCGGACGGTATCATTATACAGGGCGAACCGTTAAACATAAGCACCGCCGATTTTTTCGTGAAGAAAGAGTTCCCTCATATAGTTATCGGAAAACCTGATTTTGAACACAGAGTAAGTTGGATAGATGTCAACCATGTTTTGGTAGGCGAAATAGCCGCACAGCATCTTTTCCAATACGGATACAGCCGAATTTCGTGTATTTGCGGAAGAGAAGAAGATGTTATGGCCTCAAGTCATCTTCGCGGTATGCAATCATTTCTAAATAGTCGCGGCACAGAAATTGACGAGCAGTGTTTATTCCGAACAAATCACGATATTAATGAGATTAATAAAGCTGTGATTGCACTGTTAAACATGAAAAATCTCCCTGACGCTATTGTATGCGGAAGCAATCTTATCGCTGTCGGCGTGTGCAAAGTGTTGGAAGATAAAAAAATATCCGTACCATCGGATATGGGAGTTATCATGATTGACGATTATCCTTATTCTCAGATTATTACTCCAACGCCAACAGTTGTAAATATTGATTTATATGACCTTGGCGTACAATCGGTTAAGTCGCTGATGCGAAAAATTAAAAACCCGACATTGCAAGTACAAACATACACAACTCTGCCGGAGTTGATTAACAGAGAAACGACAAAACAAATGTGATTCCCAATCGGAAAGCCGCCGAGCCAACGAAAGCGGAAGCGGCAAAGCGTAAAAGAAAATCGGGGAAGTCAGCCTATGACAACCCCGATTTTTATGTTTTAAGGATGGGTACACTCCATTTTAACAAGGTTAGTTAATTGCTCGTTATTTCCAATGTCCCGTTCATATAAGAAATATATGTACTGAACATTGTTGTCGGTACTTGCACGAATGAACTTGATAGCCCTTTATTTTGATATATGGATGCGGGCATTGGGGAGTCAGAAGCATTCATGAATGTAATATTCTGTTCATCGAAAAACACCTTATAAACTACTCCCCGTTCGCTTTCCGGTGAACCCTGATACATTTGTGACACATAGCTGTCGCCAACCCGTACATATTCCCAAAACATATTGAAATCATTGAACGTAAAGGTGATTTTCAGGGAATCCAAAGTGCCGTCATATTCTGCTGTATATGCGTTTGTCCCGCTGCTATCCGGCTTTATAAAACTGACGGTACGCAAATTCCCTTTTTGCTCCCTCTCTATGTTTGTCCAGCCGTCTTTCCCCCCGTTTTCAAAATATTCATCGTTATCAATATAGTAAATGGGAATAAACATCAAATTCATTGACGAGAAAGACGTTAATAATATGCTGTAATAATAACTTTCTTCCACGTTATTGTCGGGGTCGTCCAGAGCGGCGTACACCTTATCCCGAACTTCGTCAAAGACATCCCAAAAGCGGTATCTTGAATCGTCAAAGGACGACATATTACCATCGTTTGTGGTACTCCCTCCCGTAGATGACAGGTTTTCCCCTGCGCCGCCGCCCGGCGTACTTGCGCCGTTGTTTCCGCCACTTGGCGTGTTCGTTGCGCGTGAGGTTGTGCCGCTATCGCCAATCGCGTCCTTGACCGCGTTCTCAATACGATTACACGCCGTTACGCTCAGTAATAGTACCGCCGCCAAAATAATTGCCGCAAATCTTTTTATCATTTATTAATCCTCCAAATCCAACCACAGAGCGGGGCGAACGCCTATAACGTTCCCTGTTGAATAGCCGCCAACGATGATAGTACCGTCAACGGGGATATGGACGAAACTCATTCTGTTTGACATTCTTTGACCCGGTGTCCGAAGCCACCAAGCACTTTGGCTGTTGGTTAATGTCGCGGCAGTACGCGCTGAATTATATTCATCGTTTATGGTGGACGCGCTTTCGGGGCTGTTTTCCCACTGCCCGCTGTCGCCGAAGTACCGCACAACCTCCTCAAGGCTTAACAGGAATATTTTATCGTTTGTATCGCTGCCGCCGCTTGTTTCGTACCGCAGGTTGTCGTTATTCTCCACTCTTGTTTCGGTGATTTTGATTCTTTCGTCTGCGGGTAAGCTGTCAAAAAACTCGCCGTTCAAATACTGACGGATACTGCTGTCCGCCCATGTCAGGTCTGCGTTATTTTCGGTGTGAAACTTCCTTTGTTCCAAAACCTTATCGCTCAAAATCAGAGCCTTGCCATCCTGTACGTCAAGTACCCGCCAATCGTACCCGGCAAATTGTATGACATTGCCTACCGCTGCAAAGCCTGTCCCGGGGTTAGGCGTTTCGCTTGGCGGCTCGCTTGCTTGCGGGTTATCCGTCTGCAAGCCGCTGTCTGAAACCGCGTCCTTGACTGCGTCCTCAATACTGTTACACGCCGATAAACCCAACACCAGCACCGCCAAAATAATTGCCGTAAATCTTTTTATCATTTAGTAATCCTCCAAATTCAGCCACAAAGCGGGGCGCACACCGCCAAGCGAGTTAATAGAATTGCCGATACCGCTCACATTGATAACGCCAGTTCGTTCGACGTAGGTGAAAGTCGTCCAGCCATTGGATTGGACTTGGGCGGGCGACCGAAGCCACCAAGGGCGAGCGTCGCCGCCTATATCCGCGGCAGCGCGCGCGGAGTTATATTCGTCGCTTATGCCGGTCGTACCCGCAGGTCTACTCGGCGTTAACTTCCCGCTGTCTCCAAAGTATCCCACGACTTCATCAAGGCTTAACAGGAAAATTTTGTCACTTGTGTCGCTGCCACCGCTCGTCCCATACCAAGGATTGTCGTTGTTCACGATTGTTATTTCGGCTATTTTCGCGCTCTCGCTCGTAGGTATGCTATTGTAAAACTCTCCGTTCAAATACTGCCGAATATCGCTGTTAGCCCAAGTTATAACTGCGTTGCGCTCGTGATGAAGTTGCTTTAGTTCCAAGACTTTATCGCTTAAAAGTAGCACCTTGCCGTCCCGCACGTCAAGCACCCGCCAGTCGTACCCGCCAAACTGAATGACATCACCGACCGCACAAGACGTATTTCCGCCGGGGCCGTAAAGTTCCCAATAATCAAAGTCGTCTACCATCGCATAATCCGCCGGCCAATCGAATGTCCCGGCGGGAATATTGTTCGTTATGTTTCTTACGCTCAGCAGGAGTTCGTTTCCATCGTTTTCGATACCGCAGACAACGCCGTTATCAAGGTAAAATCGCGCGGTTATACCCGCATAGCCGCCGGAATATTCCTCATAAGGTAAAGTTATCCCGTTAAATTCACCCGTACCTTCTCCGGTTTTTACCATGCCGCTGTAGTCGGTTATTATGTATGCCATCAAATCGCTTCCGTCCGATGATTCCATGACGATTTTGTGTTCATCGTCAACCGAATATGACTTGCCGTCTTTGTAAATGACCCGTACATCGGTAACTATACCTTCAACTTGTGTTTTGCCGCTTATGGCGACATTCCCGCCGTCCGCCGCCAAGCTGCCGTTGTTATCAACCCACAAGCCGGACGCTTCAATTATCCTTGTGAAGTCGAAGCTGTATGTGCCGTCCAGCAGCCATTGGATAGAGGGAATAATATCTTTATCGGTATCAACGGGGTCAACATCGGGCGTTGTGTTGGATGTTTCATTCGGCGTATCGCTTAAAGCCGTCCCGCCCTCGCCGGAAAGCGCGTCCTTAACCGTGTCATCAATACGATTACACGCCGCAAAACTCAACGCCAACGCCAATACCAAAATAATGGCGGCAAATCTTCTTATCATATTCGCTTTCTCCCTTAAAAGCATTACGCGACAGGCTTACCGCACGCGCCGCAAAACTTTTTACCTGTTTCTATTTCCGCTCCGCACCCGCAGACGTTTGCTTTTGCTTCTTCTAACTTCGCTCCGCACTCACTGCAAAACTTTCGGTTCTCTTCATTTATTACGCCGCATACACACGCGATTCCCGCGCCAACGCTCTGCGCGGGTACGGCGGCACTCTGCGCGGCGGGTGCTGTTTTCTGTTTATTCATTAAGCCTTTTGCTAACTCACTGCCGATGCCCATTCCGGCACCCAAACCAAGACCTCTTCCAAAACTTTTAAGCATACTATAACCCCTTTCAATTCATAAAGTCCATCATGCTGTTTATCTCACCCAAATCTATAGTCATATAACCGGACGGCAAATCGAACGTCCCGGGCGGAACGCTGCCGGACATATTTGAGATAAGAATGATGATTTTAATTCCATCGGATGCGGTTTCAATCGCGTAGAGACTGCCGCCGTCCAGATAAAAGCGGGAGGGTAAGCCTCCGTTTTCCGCATACTCCTCATAGGGTAAAGTCCTTCCGTTGATTTCGCCCGTGCCTTCCCCGGTTTTCACAATTCCGCTGTAATCCGTTTGCATACTCTCCGCGTAATCATCCTCGAGTTCGGGCGGCACTTCCATGATAAACTTGTTGGCGTTGTCAACCACATATATTTTTCCGTCTTTGTGGACGGCTCGCGCTTCGACGGCTATACCTTCTATGCTCATTCTGCTCGTGCTTGCCATTTTATCGCCGTCTACCGCTATACTGCCGGACATTTCCATACCATCGTCAAAGCCTTCAAAAAACATCATCATCACATAGTCAAAGCTGTAAGTACCGTCAATCAGCCACCGGATAGGGGCGGCTGTCGTCCCGGAAACAGCGATGTCGTCCGCATTACCGGATGTACCGTCATCATTACCATCGTTATTACCGTCATCATTACCGTTGTCATCATTTGATGTTACATCCGACTGCGCGGCAAAAGCGTCACTCGGGTCGTCAGAACTATTGCCATCGGGTTCAAGCGCATTGTCTGCCGTGGAATTGCTTTCCGGCGGATTGGTTGGCGAATTGTCGGTTGCCGGATTGCTCGTTGGCAGGCTGTCCGTTTGTGAGCCGCCATCGGAAACCGCGTCCTTAATCGCGTCCTCTATACGGGTACACGCCGCTATGCTCAGTAATAATACAGCCGCAATAAAAATTGCAGCGAATCTTCTTATCATTTCTGTCTCCCCTTTTTAATTTTTTGGGGCAGGTTGCCCTGCCCCAAAGTTAGCGGCTTATGCTAAAGGCTTGCCGCAGCTGCCGCAAAATTTCTTCCCGCTCTCGTTTTTCGCGCCGCACTCGCCGCAGAATACAGGTTTGTTCTCAATGACAGTCTCTTCGGCAACAGTCTGATTTACCTGAGTGCTATCTGTCTGCTGATTGATATTGATATTGACTTTTTCAAGTTTTCCGCTCGCTTTTCTCGCTATTGCCCCGATAAGGGGCAGTTCGACTTGTTTATAACTAAAAGCCATGAAGGCGAGATACGCGGCAAGCAACACAACGGCAATACCGATAAATGTTGTAGCTCTCAGAAAACCCAACGCGGCCTCCGCTCTGCGCCAGACGGATTCATAATTGAAAATCGTAACATTCTTATAGCTGGGTGTCAGTATCGAGGCTATGATTCGCACCACGCCGTATAGTATCGCGCCGATAACCCCGATGACAAGAGCCGTTCCGGCTTGAAACTTAATAAATTTGCTCTCTTTTTCTAAAAAGAAAAACACAAGCGGCACAATCCATGCCACCCATGCCCCCCATCCTAAATATCCGCCGTAACCAAACGGAAGCCAAAAGATGATTCCCATAGCGATAAAAATAACCATCGAAATTATATTGGCATCTACACCAAAAGATGACTTGTGGGGTTGAATAACAGTTGTTTTCATGTTAGTTTCTCTCCTTCTTTTATATCGGGGCAGATTTGCCCCGCCCCGAATTTCGCGGTCTTGTTTACGTAATAGGCTTACCGCACTCGCCGCAGAACCTTGTTCCGCTCTTGTTTTTCGCGCCACACTCACCGCAGAATACAGGTTTGTCTCCGGCGGACGCAGATGACTGTACCGTTCCGGCCGCCCCTGCCGCCGCGTAAGCGGGCTGCGGTGTCGGATCTTCCTGCTGTCCCTTGTTGAACAGTTCCTTGAATTTCCTTGACAGACCGCACAGCTTGCCGTACAAGTCAAACGTGATAACGGTTGTCGGTGCTTCCTGCATATAGGAAACCATCATCTTGACCATCATATAGCTGTCTATAAAAACGGATTTTATCAGCCACGCGATGAAACACGCGAACGCGAACGCCACAAAGCCCCATATGCCGCTCAAACCGAGTACACGGAAGATAAGTCCGAAAAACAGCAGTGAAACCAGCGTAGCCGCTATCATAAGACCAACAACGGTCGCTGTGGTTTTAGCAGCGTCTTTCAATAGTTTTTTCCAATTCTGAGCGTATATAACAACGCCGTCCGCCGCGCTCTTAAAAGCACCCTGCTCTTTTTTCAAGAAGGTATAACCCAAACAACACTCGTCTATGTACCCCAGAGCGATACCGATAAATAATTTACCGATACTCACTACCGCGTTCATACCGGGGACGATGTTGCCCAACGCTCCTCCCACTTTCTCAAACCCGTTTTGAAGCTGTTTTACCGCGGCGGAAACCAGTTTATCCACCATAAAATACACATTGGACGTGGCAAAACGGTCTTTAACCATTTGCTTGCCATATTCCACCTGATTGTCGGGTACACGCCCGGTGGTGACCGCTTCGGTAATAACCGCGATATGCCCGGCCTTTACCAAATAGCCGAACCAGTGATTGATAATAAAATTCACAGCTCCCGTTGCGGCCAGCCAAATAATAAACATGAAAAAGGCCGCTCCTCCGCTTTTGAACAGAAACGCAATACCCATTAAAATTGCGAAAAGAACTATGGATATGACAATAGTCGCAAGCCCCAACAGCAGTTTTGCCCACACAAAGGGCATTGTTTTGGAATAGACTTCCCTCGGTTTCATTATAATTATTCTCCTTCCTCGTATTTTGCGCCGCAATCGCCGCAGAATTTCTCGCCGGGCGCGACCTCCGCGCCGCAAGCGCAGACGCGCTTTTTAGTTTCCGTAATGGCTTCCAATTTGCCCCCGCAATCGCCGCAAAACTTTTTGTCTGCCGCGTTTGCCGCGCCGCAAGCGGAGCAGACCAATCCAACCGCCGTAACAGTTGGCTTTTTCTCCTCTAATTTGCCGCCGCATTCGGAGCAGAATTTCCTGCCGTCCGCGTTTGCCGCGCCGCAAACGGTACAAACCAAGCCGCCTGCCGCGACAGGAGCGGCAACCGCCGCCGCTTCCGCAGCCTTGATGCGCTCAATTTCCGCTTTCGCTTCGGCTATTGCCGCGTTGTGTCCGTCTATTGTCTTGCAAAATTCGGCTATGCCGTCATCGGCGGTTTTCTCTTCGGCATACTTGTTGTAGTAGAACTCGCCGATTTTTGTCATCACTGCGTTTATCGCGTTTTGCTCGGTGCTTATTTTTGAGTTCAGATTTGATGTTTCAATCGCACTTCCGGTTTTGTCACCTAAGTTTTTAGCAAATTCGCTCACCTTGTCAAGAATTGCCATATTCTTTCCTCCGTTTCAAAATAGCAACCGATGTTACATGAACTGTTGGAAATAATCCACAATCAAGCGTACTATCCAATTCATCATCAAATAACCGGTCAAAGCGAGAACCGCCCAAATTGCCAGAAAAATCAAATTGGCGCGCGCAAAATTTCGCCTGTTGCGGTTTTTACAGCCGCCGCAAGCCCAAATTATGCAGATTAGCCAGCCGATAATCGGAATATTCATAAGGATAATCGAACCGAAAAAACCGCCTGTGCTTATGACGGCATAGGGACTTCCTTGAAGCGGCGGTTGTTCGTCCGCGTGAACGGGCGTGATGGGCGCGGGTTGTACTGGTGTGACAATCGGCGGCGCGGCGACCGCCGCCGCCACGGGAGAAGGCGTATGTACCGCTGCTGCCTGCGCCGATTCCTGCGCTGGTGGTTTTGCTCCGGTAACAGGCTTACCGCACCCTGTACAAAACTTTTTACCTTCGGGGATATTCGCCCCACAGTCGTTGCAAAATGCCATAGTATACCTCCTGCCTTTAATTTTAATCGCTGTTTTAGCCAATGCTCAAGGCTGTTGAAACGTCTTTCCTTAACACTTTGCATTGTACACTATGATAAAGAAAGTGTCAATATGCCCGTTGAAAATTATGGGATTTATCGTCGTTATGGGAGGAATGCCCGAAATATCCATCGAATTGTAATATTTGATAAAATTGATGTATATGTGAAATGATGTATATCAAAAACGCATTGCCGCATAAAGAACCGCCCAAGAGAATTTTCTAATACTCAGACTGCGCGTGATTTACCCCCTTGACAAAGGGTAACAAAGGAGACGCTGGACGATAAAGTCCGCCGTCTCCTAAACTTAGTATAAAATAAGAGGGGAAAAAGAAGAGGGAAGCAGTAAGAACTATTTCCCTTGCATACAGGAAATCAGTAAAATGGGATTGTCAAGAAACCATTATGAAAGGCGTATGCAAGATGAGCGTAACAGAAAAGGCGGTAGAATTCAATAGCATTGAGCGAGAAATATATCGCAGAGTGTGTGAGATGGGCTGTGAGACGATTCGGGACACATTGCGTTCTGTTGGAGTTCGAGCTGCTAATCTCATCGACAGTACACAAACCTCTTTATTTAATACCGATGAGTATGTTATTATGGTAGATATAAGCAGCAGATTAAAAGCGTTGACCGAGAGATTCGGTAAACTGGAAGTGGAAAGCGCGGGTGCGTTGGGGAGGTGGCAGCAATGTGCGGAAGATATTCGGTGTTAACAGAGGAAGAGATAATCGCGGTTAGAGAGATAATACGAAACGTATCTCTCAGATTAGCGAGAGATGAACTCGATAATTACGAGGTTACACAACAACAAGAGGTGTTCCCGACCAATCACGCGCCTATTGTTACCAGTAACGGTGACGAGTTGGCGTTTGAGCTTGGGCAGTTCGGTTTTGAGAAGTGGGATGGTAAAGGTGTGATTATCAATGCCCGCTCTGAGACGATAAGAGAGAAGACAATGTTCAAGCATCTTGCAGGGAGAGGGCGTTGTGTTGTTCCGGCATCCGGTTATTATGAGCGGAAAGATGAAGGTAAGAAGATTAAGCACTTAATCAAAGATAAGCATGGTAACTTGCTTTTTATGGCTGGATTATACCGTGACGGTAAGGATGGCAGGGAGTTTGTTGTTATTACGAAAGAACCTACCGGGCAGATAAGAGATATACATGACAGGATGCCTGTTATGCTACGGACAGACCAACTAGAAGCGTGGTTGAGCGGTGAGATGCCGATTGAGGTACTTGAACACTTGGAGTATGAATGTACCGGAGTACCGTGCGAGGAAGCTGTGAAGCAGGCGGAAACCGGAGAAAAGGAACAGATACAAAATGATTGAGAGTATTGCAACTCCAAATAGTATAAAGGATACAATAACAAAACTGCTGGCGTTGGCAAGCAGTCCAAATGAGAACGAAGCCCGTGCCGCACTGCTGAAAGCAAGGGAACTGATGGCAAAACATAAACTGAGGCAAACCGATGTTGAACGGTCTGATACCGCGAAAGTCATAGACCGTTTGACTCGGATAACCTGCACTAAGATAATCAATGCTTGGGTTACCCGCTTGTCGGTCATTATAGCTGAGAATTACTGCTGTAAGTCTTACTATAACCGTATGAAACGGGCAAAGAAAGTGACTATTGGTCTCATCGGTCTGGAAGATGATATTGATATTTGCGAACGAATAATAGAATATGCTTTTGACTGTGTGGTTTCTGAGTGCAGGCGGATAAGGAGACAACACCGTAATGATTGCGCCCCATCAACAATCAGGCAGATAGAGAATGCCTATGGTTACGGTTTCTGTGAGGGAGTAAAACAGGCTTAAAAAAAACAGGATGCCGATCATCACGAATATGGATTGGTTTTAGCAACTCCGCAGGCTGTCATTGACGCTGCTGTTGGTATAAAAGACGGAGGTTCATACGGGAAGGTCAACTACGATGGTTGGCGGTTTGAGTTCGCACAACAGGGATTTCGCGACGGGCAGAAGTTTGACCCGGCTACCACGCTGCCGGAGGGTTACCGATGATGACTTTTGAATTCGTTGGTCGTCAAAACAGTTGCGTTTTCATTCCTAATAGGGTATAATATAAACAGACAGAGACATATCAAAATAGATACCTTTTACTCCGTCTTCTTTAGGGCGAGTTGAGTTTTTAGCCGAGGTTATGACAGGTGATAAGAAATCCTTTGATACTGTCAGATTCAAACTCGATTCCGGTTCTGATTTTACTACGTTGAGCTGTGATGATTTGGATAACCTCGGTTATTCAGATGAATGTTTACAGTCGTGCAAAATCCACGGTAAGGCGTATACAGCAACATCCGGCGAGGTAGTATTACAGTACATAGAGAATGTTTCGATAAAATTCGGAGATCGTGAGTTGCAAGGCTGCCGGATATTCTTCGCCCTTGGTTCAGGGATGCGCAGTCTGTTTGGGAGCGATATTTTGAAGTATTTTAATCGTGAAATAGACTACGACAAAGGTGAGCTGCGATTGAAAAGGACAGCAAATCCTCCAAAACTTGTACAAGACGAAACACCAATACAGATTTATTCTGTATCAGGGAAATAGTTTATGTATAAGATCAGCTATAAACCGTGTGAGTGATTCCATGTATTATTTAGTCCCGAATCGTACCGGGTGGTTTTAAGTGATTTGCAACCAATTTGCAACCATAGGAACTAACAAGCCCAGTGATACCAATGTGTTGAGGCTAATGAACAACTAGATGGGGTTCAAGAGGCCGCAGGTTCAACTCCTGTCACTCGGACCAACTTCCTAAATCGTGTAACGTTTGTACTGCAAGGGTTACGCGATTTTTATTTTGCCTTGAAAACCTGCCTTTGTCCCTTGTTTGTCCCTTGTTGCCCTTTATGTCCCTTGCGTGGCAAGGTTCAGTGGCAGGGCATTACTCACCGCTTCACACGCCCGCGCCTGTGATGTCTGGAACTCGTGCGCGTAGATGTCCACTCCCTTGCAACTTATTGTGTTTGCAAGTTATTAACATATATGGTACAATATACCTAATGAGACAAGCTGAACTTCATAGGAGGTAACCATTATGAGATATACATTTTTGGAATTAGCTAAAGAGGTATTAAGTGTTGCTACACAGCCATTATCAGTAAGTGAAATATGGAAAAGAGCCGTTGACATGAATCTTGTCAGCAAACTGTCAAGCACCGGGCAGACACCGGAGGCTACATTGGGTGCGAGAATGTATGTTGATGTCAAAAACAGCGGAGAAAACAGCGTTTTTATAAAGGTTTCAAATAGACCTGCTTTGTTCACGTTAAGAGAACGTCCTAATTTGACTGTAAGCGAGCCGCAGTTAAAAAAAGAGCGCAAGGAATTATTCAAAGAACGGGATTTACATAAAATACTCTCGTCATATGTGTTTTCTGACCCGCATTTTAATTGCCACACAACAACCATATTTCATGAAAAATCCAAGAGGAAAATGAAGGGTCAAAACAGTTGGCTGCACCCTGATATTGTTGGTGTAAGATTCCCTTTTTCTGATTATGGAGACGAAACAAGACAGTTGATGAATTCTATGTCAATCAATACTTGTAAGATATTTTCGTTTGAAATGAAAATTGAGCTTAATTTCTCAACTTTGCGCGAGTACTATTTCCAGTCTGTATCAAATTCGAGTTGGGCAAATGAGGGATATTTGGTTGCGCTTAAATATGATCAAGACCCGGAGTTCAAAGATGAAATCAGACGGCTTAACAATGCGTTTGGGATAGGATTTATAAAACTGAATATTGAAGATTATTTCCAAAGCGAAATAATCCTTTCGGCAAAAATCAATGATAATTTAGATTGGAACACAATAGACAGATTGTCCGAAGAAAATGAAGATTTTAGAAATTTTTCCGATTCGATAGTTGGGAATCTGCAAAGAGGCAAATTGGATATTGATAAACACTTCGATGAAACATTCAATAACCCGGAAGAGTTGTCTGCATATTTGAAAGATAGAAAAATACATATGTAAAACTTGTGGTGCAGTTTGTGCAGGGGTGAGCGGCAGTGTCCGCCGTTTTGCCCGTTGCAGCAGGCATAACGGCTTTTTCATGCACTTTACTTTTTCGTCTTTTCGTCAACGGACTTGTAAAGCTCCCGCCGCTGTGATATGATTAACGCAAATAGAGTGAGTGGGTGTGATGTTATGCAGCGGAAAATGCGGCTTCCAATCGGAGCGATTATAATTGTCTTTGTCGTTATCCTTTCAACGCTGTCGCTTATTAACCTAAACGTGGCTCTAAAACAGGAAGTCATGTATGTTAAAGACGGGTTTGACAACAACATAAGAATCGCGGTCGAAACGCTAATCAGCACCTTGGAAATAAACCGCAAGATGTATCTTGACGGTGATATTTCGGAAGAAACCGCGATAGAAAACGCTAAAAAACTGGTTCGTGACACGCGCTACAACAGCGCGCCTGACAAAATAGACGATGGTTACTTCTGGGCCGATATGTCCGATGGATATTGCGTGGTTCACTATAACCCCGCGAACGAGGGTACTATGCGTTGGGACGTGCAGGATCAGGAAGGTACATATCTAATCCGCAACTTCATCGCGCGTGGGAATGAAGGCGGCGGATTTTCAGATTTTTACTTCGGAAAGCCAGGTGATGAAAGCGGTTCATATCAAAAAAGAGGTTACACTTTGATATATGAGCCTTACGGATGGTATATCAGCACCGGAAATTATTACGAGGATATTGACAAGACCGTTGCGGATATAGAGCGTATTAAACGCACGGATTTTATTATAACATTGGTGGCAAGCATAATTATCTCCATTGTGGGACTATTGCTGTCGCGCGAACATAAAAAAATGGAGAGAAAAACCGCGCATCACAGCGAACTGATTGGGATTACGAACAGGGTCGCGTCCGCGCTGCTCACGCCCGTTAGTGAAGATATTTTCAAAGAATCACTGATGGGGTGCATGAAATTGATAGGGGGCAACATGAACGCCGACCGCGTTCAAATCTGGCAGAACGAAACAATCGGCGGCATCCTCCATTACACCCTCAAACATAACTGGGACAACACGGTATCTGACAGCAATCCCATACCGATAGGAACAAGACTTAAATACAGCAAATCGTGGCAAGGGCTGCTCGCCGATGGCGGCACAATAAACGGTCCCGTTTCAAAACTTGAAACCGAAGACCGGGAAGCCATGGAATCCATCGGCTTGAAATCCACACTCACAATCCCGCTGTTCTCTCACGGCGAGTTTTGGGGTATAGTCTGCATTGACGACTGCAAACAGGAGCGCGTTTTTCCGGATGATGAGGTTAATATGCTGACATCCTCGGGTTTGATGCTGGTAAACGCGATTATCCGCCATGAGCAGTCCATACAGCTCAACAAAATGAATGAAAAACTCACCGATGCGCTTGAAGAAGCTACCGAGGCGAACAAGGCAAAGAGCGCGTTCCTCAGCACAATGAGCCATGAGATACGCACTCCGATGAACGCAATCCTCGGCATAACTGACATCCAGCTCCAAAGCGAAAACATGGATGGAAACATCCGTGTCGGACTTGAAAAAATACACGCCTCCGGTAATATGCTGCTCGGCATTATAAACGATATACTTGACCTGTCTAAGATTGAGGCGGGCAAACTCGAGCTTATAGAGGCAAACTACGAATTGGCGGGACTTATCGGCGATACGGCTCAGTTGAATATGATGCGTATCGGCAGCAAGCCCATCGAGTTTTTACTTAATGTAGATGAAAACCTTCCCGTTAAGATGCTGGGCGATGAACTCCGCGTTAAACAAATCCTTAACAATCTGCTCTCCAACGCTTTCAAGTATACGGACGAGGGCAAGGTTACACTTTCGGTATCTTTTGACGATGGCAAAAATGACGGCGAGATTACTCTGGTCGTCAGCGTCAGCGATACAGGGCAGGGTATGTCAAAGGAACAGGTAGAGAAGCTGTTCGATGAGTACGCGCGGTTCAACATGGAAGCCAACCGTACAACCGAGGGTACGGGACTTGGAATGAGCATTACGCGCAACCTCATACGCATGATGGACGGCGAGATTATCATAGAGAGCGAGCCGGGCAAAGGGTCGGTGTTCGTTGTGCGGCTGTCGCAGGGCAGAGTTGGTGAAGACGTGCTTGGCAAGGAGACGGCGGATAACCTCCAACAGTTCCGTATGGACAGAAGGTCGCAAATGAAGAATTTCCAATTCACCCATGAGCCGATGCCATACGGCAAGGTTTTAGTGGTAGACGATGTCGAGACGAATGTATATGTCGCCCAAGGGCTTATGACCCCTTACGGCTTATCAATAGATACCGCGTCAAGCGGTTATGAGGCAATCGATAAAGTCAAAGCGGGAAACGAATACGATATAATCTTCATGGATCACATGATGCCCAAAATGGACGGTATCGAAGCAACACAGCTCATCAGAGGTATGGGTTACTCTCACCCCATAGTCGCGCTGACCGCCAACGCCGTGGTCGGTCAAGCCGACATATTCATAGCCAACGGATTTACAGACTTCATCTCAAAACCGATAGATGTACGCCAGCTCAACGCTGTCTTGAATAAACTAATCCGCGACAAACAGCCGCCTGAAGTTTTGGAAGCGGCGCGTAACGCCGCAGGGCACGGCATCCCTGACACGCCGTCCTCCCCCAACGGCACATCGTCAATCGACCCCCGATTTGCGGAAATATTCGTGCGCGATGCCGCCAAAGCACTTAATACTCTCGACACCATCACAAAGAATAACAGCTATGAAGAGGATATGCGAACCTATGTCATCAATGTCCACGGCATTAAATCCGCGCTCGCCAACATCGGGGAAGCCGATTTGTCGGCGGTCGCTCAGAAGTTGGAGGCTGCGGGGCGCGATGGAAATCTAAAGCTGGCGGAATCCGACACACCCGGATTCCTTATATCGCTTCAAGAGGTTATTGACAGGCTTACACCGGAAGAAGACGAAACTGCCGGGGAGCAAACCGCTGAAAATACAGAGTTGCTTAAAGAGAAACTGCGTGTAATCAAAGATGCGTGCGATGAATATGACGGCAATACCGCCGATGCGGCTCTGGCGGAACTGCGCGAAAAGGTATGGACGGCGGCGGAGAAAGAGCTGTTGGGCAAGCTCGCCGAACTCTTGCTGTACAGTGATTTCGATGAAGCAAAAAATGCCATTGACGACTTTTTAGCGGACTAAACCGACCTTCGCGCAATGTAACACGCCCGGCGACCGGACGGGAGGTCAGATAGAGCGGGATACTGGCATTGAGCGGTGAGTGAATTACTAAAATGAGAAAGAAACGGTTTACAAAATATTTAAGCGGTGGTATAATGTGAAAAAAGCACAATATTTAGGGGGGTCGTCTTGTGGTTCTGAAAAACTATATGGAAGACGCTGTAGCGCAAAATATGGGTGTGCTGATTCAAGAATCCGGCATTTGCAAATGCGATAAATGCAGGCTTGACGTTATGGCTCTGTCCCTCAACGCCCTGAAACCTCATTATGTAGTGTCAGAGGCGGGCAATATGTATGCCAAGCTGAGTGAGTTTGACAACCAAAACAAGGTGGATATTATTTCAGCCATAACAGCGGCCATCGAGAAAATAAAAACATCGCCCAGACATTAATTCAGGTAGTGCCAAAATATAGTAGTCACAAGAAAAAAGGGAAATGATAAAAGCAGTGGGGCGAGTAGCAGGGAGCGGAATAAATTCTAGCCAACAGAGTATGCTCTGATTGTGCTTGAGTGGTATTCATATATTAGTATAAATGGAGATGTAGTAATGAAAAATATGAGGATTTTGATGAAGCTCATTATTAGTTTTCTCATTATCACCTCATTGGCTATTTTTATAGCCGGTGTCGGAATCTATCTGGGAATGTCAACGCACAGCAACTATACTCACTTATTGGAAAACACGGTCGAAAGGGAGCGCGATTTGCGTGATATGCAGCTTAACTTTACCATGATGAGGTACAGAGTTGCTAACTACGCCATGGAATACGAGAATCCCGACATTATCACCGGAACTCTAACGCCTCAGTTCCAAGCGGCTTACGCGGCATTTACCGAAAATCTGAACAGGTATGTTCACAGCTATGATAACGACACTAAAATAGATTCGGCGGATAAAGCCCAAGGCGCGGCAAATGCCGATAAATTGAAAAACCTTGTGGAACAGTTCCGTCTGGAAGCCGACAAGGTCAGAGACCTCGCGCTCTCCGGCAACGGATCGGAAGCCACTAAAATGCTTAGGGATGTCATCCCTCTAACGGGCGATATAAACAGTCTGTTAGCCGCGATGCTGACACCCTCTATCGAAATGGTGGAGAGCGAATCTGAAAATATGGACAGTAGGGCACAACTGCTGACGGCGATTATCATAGCGTTGGTGGCGGTCTGTGTAATTCTCGCCGTTATGCTTGCCGTTTATCTGTCAAGCCACATCAGCAAGCCGCTTTTAGTGCTGTCAGCTTTCATGAGAAGAGCCGGAGACACGGGAGATATTTCCCACAGTGACGAAGAGACCCGCTCCCTTGAAAAATACGGTCAGGCTAAAGATGAAATCGGCAGGATGATTGTGGACATCGACCACTTCATGCAGCATATATCCCATATATCACATGAATTAGATTCTTTGGCGGGCGGCGACCTTACAACAGAAATAGAGGTTATTTCAAGCACCGATACGATGGGTCGGTCGGTAAAATATTTGACCGAAAACTTAAATAAAATATTTACGGAAATGAATAACGCCTCCGCGCAAGTCGCGGTGGGATCAAGGCAAATCGCTGACGGCTCTCAGGCGTTGGCGCAAGGCTCGACTCAGCAGGCCGCCTCGGTTCAGCAGCTGTCGGCTTCCGTCAGTGAAATAGCGAATCAGACGCGGGAAACCAACGATAAAGCGGGACGAGCCGCCGCGCTTGCCAACACGATTAAAGATGCCGCTGAAAAGGGCAGTCTCAAGATGAACGAAATGATGACAGCGGTTCATGAAATAAATCAAGCAAGCCAGAGCATAGATAAGGTTATCCATGTAATAGACGATATAGCATTCCAGACAAATATCCTCGCCCTTAACGCCGCTGTGGAGGCGGCGAGAGCGGGACAGCACGGTAAAGGTTTCTCGGTTGTAGCGGAAGAAGTTCGCAATCTCGCCAGCAAAAGCGCGGCGGCGGCTCGGGATACCGGCGGTCTTATTGCCAACTCCATAGAAAAAGCGGAACTGGGTTCACGCATTGCTCAAGATACCGCCGCGAGCCTTGAAGCTATCGTGTCCGGCATTAATGAAAGCACTCAGATTGTCCATGATATAGCGGAATCATCCGAACAGCAGCTGCTTGGAATACATCAGATTAATCAGGGCATCAGCCAAGTAGCGCAAGTCGTGCAGGCAAACAGCGCGACATCGGAGCAGAGTGCCGCGTCATCCGAAGAGATGAGCGGTCAGGCAGCTGTGCTTGAAGAAATGGTCGCTCAGTTCAAGCTGAGGGGAGACGCGAAACATATACGGAGCGGTTTGTCCGCCCCGTCTCACGGCGCGGACGGCAAACAAATCGCGATGCCCCGTAAAATCGGAGGCGCGCTTCCCGCCGCGGGAAATTACGGAGAATAATAGTCTCCAAAATCAAATAAAGAAACGGGATTGATTTAATATGCCGAAAAACAGTAATAGCAGTTCATATTGCTATAGGGTTAAGGGTCTGTTCGTACCGTTCCAAACGCCGATGTCGATTGAAAAAGATATAGACGATTACATCAGCAGAATTGAACTGTACACGGAACGCTTGGAGGACAGCTTTAACCGCAAGGATACAAAGACTTTCATAGATACGCTTGAAACAATACAGTCCATGCTGCAATCCGTGTACGCAAAGCAGTGCGTATCATATATTAACGCGCTTATAAACGCCGCGAACACACGCGGCATAGCTTATTGCCAACGGCTGCTTCAGCAAGCTATCGCGGATTTATTGCTGCTCTCCATTGAAATGCAGAAAGCTCAAATGATAGGCACGTCTCAGCCGATTAAGTACAAGCAGGTTGAAAAAAATGAAGAGATAGTGCGCGGTCTTTCAGCGATTAAAAGGATGATTGACATCCGAGATTATGAAAAGGCGCAAAGTCTGGCTCTCGATATGCAAAAGACGGACGGCGCGTTCGTTAAACTGCACAACATACTCAAGACCGGGCAATACGGCAAGGCGGGCGAGTTGGCGGACACAGTGGAGAAAGAACACATCGAGCTTATTCAGCGTAAAAGCACGGCTAAGACCCTAAAAACAGTAATGGCAGTTGACGACAGGCCGGAAATACTGTCCAATGTAAACGCCGCTTTAAGAGGACACTATAAGGTTCTTGGAGCTCCGGGCGGCAAACAGGCTCTGGAAATCATGACACGCCAAAAAATTGACCTATTCTATCTCGATATCGAAATGCCTGAAATGGACGGGTTTGAGTTGGCGCGGCGTATTCGCGCCGACAGCAAATACGCGGATACCCCGATACTGTTCCTAACGGGAAACGCATCAAGGGAAAATATCGAGAAAGGCATAAGCATAGGCATCAGTGATTTTATCGTCAAGCCGTCAAATCACGTGAATCTGCTGGTTAAAGCCAGAAAATACATGGATGAAGTGAATTAGGAGTTGAAAATCTATGCCTGATGATGCCGTAAATAATAACAGTGGAATCGGACGGCAGACCGCGATGGTCAACGCCTTGCAAAAGGCCGTTGAAATATTTGTTGCCTATAACGAGAAAACGCTCGAAGATGTTTTAGAAAACGGCCTGTGGCCGTTCGCGGACGCGGCTGATTTTGGCGGTATCGCGATTTACCGTCTTTTTGACATAGCCGGAGTTTCGCGCTTCGGGCAGACATACCGTTGGAAAAAGAAAGCGGGCGGCACTACGTCCTTGGACAGTGAGCTGCTGATACTTCCCGAACTTAAAATAATAGACCGATGGATTGAACTCGTCTCTAAAGACATTTGCATTGATTTGCGCGAAAGTGAAATGTCTGCGGACGAGTTTGCTTTTTTGAGCGCGTTTGATGTAAAGTCCCTTTTCTTAGTCCCTATCTTTACATACGGAAAACTGTGGGGAGTTATCTCGTTTGAGGATTATACCCGTGAGAGATTTTTTGCGGAAGACACCGAAATGTACCGCGCGATTGCGCGGTTGTGCGCCGGGACGATAATCCGCGAGGAAAACGCGAGGAAAGCCGATGAAGCCCATGAAATAACATCGCGGGTGCTAGAGGGTTCGAGCGCGATGATTTATGTGACAGTACCCGAAACCGGAGAGATATTGTTCGCGAATGAGGCTATTAAGCGCAGCTTCAATATTACGGGAGATGTCATAGGACAGCCTTGTTATAAAGTGTTTCAAGACGATATGGACGGCATATGCGATTTCTGCCCCTGCCACCAACTTGACAAAGAACCGAACAAGACAATTATATGGCAGGATCATAATGCCAGAAATAACCGTATTTACAGAAGAACCGACAGATACATAGACTGGCCCGGCGGTAAAAAAGCTCATGTGCAGTACGTGATTGATATAACCGATACGGAATATGACTTCATGAAATATAAACTCACGAACGACGCGCTGAACATAGCACTCTGGGATTTGCATATCGTGCGCGGCGATCCGATAAATCCAAATAATAGCTTTAATTGGTCACAGGAGTTCCGAACAATGCTCGGCTTTTCCGATGAAGAAGATTTTCCGAATGTCCTGTCGAGTTGGAGCGACCGCCTCCACCCCGATGACAAGGAGAGTACGCTTAACGCTTTTAAGGCACACATAACCGATTGCACCGGAAAAACTCCATATGATTTAGTCTATCGCTTAAAAATGAAAACCGGCGAATACAGATATTTTCGCGCGTTTGGCGATACAATGCGTGATAAATCGGGGTTTCCGCTGCGCGCGGCGGGCGCGTTGGAGGACATAGACGAAAAGACGCGCATGGAGGAATCGCTTAGGATTCGCGCTGAAATTGTTAACGCGAATAATAAGTCAATCAGCGTTTTTTGTTCATACGAAGAGAAAAATTTCGATGATGTTATGACAAACGGTATCCGACCGGTTGCGGATGCTTTGTCACTTGATCGCGTTGGTATCTTCCGGTTTGCGAAAAAAGGATCCGGAGAATCCCGGATGATTTATCTGTGGGATAGGTCTGAAGGCGGCACCACGCCAGCGGACGCTAATTTGCCCATACTCGCGGAAACCGATATAGTAAGCAAATGGGTTGAGATATTATCAAAGGGTGTCTTTATCAACAGCCGCGTCTGTGATATGCCCGAGGATGAGGCGGCTGTTCTCAGCGCGGCGGGAATCAAGTGGGTATTTATAGCTCCCGCGATTATGTACGGCGATTTATGGGGCGCGGTCGTTTTTACTAAATATTCAGATTACGAACGTTATTATGACACGGCGAAAGCTGAACTTTTGTTATCGGCGGCGCATATTTTCGCGAACGCTTTTATACGCGAAGATATGCAGCTGATGATTGAAGACGCGCTGCGCGAGTCAAACGAAACGCTCGATATTATGGAGAATATACTAAACAAATCGGAAGTTATGATTTATGTCACCGAGATTAGCACCGATAGGTTATTGTTTATAACGGACAGCATGAAACGGCACTACAATATCGAGGGAGATGTGATAGGGCAGTATTGTTATAGTGTATTTAACGGATTGGATAAAAGATGCGATTGGTGTCCGTGTTATCAGCTTGACAAAGAACCTGATAAAACAGTCATTTGGGAAGAACACAGCACCCTGACAAGCTGCCATTATAAAAATATTGACCGCTATGTTGATTGGCCTGACGGTCGGAAAGCTCACATACAGTTCAGCACGGATATAACCGAAATGAAGGAACTGGAGCAGAGCCTGCTTGAATCCGAAAAGCTCGTTAAACTTATGTTGGATTCTTCTCCGCGAGGCTGCATGATATGGGACAGCAGTATAAACGTCATTGATTGCAACGAGGCTTGTGTGAGACTTTTCGGTGTTGAGAACAAACAGCAGTTCTTGGATAATTTCTTTGATTTTTCGCCTGAGTTTCAACCTAACGGTCAGCGTTCGGACGAGACATTGTTTAACCGCATCAAAAACGCTTTTGAGGGATTTGATCATGTTCATGAATGGGTGCATCGAAGTCTTGACGGCACTCTGATTCCTGCGGAAGTCGTGCTTGTCCGCGTGGAATACAAGGATGACTATGCCGTGATAGCGTATATTCAGGATTTGCGCGAGCATAAAAAAATGATGCGTGAAATCGAGCAGCGTGATAAGCTGCTCAATGTTATAAACCAAGTTGCGGTTGAGTTGATTACAACAGCGTATGGAGAGAATCTTAACGAGTCGCTGTTCAATAGCATGGAACTGATTGGGCGGTGTCAGGATGCGGATTTTGTTCAAATCTGCCGAAACGAGACACATGACGGGGTTTTACATTTTGCCCTTAACCATTCATGGACATCTGAACCCGGGCGGCAGGATTCGCAATCTGTCGTTGGAACGGCAGTCCCTTATCCCGACAGATGGAAGGAATTGTTTTTGAGGGGCGAGTGCATAAACGGGCCTGTTTCCCTTCTTCCGCAAGAGGAACAAGAGCTGTTCGACCCCATTAAGTCTACGATTACCATCCCGCTGTTCTTTGAGGAAGAATTTTGGGGAATATTCTGCGTTGACGATTGCAGAAGGGAATACTTTTTCTCGGAAGACGAAGCGGGCATACTGCGTTCCGCCGGCTTAATGCTTGTTACCGCCATTTACCGTAATGAGCAAGACGCAAAGCTGAATGAGGCACATGAACGCGCAAAAGCCATCATGGATGTATCGCCGATTGGCACAACGCTATGGGACAGGCAAAGCCGCTTATTTGATTGCAACGAAGCATACGTAAGGCTTTTTAACTTAAAAAACATCAACGAGTTTATAGAGCGTCACCATGAACTCAGCCCCGAGCGGCAGCCCGATGGGTGTCTTTCGGCAGACAAAATAACGGCGATGGTTCAAACGGCATTTGATACGGGCGGATGTGACTTTGAGTGGATGCACCAAACGATTGACGGGACACCCATACCATGTCATATTTCTCTTTTACGCGTCGCTTATGAGGATGATTACGCGGTCGCGGGATACCTGCGCGATTTGCGTGAACAGCAGAAAATGAGCAGCGCGATAGAGCGGCGGGACAAATTGATGAATATGTCGAATCAAGTGGCGGGCGTTCTGCTCCAATCGGAAACGGAAAATTTCGACAGCGATTTGGTTCACTGCATGGAAATATTTGGCAAAACCGTGAACGCCGACCGCGCCACTGTTTGGACCAATAGCGTTAGGGACGGGCGGCTGTATTGCACACAAATCTATGAATGGGCGGAGGGCGTTGAATCTCAAATCAATAAAGATTTGACAAAAGAGGTGTCGTATGACGATGTCATACCGGGATGGGAAGAGACGCTGAAAAACGGACACTGTATAAATAAATTTGTGCGGGATATGTCCGCGGCGGAACAGCGGCAGCTCTCAGTGCAAGGCATTCAATCCCTCTGTGTGATACCGCTATTTTTGCGAGGTCATTTTTGGGGGTATATGGGTCTTGACCACTGCCATGGCGAGGGGCGGATATTTGACGAAACTGAGCTGGACATATTGCGCTCCTGTGCGCTTATGATTGCCAACACCCTTCTGCGCCACGAAATGATACAGGAAATGCTGAGAAGCATGGAACGCGAAAAGGACTTAGAAATCCAAAGACAAGCGGCTCAGGCGGCGAGCGATGCGAAAACACAGTTTTTGGCAAATATGTCTCATGAAATACGCACGCCGATGAACGCTATTATCGGTATGTCCGACCTCTTGCTGTCTGAGGACTTGAACATACGTCAGCACCGTTATGCCGAAGACATTAGGATATCCGGTCTCGCGCTGATTGACATTATCAACAGTATCTTGGATTTGTCCAAGATACAGACGGCTAAACTGAGCTTGCTGCCCGTGCATTACAATATTAAAATGCTCATAGACCACATCGGTTCAATGATAATATTTTTAATAAAAGATAAGGATAAAAAGCTGTTTTTCGATGTGGATATACAATCAGAGCTGCCGGAATGCCTGTACGGAGACGATGTGCGACTGCGCCAGATACTTCTGAATCTGCTGAACAACGCCGTAAAGTATACTAAAAAGGGCGGTATCGCTCTGACTATCGGTGTTGACGGTTCAAATATGATGATAACAGTCAGCGATACCGGAATGGGAATACCGGAGGAGGACTTGCCGATTTTGTTCAACGCTTTTGAGCAGGCTGATGTGAATAATAATCGCTATCAAGAGGGAACGGGTCTTGGCTTGGCAATCACCAAATCACTGGTTGACCTGATGGGCGGCAGTATTTCGGTAGAGAGCGTATACGGCGAGGGTTCAACGTTTACCATAACACTGCCGTTTGTTCCGGGAGATAAGAACTTAATCAAGCACATGGACTCCGATGCCGATATCGTCTACGCGCCAACTGCGAAAGTTCTGGTTGTAGACGACAGGGAGACAAACTTAAACGTTATATGCGGGCTGCTGAATCAGTGTCTTATTGACGCGGACAAAGCAATTTCCGGCGCATTGTCCATCGAAATGACCGCGAACAATCAATATGATTTGATATTTATGGATCACATGATGCCGGAGATGGACGGCATTGAGGCGACTAAAATCCTGCGCGATATGGGCGTTGGGATTCCGATTATAGCTCTGACCGCCAACGCCGTTTCAGGCGCGAGGGAACTGCTGCTGTCCTCCGGTATGGATGATTTTCTTTCAAAGCCCATAGATAAAGCGGAGCTGTACCGCGTGTTGAAGGAATGGATTCCCGAGGATAAGTTCGTTGATAATCCGAATACGCCCGATAACGGCGCGGCGGACATGAACGAGAATGATAAAGATTTTTGGCATAAAATATACGGCATAAAGGGACTTTCTGCGGATATAGGACTTGATACTGCCGCCGGGCAAGTGAGCGTATATAAGAACACATTGGAAATATTTACGCGGGAGATGAGAGAGAGCATTGATAATCTGACTAAATTTCTGGCGGATAAAGATATGAAGAGCTTCCGCACAGAGGTACACGGAATAAAGGGTTCGTTATCTCTCGTAGGCGCGTTGGGAATGTCATCGGAAGCACTCAAACTGGAGAATGCTTCAATGGAGGATAACATTGAGTTATGCGGCTTGCGGCTTCCGAATTTTATCGCCGAGCTGACTACGTTATATGCTGAACTGAACAACGCTTTTTCGGATTTGCGAGAGAGGCAGAGTGTCCCGGAATTGCCTCCGAAACTGCTCCCGATTCTGGGCAGGATAACGGACGCTATGGCAAACACGGATTATTCGGCTTTATTTGATGAACTCGATTTACTGGACGGTGTGGAGACAGGCGGAACGCTGACGGACGAGATTGTTAACCTTAAAGAAGCGGTGCAAATAATGAACTACGGTCACGCGGCGGATATTATTGAACGATTGACAAGTTTACCTTGATTTTAACAATATCGGATGTTATAATCATAATTGTTAATTATCAATTATAATTGTTAATTGTTATCTGTTAATTGTTATCTGGAGGTTAGTATGCCGTTATCAGAATTTAAGCAAGGCTCGGTCTTATGCCAGCAGGGCGAACACCTAAAGCATATTTCCTTTATAACGAACGGAAGTGTTGAGGCTTCATTCAGCGGACATCCTTTCCGTTTGGGGAAAGGTGATGTAATCGGAGTATGCGACCTCAGCGCGGGTATCCACAGCCATACATACACCGCCGCTTCAGACGTTACCATTTTGACATACGCCTGCGAGAGCTTCGATGCTTTAGAATCGTTGCTGCGCGACAACGCCGATGTGGCGTTCCGCCTGATTAACTCTATGTGCCGTCAAATAGCGGGCGTTCTTCAATACCGAGCCGCGCTCAAGCATGAGGCCGATGGCGCGTATGAGACGATTGAAGAACTGTACCCGGAATACGAGCGGCTGTGCGCGTTATACGCGCTCACGCCTAAGAAGCTCCCCGGCGTGTCTGAAATTAAACGGTTTTCGGAATCCGACCCGATAAGCGACTGGATGCACAACTATTATTCGGAAATTAAAGGACTTGACCCAACGACATATAAGGGCTTCTTCTATTGCAAACTCGGGATTTCATCGGGATTTTTACGCAAAAGCGCGGAAGATATACTTAATGTATATCAGTCTTGCGGCGGTTATCAGAATAACTTGCGGGAGCTGTCCGAAATATTGCTCAACAGTGAAGGACATGATTTATTCTCTCTGGTTGCGGATTTGCACATAAGCTCAATCAATATAAAAGGTGCGGACGCTATAGTAGAGGCCCTCGTGTCGCGCTTAACGGTACTGCTGTTCGGCATGACGGACATCGACCCCGACATCTTTAAGAATCGACTGACCGCATATCAGGAGCAGTTGGAATCACGGCGGTCGGAACAGGTGCTGACGGACGCTCCGGCGGAAGGTGAAGCGAAACAAAATCTGTCGGATTCACTGGATGTCATACTTGAATATTCCGAATGTCCAGAGGAGATGTGCAATAAATTCAAGCATTTGGTGCGTAACTTTACTATGGTTTCCGACAGGTCAGACTCCAGTGATGTTGTGCGCGGTTTGCGGAGAGAGTTAACCGATCTTTTCTACCAAATATATCAACCTGTCTTTATTAAAACTCTTGAAGACCCCGCGCCGCCAACCATAATCAAAATGTTCCTCAATTTCGGATATGTTGACGCGGCTCTCGCGGGTCACGAAAACGCGGACTATCTGTATTCGATTGCCGACTCGTTAAAAGGCGATCCGGACAACGGTATATATCTGCTCCGCGATTGGCTTACGGCGGTTTACGAGGGCAAAGTAGAACCCTGCCGCAATGAATATGATATGGATTATCCCGAACATCTCCATTCCTTAAAAAAAGAGCGGAAGATAGATGACAAGGAAGAAGCCGCCCTTTTGAAAGACAATATGGCGAAATTGCGCTTTGAGATGGATAATGTGTTCCCTGTGGCAAATAAAATAACATTCGGGCGCATAACCACTTTCTGCCCGGTATTCAGCGACCATGTCGTTCAGCGGAAATTGGAGGCATCGTTTGTCAATCCCGAACTGCTGAAAAAAACGTTCGATGATATCCGCAGTATTGACTTCTCGGCATACTACCGCGAAATATTGTACACGAATCCCGAACTTGAGATAAACAACGAAACCACACATATTGAAGTGCTGCCCAATATAATTATTATGCCGAACATCGGCGTTAGGGGCGCGATGTGGCAGGATATTGAGGGCAGAAAACGCTCCACTCCCGCGAGAATGTTTATATCTATATTCCTTGAAACCGACTTGAAGGCTCTTGCAATAAAACTTACGGGCGAGTTCCGCTGGGAGATGTGCAAGCGCGTTCAGGGACTGCGTTGGAACGACATCACAGAACCGTCGCTCACCAGTGAATACAGCGATTATCTGCAATTTTATAAGAACAACAAAGAGCTTTCACCGGAAGCCAGAGAACTTGTCAAGAGTATGATGTCACGCGCGAACAAGAACTACAAAACGGCGTTTGTAATGGAATATTCAAAGTGGCTGCTCAACGAATCGAACGGCTCGCCTCACCTCAACAGAATCGTTTTGAAATTTATGCTGACTTACTGCCCGTTTTCAGCCGATATACGTGAGAACCTAATGAAAAACCCGCGATACACGGAGTTGCTGACCCGAAACGGTATAAAACGTCAGCAGCGCGTAAAATATATACAGCGCGTTATTCAGAGAGTTACGCAGATGGGCAAAAAAGCTCCGCAGGAAATACTGGATGAACTGGAGTTCGCGCAGAGATAGGAAAGGGCGGTTAATATGGACGTTAAAACTCCAATCGACTCGAAAGTCACTATTGCGGTCTCCGCAGATAAAATGAACGCCTTTGCTACCCTAACTCCGCCGCAGAACGGCGGAAATCCCGTAACCGCCGATGGACTGAACGCGGCTATAAGAGCCGCGGGCGTTGTCTACGGTATAAGCGCGGATTCAATCAAATGGCTTACGGGTGAAGAACCCCCGTATAACCGTCAGGAAGTTATCGCGTCCGCCCAAAAACCAACGCGGGGCGATGACGCGGTAATAGAGTATCATTTTGCGACAGAGAAGGAACTCAAGCCGCGCGAGCGCGAGGACGGTTCGGTCGATTATAAAGATTTGGGTCTGGTCAGCAATGTAAACGCGGGCGGATTGCTATGCACCAAAAAGCCCGCCACATCGGGAATGCCGGGTAAAAATGTATTGGGCGCGGAACTGCCGGGTATATCCGGCAAGGATGTACCCCTGCCAATAGGCGCGGGTACGAAAGCATCGGATGACGGGCTCGCCCTTTACGCGGCTGTTGACGGCAATATAGCTGTCGTTAATAAGCGCGTGACGGTCAGCAATCTTTTGACAATAGAGCAGAATGTCGGCGTAGAAACCGGAAACATAGATTTTATCGGCAGTGTCAAGGTAAACGGCAACGTGATGATTGGCTATAAAGTTAAAGCCTCGGGAAGCGTCACCGTACACGGTATGTTGGACGGCGGCTCTGTCGAGGCCGGCGGAAGTATCATTGTAGACAACGGCTTTAACGGCATATCATCGGGTGAGATTATTTCCGGCGGCGATTTAAGTTGTAAATATCTGCAAAACGGCAAAGTCAGCGCAAAAGGAAATATTTACACTTCACTTATTATCGGATGTACCGTGCGTAGTGGCGATACGCTTACCGTTGCGGGCGCGAAATCACAGATTTACAACTCATCGCTGTCTGCTCGGAATACGATAAAATGCGTTAACGCCGGGACTTCCGGACAATCTAAGCCGGTTGTTTTAGAAGTAGGCTCAGACCCCGAACTCATTCAGCGTAAAATGAACAATCCCAAAGAGGCGGCCGAAGCGGAAAAGAAACTGCGAAGCCTTGAAATGATTTACAATATTTTCGCGGACAGGGAAAAACGCGGACAGCTCACGGTAGATAAAATAATAGAGTATGAAGCTGTCAAAAACACGATGAACGTGCTGAAGAGTAATCTCGCCGAACTTCAGAGCGAGTGGGAAGAGATAGAGGAGAGCATGAAAACTTCCGGCTTCGGCACAGTCATTGTTGAAGGTGTTATAACCGAGGGTTCTCATATCGTCATAGGTTCAGCGCGATATGTACTCCCCTCAATTCATAAATATATCCGCTTCACAAAGACCCCGCAGGGCATAGTCACAACTCCCGCCAAGTAGGGGTGTGGTATATTGTTTGCATAAACCCATAAACCTGTCAAAAACCGTTTCACACGTTGGACTGTGCCGCTCAGGATGCCATTGATATGCGGCAACAGGCAGTGATTCATGCGCGACAGCTTCGATTATACCGTCTCCGCTCACGGCTGTCATAAAAAGTCCGTTCCCCAAGCTGTCAATCGCCTGATGGTGCGCGGAATTGACTTCGGTTTGCTTCCCGCCCCATTCGACCGTATGAAAGCTGTCGTTGCCGTCTATTTGACCGTGTCCGTTCATATCTTGAAAAAGCGTGCCGCCGAAGTAAACATTTATCGTCTGCAAACCCCTGCATATACCCAGTACTGGCTTGCGCCGCGCTATGAACGCATCCAACGCGCACAACTCCAAAATATCGCGGTTAAGGTTGATGTCTCTCGAGCCGTTGAGTTCCTGCCCGTAAAACTCGGGGCGCATATCACCGCCGCCCGGAAGCAGAAGCGCATCGTGACTGTCCGCAATTTCCCGCGCCGTCCGACCCGCTTCGTGCCATGACAGCTTATCCGGTACGATATATGTTTTGGGGACGAAGCCGGCTCTTCCAAGGGCGGCTATATAGTTAACGGGGGCTTGGGCGGCGATTACGGCTATTGTCACGGTTAATTCCTCCATAAAAACGTAATAAATAATTATATTGCCGTCAGAAAATTTTTATAACCTATTGCTTTTTTAAGTTTTTTTGTTTATACTTGCTTTGGATAAATAGAAAAAATAACATGGAGGTGTAATAATGGCATATTACATTAATGATGACTGCATAAACTGCGGAGCTTGTGAGCCTGAGTGCGTGGTTTCGTGCATTTCAGCGGGCGATGACAAATTTGTTATTGATGAAGAAGCGTGCATTGACTGCGGTGCCTGTTCCGGCGTATGCCCGGTAGACGCTCCTAAAGCGAGATAAGTATTAGAGTGCGCCGTTATCGGCGCACCGACATAAGTCAAGCCCGCGCTAAACAGCGTGGGCTTGATGATTCTTTAATTACCGATTTGCTCTTAATTGCGACTTTCGCATTTCTTCTTCTCTGTGACGGATAGGGATACAAATGTCGATTTGTAACTTGCCGCCGAAATACCACCCGTGGTCTCTAAGGTCGTGATACGAAAAATCTCGCCGTGTATCGTCATATTCAAACTCGGATTGAGGAAGCCAATGCAAAAATATCTCATTCCATGTGTCCTGCGCGGTTTGAATAAACGAATCGGCGGCGGGCGGTGTTGAGAAGATAGCATACAAACCGCCGGCAATGTCAACCTTTATCATATCGGGTTGTATATTCGCAAGGTCATCGGGATTGTCGATACCCCTGCCCATGATATAGGTAAACTCTCCCGCGCTTTCGTCAATGTCGTAGCACATACAGATTTCAAAATGCTTCGACTTTGTAAATGTGTCATGCAGCTTTGTTAAGATTGTGCCGTAGTCTAAGTTGATTTTTTCCCAAAACGTGGGGGCGTTGACATTCTCTTTCATGTTTTCCGACTTGTGGCGGCTTGGATAGCCAACAGCGGCGAAAGGTGTCAATTCGATAATGTGTGGATACATTGCGTTACCTCCTAAAAATTTGTTTGTTAGCATTTTGACGTTCGGTTTCATGGGCGGGTCTGCAATTAAGCGCAACCTGCACAGGGAAGGCGGAAACCCAAACCAATGAACAAAGGCTTTTGTAAATCCCGCATGAGTTTCAAAGCCGTAGTCCATCGCGGCATCAATTACCTTCTTACCGCGAGTTAAATCGTACAGCGCATATTGCAATTTACGCCAAGTTACATACGACATTACAGTAATACCGATTGTCTCTGTGAATATTCGGCTGAAGTGATATACGGAATATCCGGCTTTCTCCGCTATCATGTTCATGCTTATTTCATTTGTAATGTTGTCATCGATGTATTCAAGCACAGCCTGCATGGTGTCTGTGTGATTCATTAAATCACCTCTTTCCCGCACGGTGATTTCATTATAACACAGAAAGAGCCTCCCGCTTATCCTAAATTGCTCTAATCGCATAGCGGACGGCATAAATATTAGTTGTTGCTCCAATGTAATTTCAACATCCATTTTTTTATACTGGATTTTTATCTTGTGATATATTATAATACATAAGGGAGTGTGATGATGTTGACGATACATACAACAGGCGAAAACGGCCTGACACTTTTTCTGGATGCTGATGATTTAGCTCAGATGGGTAACGTTGAGCTTAACGAGAATACCGCGCGGAAGCTGGTTAAAACTACTCTTAAAGAGATGGGTATAAATACCGGTGCCGTAGAAATATCAGCTTTTTTCGGCAAAGGCGGCGCGATGGTAGTCGCGTTGTTGGGCGACAAGAATCAGAAGCAGTGGTGCTTTTACAAGCTGACGGACAGCGATGCTCTGCTTGATGTTTGGAAACTCAGCGAGGGAATTGAGAAACGCTGTTTTAAGCTCAACGATGCTCATTACATAGCTTTCCCCGAAAATGAAGAACCGAGCGGTATGTCCGAGTTCGGCAAAAGACTGTACCGACCGCAGGCATTTTTATCATACCTTGAGGAACATGACGAGCAACAATAAATTTATGAGAATGGCTCTTGAGCTGGCGCGTGAAGCCGCCGTTGGCGGCGATGTGCCTGTCGGCTGCGTTATCACGCGCGGCGATGAGGTTATAGCCAAGGGTTGTAACCGCCGCGAGCGTGACGGAAACGCGCTGAATCACGCGGAAATTATCGCCGTAAATGAGGCGTGTAAGAAACTGAATACTTGGAGACTTAGCGAATGCGCCCTGTATGTAACGCTTGAACCCTGCGTTATGTGCGCGGGCGCTATTGTTAACGCGCGGATTCCGCGCGTTGTGTTCGGCGCGTATGATGCCAAGGGCGGCGCGTTCGGCGGATTACTGGACTTGAATTTACACGGTCTGAATCATAAACCGGAGATTATAGGCGGTATTATGGAGGATGAATGCGCTTTGGTGCTGAAAGAGTTCTTTGAGAGCAAAAGATAGGATAAAACTTTGTAACCGGCATATACTAAGCTCAAAACCTGAAACGGAGCTTTAGGTATGACGACAAAACGCTTAGGGGCGCAAACGGTATTATTGCCGAACGCGCCGAATATCGCGGGCGCGGCCTGCGTTGGCGGCAAAAAAGAGGGCGAAGGCCCTCTGGGTAAAAAAATCGATGTAATTTATAACGACACCACTCTGGGCGAGAAGACGTGGGAAAAATCTGAATCGCTGATGCAAAAAGAGACGCTTCGCCGCGCGGCTGAGAACGCCGGAATCGCTATGGAAAACGTCAATTACATTTTTGCGGGCGACCTTTTGAACCAGTGTATAGGCACGACATTCGGCATACTAGATTACGTGCGCCCGTTTTTCGGGCTTTACGGCGCGTGTTCAACGATGGCGGAGAGTATTTCGCTTGCCGCGATGACGATTGACGGCGGTTTCGCGGATAACGCCGCCGCAATGACATCGTCACATTTTTGTTCAGCGGAGCGGCAGTACCGCCTTCCGCTTGAATACGGCGGTCAGCGAACGCCGACAGCGCAGTGGACTGTGACAGGTTCGGGCGCGGTGGTATTGTCGGCGAACGGTGACGGCCCGTATGTCACGCACGTAACAACAGGAGTGATAACAGACGCGGGTATCACAGACCCGAATAATATGGGAGCGGCGATGGCTCCCGCCGCGTATGAAACTATCAAGGCGTATTTTACCGACACGAACAACAGTATAAATACCGACCTTATTGTAACGGGCGATTTAGGCAGTGTGGGGCGTGCGCTCGCCGAGGAGCTTCTACGCCGTGACGGGCTGTATATCAGCGTCACGGACTGCGGCGAGCTGATATTTGACGCTAAAAAACAGGACGTACACGCGGGCGGCTCAGGCTGTGCCTGTTCCGCTCTTGTGCTATGCTCTCATTTACTGCCGCTTTTGCGTGACGGCACGCATAACAGCATTTTGTTTTGCGGCACGGGTGCGCTGTTGTCGCCCGTATCATCGGCACAGGGCGCGAGCATACCGTCAGTATGCCACGCGGTAAGGATTTCCAACGAGAAGTAAGGGGATATTTATGGATTATCTGAAAGCGTTCTTAATCGGCGGCGCGTTTTGCGCCATTGGACAGATTTTAATTGACCGCACAAAACTAACGCCCGCAAGAATACTTGTCGGCTTTGTTACCGCCGGGGTTCTGCTGACCGCCATCGGTGTTTACAAGCCGCTCGCCGACTGGGCGGGCGCGGGCGCGACCGTGCCGCTGTCGGGCTTTGGTTACGCGCTTGCCAAAGGCGTTGAAAAAGCCGTTAGTGAAAACGGCTTGCTCGGAGTTCTGACAGGCGGCGTTACAGGCACTGCCGCAGGTATTACCGCCGCGATTTTTTTCGGTTTCGGCATTGCGTTAATGTGCAAATCCGGGGATAAGGCGTAGTAGGGGAATGCGGGCGGCATATCCTGTGTCTGCGGGCGGCATATATGCCGCCCCTACTCGGATATATCAACACCTCTGTATCTTGCGATGTGCGCCACGTCTTTGTCTCCTCTGCCGGACAGATTTACAACAAGAATTTTATCTTTTCCCATTTCAGGCGCAATCTTTATCGTGTGCGCGACAGCGTGTGAACTCTCGATTGCCGGAATAATGCCCTCTGTACGCGAGAGATACTCAAACGCCGCAACGGCCTCATCATCGGTGACGGGTACATATTCCGCGCGTTTAATATCCTTGAGATAAGCGTGTTCCGGTCCGACACCGGGATAGTCCAATCCCGCCGAGATGGAGTACACGGGAGCGAGCTGTCCGTCCTTATCTTGGCAGAAGTACGTCTTCATGCCGTGAAAAGTGCCGACCTTACCAAGTGTCATTGTAGCGGCGTTATCAGGTGAATCAATGCCGCGCCCGGCGGCTTCGCAGCCGATAAGCCGTACAGATTTATCATCTATGAACTCATAAAACGCGCCGATTGCGTTACTGCCGCCGCCCACACACGCAAGCACCGCATCGGGGAGACGATTCTCCAACTCCAGAACCTTTTCCTTGACTTCTTTTCCTATAATCTTTTGAAAATCGCGGACAATAAGCGGGAACGGATGCGGTCCAACGGCAGAACCGAGAAGATAATGCGTGTCGTCCGAGCGCAGAACCCACGCGCCGATAGCCGCGTCAACGGCATCGGAGAGCGTTTGTGTGCCGCTCGTGACGGAATGCACCTTCGCGCCCAGCAGTTCCATGCGGTAAACGTTCAGGGCTTGGCGTTCGGTATCTTCCTTGCCCATGTATATCTCACATTCCATGCCCATAAGCGCGGCGGCGGTGGCTGTCGCCACGCCGTGCTGTCCCGCGCCCGTTTCGGCTATTAGCCGTTTTTTACCCATCCTTTTTGCAAGTAACGCCTGCCCGAGAACATTGTTGATTTTATGCGAACCCGTGTGGTTCAAATCCTCGCGCTTAAAGTATATCTTCGCGCCGCCGAGCTTTTCCGTCATTTTAGCCGCGTAGTAGAGCGGTGACGGTCTGCCCGCGTAATTGTTCAGCAAATATGTCAGTTCTCTCTGAAATGAAGCATCGTTTTTGTACTGCTCATAAGCTCTTTCAAGCTCCGACACCGCGCCCATTAACTCCTCCGGAATATACTGACCGCCATATTCGCCGAAATTTCCTTTGTTTTCCAACATCTTGTCCATCCTCACTTATATATTTCAGACATACCTACAAACTAGCCGCCGCAACGCTCTGTCCAATCCGGCGATTCTGCTCGTCCGGGATATGCAAATTGAAGCCGCAATCGGGATATTCCTCCGCCAACACAGCTTTCGCCGTTTCGATGATTATGTTACCGCCCTCGCCCGACATGACGCGCCCCAGAAGAAGTACGTGCCGGAAGCGGTAGAAGCTCCAATAATACGGCAGTGTGTGACCGAGATAGCACCCAATCGAGCGGAACACGTCCGCCGCGCGGCTGTCGCCGTCAGACAGCATCCCCTGCACGGCTTTCAGCTTTTCGCCGGGGGTCGCAGCCGCGTCAAGCGCGATTCCGGCATTGAGCGCGAGCTTGATTACGCCGTCCTGCGAAAAATATTTTACACCGCAGCCTATGTCACCCGACCATTCGTCCTCCATGGCGTTTTTATTGGCATCCACAGGCGCGAACGCCAGTTCGTTGAGCCATCCGGTAACACAGCCGTTTTCATCGACATAACCAACGGCCTCGCTTGTACCCATCGCTATACCCAACACACTGCCGTCATCCAGTTCCATCGCGCCCGCCAACGCGGTCACATCGCCGTCATTGACAACGCACAGCGGCACATCGTCAATCTCTTTCGCGGCACGGATGTAGATATCCTTGACCTTGCCGTCAAAATCTTCCGGGGACACCTTTAAGAACAGCGACGCAACCATGGTGCGGTTATTTATATATATGCCGGCGGAGCTGACACCAATCGCGTCCACGCGCGGCATTTTTTCGGCGGCTGTCTTAAACGCGCTTACAATCCCGTTATAGTGATAGTCCGGGTCGGCGGTGACTTTGGGATGCCACACAACCTCCTCGCTATAAACTGCCTCACCGTCAATCACCGCCGACACCTTGCGGTCGCTTCCTCCCGCGTCAAACCCAATGCGGCAGCCCTTTTGGTTGCCACCAACCTGCATAGGACACTCGTTCTCGATAGGTTTATCCGTGAGCGCAAGAGCCTCCGTTTCAAACGGATGTTCATAGACACGCGCCATAAAAGTGTTGTCAAAGGCGCGTTTTCCGCTCGCGCCGTACTGCTCTTTGATATATGCCGCGATTCCGTCATCACCGCATATTGTGACCTTATAGCCGCCTTTCATCCACAGCAGGAATTTGACCGTCCGCTCGATATAGAAGCGGTCGGCCGCCTCATTTTCTCCGGTGATGAAGGTGTCATACACAGAACACATTCCGCCGTTGCGTTCCACGCATATGGAAACAGGTTTTTTTGCCGATTTCAGATATTCCTTGCAAAACAGGGACATCGGAATAAACTGACGATCCAATATGGGGGTGTTTTTAATATCAATTTCAACTCCAAGATAATTCATATTGCTTCCTCCTATTTTGTAAAACGGCGCGTCAAGGATGCCGCGCCCTACAACGATAGTGCGGCTATGCGCTTGCCGACATCGTTTTTGAAATTGTCAATATATTTGCCTATGTACTCGGCGGGTGACATATCGCTGTTTACCAGCTCGGTAATATCCAGACCGAATGTAAGGCTGTCGGAATCATCCACATCATGGCTCGCGAAAAATGTCGCGTTGGCGAGACGGCGGCCTATTGCCGCCAAATCGTAACGCTTGCCGCCGATAATCTGGCTGTCATGCACCCCTAATAAAGCCGCCGCGATGTTAGGGTGACCGCTTGTGTCGAATACGGTCTTATCCTCATCGCACAACCAGTCAAGGGCGCGCCATACCTCAAGGGACATCACTTTTTTAGGTCGCTGTTCCGCCGGAATTTCACGCAGAGCGCGGATTACGTTCAACGCCACCGCCACATGAGTGTCGTGCTTATCGGCTAAGTTGTGTGTGTAGACAGTTTCCGGGGCGCACCGGATTATAACATTCTTCAACTCGTCAATCAAAGTGCGGTTGTCGGCGGCTTTTACTTCGCCGCTTTTATATGCCAGCAAAAACTGCGCGGAATATCCGCCGATATCGGCGGCTGATTTTTGCTCGTTTGCTCTTATACGTTTCATATCTTCATCGGTGTAATCGGCGTAAACGCCGCTGCGGGGAGAGCCGCCGCCATCGGTCACAATCACGCCGGTGAACCATTTGTCAGAGCGGTCGTAACATTCGGAGATTGGTCCGTATGCCATAATCTCAATGTCGTCTTGGTGCGCGGCGATACACAGCGCGGTGGTACGGCTTAGGGCGTTTTGAACCGGGACATTGCCCGGGATATGCAGCTCGGCCGCGGCGTTGACAAGTTTCATACAAAAACCCTCTTTCGTATCGATGTTTATAGGCTCGACCGGAAACTAAATTATAACACACCATGAACGATAATTGCAATTTTTTATTCTGAAACGAGAAAAACACACGATTCGCGTGATACACGCTTGAGCTATTGACATTTTTTTTATTCTCATGTATAGTTGCCTTTCCTTGCTCTATTTACACATTTTCGGACTGATTAAAGTGTATTTAGAGATCGCGAAAAAACGCGGACAACTGATTTTGGAAGGAGCATATTTTATGCAGTACGGCCATTTTTGCGGCAGGGAGTATGTGGTTACACGACCCGATGCCCCTGTAAGTTTTACCAACTATCTTGGGTTGGAGGACTTCGTAACTGTTATCTCCCATAACGCGGGAGGTTACAGTTTTTACAAAACTCCGCAGTATCACAGAATTACTCGTTTCCGTCCAAATGGCGTACCTAAAGACAGACCGGGACACTATATCTATGTCCGTGACAACGACACGGGCGAGTATTGGTCGCTGTCATGGCAGCCTGTGGGCGGGGATTTGTCCAAGCACCGCTATGAAGCGCGGCACGGACTGTCATACAGCCGTTTTCTTTGCGAACGCGGCGGTATCCTCGGTCAGCAGACACTCTTTGTGCCGTTGGGCGACAGCTGCGAACTCTGGGACGTGACACTGGAGAACAAATCGGGAAAGCCACGCAATCTGTCTGTCTTCGGTTACTGTGAGTTTTCTTTCCGCCATATCGACATCGACAACCAGAACTTGCAAATGAGCCTTTACTGCGCCGGAAGCAGGCAAGCTGACGGTATTATCGAATATAAACTTCATTACGAAGCCGACGGTTATCAGTTTTTTACAGCTGATTTTACACCGGACGGCTTTGACGCTTTGCGCGACACTTTCATCGGTAATTGGCAGACGGAGACCAACCCGGCCGCCGTGGAGGCGGGGCAGTGTTCTTCATCTCAAGGCACGACCGGAAATCACTGCGGCGCGTTGATGAAAACCGTCAAACTGGAAGCGGGGCAAAGCACACGGTTACTGTTCATCTTGGGTGAAGGCGGGATGCCGGTCGCACAGACTGTCAGAGACAAATACGCCAAACCCGGTGCTGTTGACGTAGCGTTTAAGAAACTGCAAAAATATTGGGACGACAAGATATCTGTCATGCAAATTGACACGCCGCATGAAGAAATGAACCTTATGCTCAACAGTTGGACGCTCTATCAGGCTGAAATTAACGTGCTGTTCTCCCGTTTCGCGTCTTTTATCGAGGTTGGGGGGCGTACCGGACTGGGTTACCGCGACACGGCGCAAGACGCAATGTGCATTCCTTCGGCGGAACCGGAGGGCTGCCGTAACCGACTGTTACAGCTTCTCAACGGGCAGACGGCGGCGGGCTATGGATTGCACTTATTTGACCCCATGTGGTTTGAGCCGAAAGATGACGAAAAACCCGCTTTCAAATCACCGACCGTCATACCGGGTTTTGACAAGCAAACGATGATACACGGCATTGAGGACGTATGCGCCGATGACGCGCTCTGGCTGATTCCGGCGGTGTGCGAGTATGTACGGGAAACGGGCGACCGTGACTTTTGCGGATTATCCGTACCGTTTGCGGACGGAGGGGAGGCAACGGTATACAAACATCTCAAGCGCAGTCTTGACTTCACCGCTTCGCAGACAGGTCAGAACGGTATCGCGTTGGGACTTCGCGCCGACTGGAATGACTGCCTGAACTTGGGCGGCGGAGAGAGCGCGATGGTGTCGTTTCTGCACGTCTGGGCGTTGGGGCATTTTATTGAGCTTGCCGAATGGCTTGGAATACAAGACGATGCGGATACATATCGCGAGATAAGAGAAAAAACCATAAAAACCTGTGAAGACGTTCTGTGGGACGGCGAATGGTATCGCCGGGGATATACGGCTTCGGGGCGCGTGATTGGATCGGATCAGAATTCCGAGGGAAAAGTATTCATGGAGAGCAACACATGGGCTGTCGTTTCCGAAACCGCCCAACCCGACCGGGCGCGGAGCGCGATGGATGCCGTTGACCGCTTCCTTTACACCGATTACGGCCTTATGCTCAACGCTCCGAGCTTCTCGAAACCCGATGATGAACTTGGCTTTATCGGCAGGGTTTATCCCGGTGTTAAAGAGAACGGCGCGGTTTTCTCTCACCCCAACCCGTGGGCATGGGTTGCGGAGTGCTTACTGGGCAGAGGTTCACGCGCGATGAAGTTCTATGACGCTCTGTGTCCCGCGAAACAGAACGATATTATAGATTTGCGGAAAGCCGAACCGTACAGCTACTGCCAGTTTGTTATGGGACGCGACCACGAGCTGCACGGGCAGGCTAATCACCCGTGGATGACAGGTACTGCCGGATGGGCATATTTTGCCGCCACTCAGTATATGCTTGGTATTCGCCCGGATTATGAATGTCTGCGCGTTGACCCGTGCATCCCGGCGGACTGGAAAGGTTTCACGGTCAATCGCCGTTGGCGCGGCGCGGAGTATAAAATAACGGTTAAAAACCCGGACGGCGTGGAAAAGGGCGTTGTGTCCGTCATACAGGACGGCAAGGCGGTTGACGCTATACAAAGTATCCCGAACGGGGCAATCAGCGTTGTGGAGGTAATAATGGGATGATTAAATTTGGAACGGGCGGATGGCGAGCCATCATTGCGGACGAGTTTACAAGAGAAAATGTGCAGCTGTTGGCAGCCGCACTGGTGGAGAAACTTTCAAACGAAGAAAAAAAAGGCGTTGTCATCGGGTTTGACCGCCGTTTTCTCTCGGACGTTGCGGCGGAGTGGGCGGCTGAGGTTTTTGCCGCGTATGACGTGCCTGTGCGCCTGATAACGAGAGCCGCGCCAACACCACTGATTATGTTTGAGGTCAAGCGGACAGGTTTTCCTTACGGCATTGCAATCACAGCTTCGCATAACCCCGCCGTCTACAACGGCGTTAAGATTTTTACTTCCGGGGGACGAGACGCTAACGAAGTGTTTACAAAAGAACTGGAAGAATGCCTTGAGCGGGTTGAAAAGCCGAAAACGATACCTTACGCGGACGGGTTGGCAAGCGGTCTTATATCCGAAATTAACCCGCAGAATGAGTATGTTGACAGTATCCTTTCAGCGGTCAATCAAGAGGCGATACGCAACGCCGGACTGAATATCGCCCTTGACCCGATGTACGGTGTCGGACGCACAAGCCTGCAAACGATTTTGATTACGACTAGGTGCAACGTTGATGTCATCCATGAGCGGAGGGATACCCTCTTCGGCGGCAGACTGCCCGCGCCGAACGTCAAGACATTAGGCGCGCTGCAAAATTATGTGCAGGACAACCACTGCGACATCGGCATTGCGACAGACGGTGATGCCGACCGTCTGGGGGTCGTTGACGAGAAGGGGAGATTCTTACATCCGAATGATATTTTGGTGCTGCTCTATTACTACCTTCTGAAGTTCAAAGGCTGGAAAGGCGCGGTCGTTCGCAACCTTACCACAACGCATTTACTAGATCGGGTCGCCGCGCTCTTTGGAGAGAAGTGCTATGAAGTCCCTGTCGGGTTCAAGCACATTTCGGCAAAGATGGCGGAGACAGACGCGATTATCGGCGGCGAAAGCTCCGGCGGCATGACGGTGAGGGGGCATATCGCGGGCAAGGACGGCATTTACGCCGCGTCACTGCTGGTGGAGATGATTGCCGTTACGGGACGCAGACTGTCGGAGGTGTGGGCGGACATCACCGCGCAGACCGGGAAGCTGTATGTCACCGAAGCGGATTTCCGGTTCAGCAACGAGAAAAAAGAGGAAATACTCCGGCTGATTATGCGCGAAAAGTGCTTGCCGGAGTTTCCTCTGAAAGTTTCGGATGTTTCCTATTTAGACGGATGCAAGGTTCTCTTTGAAAACGGCGGGTGGCTGAGTGTCCGCTTTTCGGGAACAGAGCCGCTTCTGCGGCTTATCGGCGAGACGGAAAGCCAAGAGTTGTCGGACAGTCTCTATGAGTTGATGAAATCGTTCATAGGTGTATAGCAATCACCGCGATTTTTCGCGGTATCTGTCAAGTACAATCTTAACATATTCCGGCTTGGGCTGTATCGTGCCTCTCAGTACGCCGAGCCAGTAGTCTCTGTCTGATACAATACCGTCCGCAACGGCGTTATCAACGGTAATTTCTTCGGGTGTTTTGCCGGACGCTTGTGCGCCGTCACTCCCTATGACGGCGGACGCGATTGCGCGGCATATTGCGTCAAAGTTCTTTTTGTAGAGGTCAACGTCTGCCTTTGAGTTGACAAAACACACCTCAACAAGTATCGCGGGCTTGTTTGTAAGCCGCATGAATCCCAAAGTTGAAGCAAGCGTACCGTCACCGCGCCGCAGAATCAGTCCTCCGGCTTTAGATATAGCTTTACTGACCCGTGAGGCTATTGCTTTTGTCTGTGTGTTACCGTCAAAGTACAGTGTTTCAACGCCTATTCCGGCATCGCGCAAACCCTCAACCGCGTTGAAGTGTATGGAAACATCGAAATCACGGCTGCATGAGTTGTGGAATTTGATTATCGTGTTTAGGTTGTCCGTTTTGTTTTTCGCGGTATCCTCGTTGTATTCTGTCACGACCGCGCCCATTTGCCGCATATACTCCGCAGCCTTGGGAACGACACGGCGGGCTTCCGTCACTTCGTCTATGTACCCGGACGCTCCGGCAACGTGTTTGCCGTGTCCGCTTGATATTACTATTTTCATTATTGTTCCTCCTTTATATGTAACCAATTCATATAAAGGCAACGGGTGACAAAGGCAGACAAATAATTGAAAGGATTGGCATTTATGACAATACAACACGCGAACATAAACGACTTAGACGAGATATTGACCCTGCAAAAGTTGGCGTATCAGGAAAACGCGGCGCGTTATGATGACAACAATATCCCGCCGCTGGCGGAGACTTTAGACAATATTATTGAACAGGCAAAGAGCCATATCATTCTAAAGGCCGTTGACGGCGGCATTATCATCGGTTCTGTCAGAGGTCGCGAAGAAGACGGCTGTGCGGTAATTGAACGCCTGTTTGTACACCCCGATTATCAAAATCTGGGAATAGGGCGAAAGCTCATGACCGCTATTGAGCAAGAGTTTAACACTACGGTATTCCGGCTTTTTACAGGGCATTTAGACGACAAAAATATTGCACTGTATTCTAAACTGGGTTATTCGGTTTACGGTGAAGAGGAAAAAATATCGCCTAATTTGTCGTTTATACATATGGAAAAGAAAAAAGAGGGTGCTTGAAATGCACCATTATGCCGATTATAAAACTATACTCTCACCACAAAACGGCATGAATCTCTACCGTGGCTGCACCCACGGCTGTATTTACTGTGACAGCCGCAGCGTGTGTTATCAGATGAAACACGCCTTTGAAGACATAGAAATTAAGCGAGATGCCGCAAAAATTCTTGAATTGCAGCTTCGCCGCAAACGCAAGCCCTGTATAATCAGTACCGGAGCTATGAGCGACCCGTATATCCACCTTGAGGAAGAACTTCAAATTACCCGGCAATGCCTTCAAGTAATCGAACAGTACGGATTCGGGCTGGCAATACAAACGAAATCCGCCCGTATCCTGCGGGACACGGGCTTGCTTAAAAAGATACACGGCAACTATAAGTGCGTAGTTCAAATTACTCTTACCACATACGATGAAGATTTGTGCCGTATCGTTGAGCCGGATGTATCAACTACGGCGGAACGGTTTGCCGTGTTGGAAGCAATGCGTGACGCGGAGATTCCCACGGTTGTGTGGTTTTCTCCTATACTGCCTTTTATAAATGATACGGAGGAAAATCTTCGGGGATTGTTGGATTACTGCATACGCGCCAAGGTGCGCGGGATTATAAACTTCAGCTTCGGCACAACAATGCGGGAGGGTGACCGAGAGTATTTCTACCGCAAACTGGATGAGCATTTTCCCGGCATGAAACAGCGGTACATTCAAACATTCGGCAACAGTTACGAGTGCAAAAGCCCGAACAATGACCGATTATGGGATATTTATCGGGATGTGTGCCGAAAAAACGGTATTTTTTATAAATCCAAGGATGTATATGCGGATATATATAGGATTGAGCCGAAAGAACCTCAAATGTCCCTGTTTTAAGGGGATTTTTGTAGGGGACGGCTCGCCCGCCCCTTTAATAAAAACGCGCGTTCCGTTGATAAAAAACGGGGCGTTATTTTTAACGCGGGCGGACGGGACGGCCGCCCCTACGAACGGGGGTGCATAATAAAAAACTAGTGGTGGTATAGTCGCGCCGAATATAATCAATATATGTGCATATCGGAAAAATATGTCGGTTTGTTAAAGTTTTTCTTGCTTTTTTCCAGAAAATGTTATATAATGCAAAAGGAAGATAAACATGGGAAAACTTTATTTTGAGGGGGTTATTATTATGAAACGCAAACTATCCTTGACTATAATGATGATGTTCCTAATAATGTTATTTATTCCGACACCGACAGCGGCGCACATCGGACCTTTCAATGACGATCAACTGACAAGCAAATTCTGCGGAAATCATACACCGGATTGTTATAGCACAAAAAACTATAGTTCCGGATGTGAATTATGGGAATACAACGTGGACAAAGCAGGCTTTCACTGCGGCGGCGGTATTGTCGGCGGGCAGAAGGTTCTCAACGAGAAAAATGTACATATTCTGTTCTTAGGCACGACCACTCCGTCATCCGGTTCCGGAGTTGACGTATATGTGGTTGACAATAATTGGAACACATATGTATGCCCGAAATGCGGCAGTGATAAATGGTACAGCTTCAGCAATAACGGCGGACAAATTAAAAATATACAGTTTACTGTACATGATTTGCCGCCGGATATATGGGAAGACCTTAAAAAAACATGGGATGGGAAAGATACATACCCGCCGGAAATTGAAGATGAATTAGAAAAGTTGGATATCATTGTAGAAACAGATGTGCCTGACCCCGAAAACCCCGGCAAAAATAAGAAAGCCTCGAGTACCAGTATAGTACCTCCCCCCCCGAACCCTATGCACGTTATTCCCGATGACGATGATTTCGCAACCGTCATAATAGAAAAGACCGTAAACGGTAATGCTCCCGGTAATCTCAACGTTACGTTTGAAGTTGACTTGGATGCCGTAGATGGTCAAAATTATCATATACAAGCGCATCTTGACCAACACACTGACCATTTCGATGACTGGATTGATACATGGTCTGTTGAACCCGGTACATACGAAGTATCAGAAAAAGATATGCCCGATGGGTACGATTTTGGCGCGATATACATTGACGGCGGAGTTTATGACGGAATTACTCCGCACGAAGACGGTGACGTGGTAACATTCGCAGCTAACGTGACTTATTATATAACCGTTAACAACACAACTCAACCACCGGATTCACCACCGCCACCACCGCCGCCACCGCCGCCACCGCCAACACCCCCGCCGGGATACCCGCCCGAATCGACAGCGTCTCCGTCCGCGTCTCCCTCTGCGTCACCTTCTATATCTCCCTCGTCAGACCCAACAACAGACCCGACAACCTCACCGGGCGTTGATGACGAAGGCGGCGAAGATAACGGCAACCCTCCCGGTGACCCCGGTACAACGCCGGAAGAAGTGACACCCACAAATATAACAATTCCCGAAGATTTAACTCACGAAGACTTCCCCGACATCGACTTTACCCAGAGACAGCCAAATCCCGAAATTCCCGGCGGCACTAACCGCAGCGCACCCCCCGTGCCGACCTTACCGCAGAACAAGCTAGAACCTCGGTTCGACCCGGTTACGGAGCAGACGACTTTCATCGAGTTTGACGACTTTGACGTACCGCTCGGCGAGTGGAGTTGGAATGACGACGACGGAGAATGGATATTCGATGACTTCAACGAAGATGTTCCGCTTGGAGATTTACCGCAGACAGGCGGCAAAATGCTATATATTTCACTGACACTGGCATTGTTTGCCGGAAGCCTGTTACTGTTCGGCGTATACGCAAGATTACGTGTGATGAAATTGTAGGGGACGGTTCGCCCGTCCCACGCAAAAAACCCTCGCCGATTGGCGGGGGTTTTTCAATCTCCTGTCCGCAAAATTTAATCCAGTTTATATCTCGGTTGCGCTTTATAACTTGTGTGTAACGCCTTGTGCGCCTTTTCGCTGCCGGGTGCGTCAAAATACTCGTCATATAGCCGCTTGATAAACGGGTTTACGTGAGATTTACGCATATTTGACCGCTTGTCGGCAACATAGATTGCCTCGGCGCGTTCTTTGCGTAAGTCAACATTGTTGCGTACAGACGCGGGCTGTATTGGCTGTCCGCCGCCGTTGACGCACCCGCCCGGACACGCCATCATTTCGATGAAATCATATTCCTTCTCACCGCGCTTAATCATATCAAGCAGTTTCTTCACGTTGGCAAGCCCGGAAGCAGTCGCGCATCTGACGGTTTTGCCGCCAATGTCATATTCCGCCTCTTTAATGCCGCCTATCCCGCGTACCTCAAGGAAGTCAAGGCTCTTGGGCGACTGCCCTGTGGCAAGTTCGCAAACCGTTCTGAGCGCGGCCTCCATGACCCCTCCGGTCGTGCCGAATATAAGCCCGGCAGTGCTGGCGGTCTCGTTAAAGCTCTCCTCCGGCAACTCGTTGAACATAATTCCGGCGCGTGAAATCATACGCGCAAGCTCTCTTGTTGTCAGCGCGACATCCACATCGTCAAGACCGTCAACCGCCTGTTGGTTCTCCCTGTGAATCTCGAATTTCTTGGCGGTGCATGGCATTATGGAAACGGTCACGATGTCTTTGGGGTCGATGCCCTTGTCTTTGGCGTACATCGTCTTGGTGACAGCCCCGAACATCTGCTGCGGCGACTTGCAGGTGGACAGATTGGGGATGAAGTCGGGATAGAATTTTTCGCAGAACCGAATCCACGCCGGAGAGCAGGAGGTAATCATCGGCAGTCTCTCGCCTTTTTCAAGGCGTTTAAGGAACTCCGGTCCCTCCTCCATGATTGTAAGGTCGGCGGTGTGGTTAATGTCAAATACATTGTCGAAACCGAGCCTGTAAAGGGCGGCTACCATCTTACCCTCAACGTTCGTGCCGATGGGGTTGCCGAAGCATTCGCCCAAAGTCACGCGGATTGACGGCGCGACACCGACAACAACGTGTTTTGACGGGTCTCCGAGAGCTTTCCAGACTTTTTCCGTGTCGTCTTTTTCCGTTAACGCGCCCGTGGGGCAGGCAACCATGCACTGTCCGTCTGACACGCACGGCACTTCCGCCAGATTGCGGTCAAACGCGCAGGAGATGTGTGTCTCGTAGCCCCTGTCGTTCGGACCGATGACGGCGACTACTTGATTCTTCTTGCAAACCGCCACACAGCGGCGGCAGAGAATGCACTTCGAGTTATCGCGTACAAGGTGCATTTCAGACGCTTCAATCTCCGGGTCGGTCTTGTCCGTGCTGTAGCGAACGTGCTGAATCCCGAAATCCGCCGCCAACTTCTGAAGCTCGCAGTTCGTGTTGCGAAGGCAAGTCAGGCAGTCCATGCGGTGGTTGGAGAGTATAAGCTCAAGAGTAGCCTTGCGCGATTTAACGATGTTATCGGTGTTCGTAAACACCTCCATGCCCTCGCTGACCGGATAGGCGCAAGCGGCGACATTGTTTCTTGCGCCTTTAATCTCGACGACGCAAATACGGCACGCGCCTATTTCGTTAAGGTTTCTCATATAGCAAAGCGTGGGTATCTGAATACCCGCAAGACGAGCCGCCTCAAGGATAGTCGAGCCTTTCGGCGCGTCCACCTCTCTGCCGTTAATTTTAAGTTTAACTGTATCCAAAGCCATTCCCTCCTATTCCTTTATAATCGAGTTGAACTTGCATTTTTCCACGCAAGCGTTACATTTAATGCACTTCGCGGGGTCGATGACGTGTACTTCCTTGACCTTGCCCGTGATAGCGTTTACCGGGCAAACTCTGGTACAAGCCGTACAGCCTTTGCAGTTATCGAGAATCTTATATGTCAGCAGATTTTTGCATATGCCCGAAGGGCATTTTTTGTCCCTGACGTGAGCAACGTATTCCTCACGGAAATGCTTTATCGTGGACAGCACGGGGTTGGGCGCGCTGCCGCCCAACGCGCAGAGACTGTTCTGCTTGATATGTTCGCAGAGCTCCTCAAGCGTGTCTAAGTCTTCCATCGTGCCGTTGCCCTCGGTTATCTTTTCGAGCAGCTGATACATACGGCGCGTACCGATACGGCACGGTACGCACTTGCCGCACGATTCCTCAACGGTAAAATCAAGGAAGTATTTGGCAATGTCAACCATGCAGTTGTCTTCGTCCATGATGATAAGTCCGCCCGAACCCATCATCGAGCCTATGGAAGTAAGCGTTTCATAATCAATCGGAGTGTCGATGTGCGAAGCGGGTATGCAGCCGCCCGACGGACCGCCTGTCTGTGCCGCCTTAAACTTCTTCCCTCCGGGAATACCGCCGCCGATTACTTCGACTATGTCGCGTATGGTAGTACCCATCGGCACTTCGACAAGCCCCGTGTTGGTAATCTTGCCGCCCAACGCGAAGACCTTAGTACCTTTCGCGCCCTCCGTGCCGATTTTCGCCATAGCCTCCCAGCCGTTTTGGAGAATCCAAGGGATGTTGGCGTAAGTTTCGACATTGTTAAGCAATGTAGGCATACCGAATATGCCTTTTACGGCGGGGAACGGCGGACGCGGACGCGGTTCGCCGCGCCTGCCCTCGACCGATGAGATGAGGGCGGTCTCTTCGCCGCAGACAAACGCGCCCGCGCCGAGCCGTATCTCGATGTCAAAATTAAAGTCCGTACCGAAAATGCCTTTTCCAAGGAATCCGTATTCTTTAGCCTGTCCGATGGCAACTTCAAGTCTGTGAACGGCAATGGGATACTCCGCGCGTATATAAATAACGCCGTTTTCAGCTCCGATGCAATAGCCCGCTATTGCCATCGCCTCGAGTACACTGTGCGGGTCGCCCTCCAAAATCGAGCGATCCATAAACGCGCCGGGGTCACCCTCGTCCGCGTTACACGCGACATATTTTTCCTCGCCCTGCGCCTTTGCGGCAAACTCCCACTTTCTTCCGGTGGGGAAGCCCGCGCCTCCGCGCCCGCGCAGCCCGGATTTCTGGACTATTTCGATTATCTCTTCCGGCTTCTGCTCGGTGAGTGCCCGCGCTAGAGCGGCGTAGCCGTCATACGCGATATACTCGTCAATGTTCTCGGGGTTAATAATACCGCAGTTGCGAAGCGCGATACGGAGCTGTTTTTTATAAAAGCCCGTCTCGTTTATCGAACTGATATTATCTTTCTTAACCGTCTCATGGTAAAGTAAATCCCTGACGATACGCCCTTTTAAGATATGCTCCTCGACAATCCTTTTTACGTTGTCGGGAGTAACACGCGAATAGAATGAACCCTCGGGATATACGACTACAACGGGACCCAGTTCACACAGCCCGAAGCACCCGGTTTTTATGACCTTGACTTCCTTATCAAGACCGTTTGATTCAAGCTGCTTAACCAGCTCATCAAAAACCTCGTGAGATTTCGATGCCGTGCAGCCTGTACCCGCGCACACCAAAATGTGACTTCTGACAAACTCCATATATTTGAACCTCCTATTCGTTCGCGCCTATAGTATATTCCGTAACAATACGCCCATTGACTATATGCTCCGCGATAACTTTCTCCATTTTCTCCGGGTTCATATCCACGTATGTCACCTTTTCGCTCCCCGGAACATAAACCTCGACAATAGGTTCAAGGCGGCAAACGCCGATACATCCGGTCTGCGTGACAGCTACGTGTTCAAGACTGCGGCGTGATACCTGCTCGACAGCCGCCGCCAAAACGGGACGCGCTCCGGCGGCAATGCCGCAAGTCGCCATACCCACGACTATCCGCGTGTTGTCTGGACCGTCCTCTTTTCTAAGGTGCATCTGACCGCGCGTCTTTTCGCGGATAGCTTTAAGTTCTTCCAAGGATTTCAAGATATATTCCTCCCTTATAATATTATGTTAGCATTTGTAGGGGCGGTCATCGGCCGCCCGTGGTTTATATATGGCGCGCCGGGGTCGTCGCGCCCTACAGCGACAATTCATTTTCTGTCACATAATCGTTTATCCATGTCAAAACATCCGGTTCATTCAGCGGCACATCGCCGCCCAACACCTCGCGCAGCTCGTCCGTGTCAAGGGTATACTCTTTGTCATCACGCCCGCGCTTTATAACAAAGCGTATATCAGGCGCACCCTGTATCAGCGTTACGACCGTTCCGGCAAAATCCCCGAGCGGCACCATGTCGATGTGTTCCGTCTGAAACAACGCCGAAAGGCTTGTGCCAACGCCCAACTCACTGGAGAGTTCTAAGCTCCCGCCGGTCTGTTCCGCCGCCAGTTTTAGGAACGGCAGTCCCAGTCCGACACGCCTTGTCGTCCGCGATGTGGTAAACGGGTCGGTGACCTTCTCCGCCATTTCCGCGCTCATGCCGCGCCCGTTGTCTTTTACCTCAAATGTTAATGTGCCTAAACGCTCGACCAGATTGACATCAATGCGCGACGCATCCGCCGTTATGCTGTTCTGCACTATGTCCAGCACATAAAGACTTAGCTCTGTCATTATTTCATATACTGCTCTAAAATGCCGTCAACCTGATCTGCCTCAAGCCTGCCGTGAACATTGTCGCCGATGGTGATAACCGGAGCAAGCCCGCACGCGCCGATACAGCGCACGGCATCAACTGAGAACTTGCCGTCGGGAGTGACCTCTCCGGCCTTGCAGTTAAGTTTTTTCTCTATTCTTTCCAGAATATCTCCCGCACCCTTGACGTAACACGCCGTACCCATACAGACTGCGACAACGTGTTCCCCCTTTGGATTCAGCGAGAACTGTGAATAGAACGACACCACGCCGTAAACCTCGGATAATGACATATCCATAGATTCGGCAATGATAAGCTGCACTTCCTCGGGCAGATAGCCGTAAATCCCCTGCGCCTCTTGCAGGATAATCATTGTAGAGCCTTTGCCGTCCTTATGCTTTTCAATCACCTCACGCAGTTTCTTCTCTTGCTCGGGTGTGCCTTTGAAGGGTATCTTGGTTTTTTGATTGGGCATACCGCCTAAACCTCCTTTATTTAATTAAGAATTGAGAGTTGAGAATTGAGAGTTATTATGTTTTTATTTGCCGCCATAATTCTCAATTCTCAATTCTCCACTCTCAACTGTTCAATAACTGATTTTGCGCTCATTGTTTTAATTTCCAGTTCATTTTCCGCGTCACGCATGGATTCTAGGTTATGTGCGTCGGAGTTTGATATGCGTTTTAGCTCGTTCAATTCCGGATAGTCTTTTCCCCGATTGTAAACCTCATACGCGGCAAATCCCCAACTGTCGTCCCACATACCAAGGTTCGACATAACGGAAAACGATGAACGGTCGATATGCGCCGGGATCGCGACACCTCCGAAACTTTTCAAGAGCGGCGCGGTGTCATAGACGCTTATTGACGTGGCGGAGAGCAGCAACCTCTCCTCAACTCCGACAGGCTCGTCACCTTCGCCGAGTATAGTCTGTTCACCGAAGATATCCGCCCTGTTTTTTATGTCCGGCAATCTGGCGTACACATAGTCCGAAAACGCCGCCGCCGCGTCTAAATCAGGCAGCAGACACAAAATGTGCGCCTCTTCCGCTGTTGTAAGCTCCATCGCCGGAACGGCGAGTAATCCGTGTTCACGCGCCGCCGCAACTACTGCGGGGCAATGCCGGCAGGTGTTATGGTCGGCAACGGCTATAATTTGCAGACCGCAGAGAGCCGCCATACCCGCGATATTACCGGGGGTCATATCCGTGTCGCCGCAGGGAGAGAGGCACGAGTGAATATGCAAATCGTAAAAAGCTCTCATTTAAGAGAATCACCGATTTTCACGCATAGCTCAAACGCCGACAGTTTACTCGCAAGCAGCGGAAGCTCCTCCCTTATCGCGCGTTCCAAGAGAACCGCGTCGGGCTTAACGCCCTCCGCCAGAATGACGCATGATACATCGGTCAGTGACGCAACGGCCGCAACGTTGACGTTGGGCATAATCGTGACCCATGCTTCACCCTCTCCGGCGCGTCCCATGACCCAACTCAACAGGTCGCCGCAGTACCCGCCCGTGACTTCGCGTGACAGAGTATCCTCCGTCCCCGACAGCATATCACATCCCAGCGCGTTTATCAAGTCCTTAACTATCATAATTACACCTGCTTATTCTATTAAGTTTGTACAAAACGTAAAACACAGCATTAAACATAGAGGCTCTCCGTTAGAAAATATTTCATTATCCTGTATCAAAAAACTTGTTATCCTGTAATGAATATGGGATAATAAGCGTGGCAGGCAGAAGGTGAAGTCTAACTCTAAGGCTCTGCGGCATTGCAATAATAATGTTAATAAACGGACGTGATGGAATGATAGGAAAAAACGCTCAATTATCAAATCAAGCCGAGATATTGCACAAAATCCTCTGTGATAATAGACTTCTTTACCAAATCATCGAAGAAAGTCAGACCCTAAACTTACCTGAATACTATATCGGCGCCGGATGTATCGCACAAACTGTGTGGAACTACCAAAACGGTAATCCTCCGTTAAAAGGAATCAACGATATTGATTTCGTTTATTTTGATTGCGATTTATCATTGGAATCAGAAAATATGGTAATTCAGACAATTCAAAATAAGTTTTCAGATTGCCCACTCAAAATAGATGTGAAAAATCAAGCAAGGGTTCATCTGTGGTACGGAAATCACTTTGGATACGACATCGCACCTTATAACTCTATCGAATCCGCAATAAACACTTGGCCTACGACAGCGACATCTGTAGGTGTTAGGCTCATGAACAACCGGTTTCAAGTTTACGCTCCTTTTGGGCTGAACGACTTGTTTTCACAGATAGTCCGACCTAACAAAGCGAAGATTACGAAAGAAATCTATGATAAGAAAGTTCAAAAATGGATTCAAACTTGGCCTTCCCTAACAATCACATCTTGGTAAATATGATTCATTTTCTTTGTTTGCTCACAAATTGTATCCCCTTGTAGGGACGGGGTTGTTGTCAAGTCCGCAAATTTCTCCTGTAGGGGACACCCTTGGTCGTCCCGTTGGTAAAAAACGGCACATTATATATTTAACGCGGGCGGACGGGACGACCGCCCCTACGTAGGGCGCGGCATTCTTGACGCGCCGTCCGTTGTTCTCTGTTAACTGTTCTCTGTCCCCTGCCTTCTGAACGGCGGCGGCAAATAATCCGTGCCGTCCATGCTGTCTCTTGCGTTGAAGATGCAGTCCGATTCATCGGCATAACCCAATATAACGTCCTGAGCCAGCGCGTGACAGCCCGGCGTTCCGCACGAACCGCAGTCCAATCCCGGCAGTTTTAATGTCAGCATATCAATTTGTTTCAGCTTCTGTATAGCCTTTCCAAAATCCTCGTCAAGTATAGTAGACGGTATATGCTTAATGCGCTTCGTGCGCCAGAATCTGTGAACGTCATTTATATCCACGGGCGTGTTCGCCGTCTCAGACCCCGTGAACCTTACAATCCGCGAACGAGCCGCGAACGGGTTTTCCACCGTGAAACAGCCTCCAACACAGCCCGGCACACAGGCAGAAAGCTCTATGTAGTCTACCTCCGGCAGCTGCCCGTCCTCAATGGAATCCAAAAGTTTGATAACGTTGTCAAGCCCATCGCAGGCGATAGCGTTATATTTTTTAAGCGGCGCGGATTCGCCTCCGGCGACAGCCCATCCAACGCCCACAAGCCCGGATGTACGTAATTCCGGCAGATTATCTGACTTCTTCATAAGCGGCAGCAACCGCTTATAAACATCCGCCATTGATACGGCATAGTTAATAACGGGTTCATCCAGCCCGATAGGATTATGCGCCTCCGTCACCTTGGCGGGACAAGGCGTTACAAAGAAAACCCCGATGTCGCTGTCGGAAAGCCCCGTTCTGAGAACGGCGCGTTCACGCGCGATTTTCGCCGCAAGCTCAACAGGTGCGATATGCCGCGAGATATGCGGTATAAGGTTAGGAAATCTCTGCCTTATAAGCCTTACGACAGCGGGGCAGGCAGAAGATATTACGGGCTTTTCAAAGGCTCTTTCATAAAGCTCTCGCGCCGTCAAATCCGATATCATGTCGGCGGCGGCGGCAACCTCAAACACCTCGTCAAAACCCATGTCCAACAACGCCTGAAGAACAACATTTATGTTGTCAAGATTGTGGAATTGCCCATAGAGGGCGGGCGCGGGCAGCACAATCGTGTGCTTGAAATCATCCATTCTCTCAAGCGGATCAGCAACGGCTTTTTTTGCCCGTTGGGGGCAAGCCCTAACGCATTGCCCGCAGTCTATACACTTATTTTCCAATATTTTGGCATGACCGAACCGCACACGAATGGCTTCAACAGGACATTGCTTTACACAACGTGTGCAGCCTTTGCATTTTTCTTTGTCCAATCGCACCGAAATCGGCATATCAAACCCTCTGAAATCTCTTCTAAAAATTAACCGTCATAGTTACCGTTGTTCCAACGTTCAGCTCCGTTTTTATATCCATATCATCGCAATACTTTCTCATATTGGGAAGCCCCATGCCCGCGCCGAATCCCAGTTCGCGTATTTGGTTCGTGGCGGTCGAGAATCCTTCCGTCAGCGCGGAGGATATATCCGGGATGCCCGGACCGCGGTCGGCAAGAGTAATTTTTACGGCGGTTTCGTCCACTTCGACCGTGACAGTGCCTCCGTTCGCGTGGATTACCATGTTAATCTCGCCCTCATACATACAAATAGCCACCCGGCGTATGGTATCAGGAGGCAGCCCCAGTTTTTTAAGGGCGCGTTTAGTCTTTGACGAAGCCTCTCCGGCGGCTTGGAAATCATCGCCGTCTATGTTAAACTCTAATCTGAGAGCTTCCATTATGTATCACCCAATCCGGCGGCATACAGCTTCCCGCACGCTTGATACATAGTAAGCTCAGTCGCCATAAGCGCAAGCCCACGAGCCTCCGCAAGGTTAATGACAGATGCCTCCGGTGCTTTCCCTCGCACGAAAACAATGCAGCTCATGTCCATCATTTCGGCTGTCCGCACGACCTGCTGATTGTTAAGACCTGTCAAAAGTATGCTCTGGTTTTTAACGAACGCCAAAACATCGCTCATCAAATCAGAGCCGCAAGCCGAGTTAACCTCCTCGTCAAGCAGATCATCGTGGCAGAAAATCTTCGCGTCCAGAATGGTTTTAACGTCCGACAGTTTCATATAAATATCTCCTTAAAGATGAAAATTCGCGCATTATTACCCTGTATATTCTAACACAAAACCCGCCGGGGCGCAACCCCCGGCAGGCAATAATTATTGGTTCGTTTGTAACAAGAAAAATTAAACCTAATATGCGTCTGGTATATTGCATCAACTAATAATTATGATATAATGTTTATAGATAAAGCGAAATATAGGAGATAAATTATGCTCTACAAATACACTCTATCCGCACAGCGCGAGGATTTATATAACATTACCACACAAGTCCGTGAAGCCGTTGCCAATAGCGGTATAACGAGCGGTATAGCCGTGGTCTACTGCCCGCATACAACGGCGGGGATTACGATTAATGAAAACGCAGACCCGGATGTGATCCACGATTTGCTCATCGGGCTTAACAAGGCGTTTCCCGACCGTGCGGAGTTCCGGCATGGCGAGGGTAATAGTGCTGCTCATTTGAAAGCATCGGCGATGGGTTCGAGCGCAACGGTGATAATAGATGGCGGTAAACTGGTTTTGGGAACTTGGCAGGGAATTTACTTTTGCGAGTTCGACCCGCCGAGGAATCGAAAATTTTATGTGAAAATAATAGGAGCGTGACGAAATGTCCTGTGAAAACAACAAGTCCATGAAATGTCCGTGTACATACTCCTGCCCTCGCCGTGGGAAATGCTGCGAGTGCATAGCCTACCACCTAAAAGGCGGCGAGTTCCCGGCGTGCTTCTTTTCTAAAGAGGCGGAGGCATCTTATGATAGAAGTCTATCCCGCTTGATAAGGGATCGTGGGAAATAGATGCGTTTGTTTATCGCCGTCAACTTCAATAATGAAACCCGTTCGCGCTTGCTCGCCTTGCGTGATGAACTGCGCGGCAAATCACAGCGCGGCAACTTCTCCGCGCCGGAAAATCTGCACCTAACCCTCGCTTTTCTCGGCGAGTGTGACGATAAGCAAACCGCCGCCGTGAAATCTGTACTGGATACCGTCAGTTTTGAATTGTTCAACATAACGATTGATTGCGTTGGTCGCTTCAAACGTGACGGCGGCGATATATGGTGGGCAGGTCTGCATGGGAGCAAGCCGTTATTGGATTTACAGCGGGAGTTGACCGACAAGCTGAACGTTGCGGGATTTGCGCTCGAAAAACGTGAGTACAAACCGCATATCACGCTTGGGCGTGAAGTTGTGACAGATATAAAACCGTGGGTTATTGAGCCGTTTAATGAAACGATTGGCACGATTGACCTTATGAAATCGGAGCGGATTAACGGGAAGCTAACATATACTTCCATTTATAGGCGTGGGAAATGGCTAAGTCCGATTGTCGTTGAGCCATATAATCCGCAATGGGCGCGGGAGTTCGAGCGTATACGCGAGTATCTTGCGTCTAACCTCGGATATTTAGCTGTCGCCATTCATCATGTCGGCAGTACGTCTGTAACCGGGCTTGCCGCAAAACCGATAATTGACATCGACATTGAAATTGCGTTGTATGAAGTATTCCCGCAAGTCTGCGAAAAACTCGCTGTGGCAGGCTGGCGGCATGATGGGGATTACGGTATTGCAGAACGTGAAGCGTTCAATCCCATAAAGCAATTTGATTTTATGCGGCATCACCTTTACGTTTGCCCCTCAGACAGCGCGGAAATGATTAGGCACTTGAAATTTCGGAATTATCTGCGCGGCGATAAAGCAGCCGCAGATGAATACGGAAAGTTGAAACAGCAGCTTGCCGTGAAACATGGAAACGATATAGACGCTTATATAGACGGTAAATCGGAATTTATAAAGAGAATTATAGAAAATAAAAAGAAGTTGTGATTTAATGAACATCAGAAGCTATTCTGGTAGGGACACCGCTCACGAGCGGTGTCCCTACTTCACATAAATCACTGAAAATTCTGTTCGCAGTCTTTCCTCGACATATTGATTCTTCCCTTGTCGTCCTTCTCGATGAACTTAATCCATGTCATATCTCCGATATTAACCACATCTTCACACTTGGCAACACGCTCTTTAGCCAGCTTTGAGATATGCACCATACCCTCTTTGCCGGGCGCAAACTCAACAAACACACCAAATGTCATAATGCGCGTAACCTTGCCGTAGAACACATCGCCTATCTGCGGGTCAAGCACAATGGATTCTATTATTTTAAGTGCTTTAGAGCAGTTATCGCGGTTCGATGAAGATATAAACACGCGCCCATCGTCCTCGATGTCAATTTTCGCGCCCGTGTCGGCAACGATTTTCTGTATAACACTGCCGCCCTTGCCGATAACATCGCGTATCTTGTCAACATCAATCTGCGTCTGAATCATCTTCGGCGCGTAGGGGGAGACTTCATCGCGCGATTCGGGTATGCAGTCAAGCATAATTTCATCGAGTATCTTATATCTCGCGTCACGAGTTATGTCAAACGCGCTCTTGATAATTTCCGGAGTAAGCCCGTCAATCTTCAAGTCCATTTGAATCGCGGTAATACCCGTTTTCGTTCCGGCAACCTTAAAGTCCATGTCGCCGTAGAAGTCCTCAACGCCTTGAATATCTACAAATGTCTTCCAGTTGTCACCCTCTGTAATAAGCCCGCTTGAAATTCCGGCAACAGGAGCTTTTATCGGTACGCCCGCGTCCATAAGAGCAAGCGTTGAGCCGCAAATCGCGCCTTGTGATGTTGAACCGTTACTCGAAACAACCTCGCTTACCAGCCTTATGCAGTACGGGAAATCCTCCTCGTTCGGAATGACCGGTTCGAGCGCGCGTTCCGCCAACGCTCCGTGGCCTATCTCGCGGCGGCCGGGACCGCGCGAGGGGCGGGCTTCGCCGACCGAATACGGCGGGAAGTTATAGTGGTGCATAAAGCGTTTGCTCTCATCGTCATAAATGGTATCCAATTTTTGGTTATCGGAAATCATGCCCAGTGTCGCGGCGGTTAGTACCTGTGTCTGACCGCGCGTGAACAGTCCCGAACCGTGGACGCGCGGCAGTATGCCGACTTCTGCCGCCAACGGGCGTATATCGAGCATTCCGCGCCCGTCAACGCGTTTTCCGTCAAGCAGCCAAGCGCGGACGACGGCTTTTTGAAGTTTATAGACGACCTCGCCCCAATCCTGCTCCGCCGTGGGATATTTTTCGAGCAATCCCGGCATTATCTCAACGCGGAGTTCGTTCATACGCGCTTCGCGCACGTTCTTGTCGTCCGTGTCAAGGGCATGGCGGATTTTATCGAGTATAGAATCATTCAGCTCGTTAAACATATCATAGTTGAAGCCGCTCTTCGCGTATTCAAACTTGGGCTTGCCGATTTCGGCAACGATACCGTCAATGAACGCACAGAGTTTTTTAATCTCTTCGTGCGCGGTCATTATCGCCTCGTACATCTTGTCCTCAGGCACTTGGTTCGCGCCCGCCTCAATCATAACGACTTTGTCTTTAGAACCGGCAACGGTGAGGTTGAGGTCTGAAATTTCGCGTTCGGCGGCGGAGGGGTTTATAATCAGTTTGCCGTCCGTCATACCCACGTGTACGCCGGCAATCGGACCGTTCCACGGTATATCCGAAATAGATACGGCGATTGACGCGCCAATCATAGCCAGTATTTCCGGCGAATTATCGCTCTCGACCGACAGTATTGTCGCCATGACGGAGACATCGTTACGCATATCGCCGGGGAACAGGGGGCGCATGGGGCGGTCGATAAGCCTTGAGGCAAGTATGGCACGCTCAGAGGGACGACCCTCACGGCGCATGAACGAGCCGGGTATACGCCCAACGGCGTAAAGGCGTTCTTCAAAATCCACGGATAACGGGAAATAATCCAACCCGTCACGCGCTTTGCTTGACGCGGTGGCGGTCACCAGCACGACCGTGTCGCCGTACTTGAGTACGCACGAACCGTTTGCCAGTTCCGCAATCTTGCCTATCTCAACCGAAAGCTCACGCCCACCGAGTTGGATGGCATAGGTTTTGCTGTTAAAAACTCTTTTGTTCATTATATTATATTCCTACTTTCTAATACCCAGCTTGGCAATGATGGCACGGTAACGCTCGATATCCTTTTTAATAAGGTAATCCAAGAGCGAGCGGCGCGCGCCGACCATCTTCAGAAGACCTCTGCGCGAATGGTTGTCCTTTTTGTGGATTTTAAGATGCTCTGTCAATTGGTTGATTCTCTCTGTGAGAATCGCGATTTGGACTTCCGGCGAACCGGTGTCGGTTTCGTGGATGCGATTTCCTTCGATAATGTTCGTTTTTTGCTCTTTAAGCAACATAATAAATCACCTTTCTTATTTTTTCGCCTCACAGCAAAGTATGGGAACGGTGAGATCCCAAACCTAGCCGCGGGCACTTACCGGAACAGTATAACACATATAAAAGAGAATGACAATACTGAAAATAAATTTGTCGTGTACAGAAATTGCCGTGCAAATTGCCGTGGAAGTTAAAAATAAGGCTTGACAAGTGCTTTTGTATGTTGTAATATACTCGTGGCAAGTGATGGACGACACAAATGACCCGCTAGCTCAGTCGGCAGAGCACCTGCCTTTTAAGCAGGGTGTCCGCGGTTCGAATCCGCGGCGGGTCACCAAAGAAAACCCCGCAACTACAACGGTTGCGGGGTTTCGTATTGGTATAACACCAAAGGTAAAAACAGGAATTTTAGTTATTTTGGGGGTCAAAAATGAGTTTCTCGGGGTCAATTCGGGGGTCAGAAATTTATCTCTCTCTTTACCCCGTATGGTCATCCTCGTACATATTACCCTTGATGTCTACATACTGCTTGTTGGCAACCGTACCCTTCCTCAGTAAACACCAGTTCTTACCCGCAACGCCGCCGCCTTGAAACCTCATGTCAAAGAAGTGGCGACCGTCAGCCCAGTTCGGGTCGGTATATATCAGCTTGTTCTTGTACTCCGATATCTTGTTCTCCGGTGTCGTAAACTTCGTGTCCGGGTTCTTCTTGTCTGATGTAAGGTCTAGGAAATCATTCTGTGTCCCGTTCCTGTTCGTTACCTTCTGCGGCTTGACCGTACTCGGAGCATAGTAACGTGCCTGTGTCGGCGGTTCTACTTTCTCCGTATGCTTCCGTGTCTTAGCTTGTCCGCAGATACCTACATCACTTACTTGATTTACCTTAATCTTGGTAACAGCTTCGATGTAGAACCCGTAACCGCTTTTCATCTGATGTTCCTCTTTATCACGGTATAGGAACTTTAACGGGCCAACTTCCATTTTCGCTTGATAGTTGTATATATGATTG
>WRJE01000001.1 GCA_009782385.1 Oscillospiraceae bacterium | reverse complement strand
TATGACCGCCGGGCCAATCAATAAGACGGTCAATGCTGCTGTAAACACAGCCTTTAATTGTGCCGTACTTATCCCATTCCACGACTGTATCCGGCTCATCGGCAAGGCGCGGGACGGGGCAGAAATCGCAAACTCTATCTATTCCGCTCTGCAAAACCTTGTAGCATAACTGACCGACAGGATTGCCCTCGATACCTAAATGGTCTTTCATACTGTTATTTATAAAGAGAATTTCGTTTGTTTTCGGATTGGTGACACAAATCATCGTTTCAAGCCCGTTCAGGATATTTTCCAAAAACGTTTTTTGATATATCTCCATTTCTTTTTGTTTTTGCATCGACTCTTTTTTCTCGCGTTCGGCATTGGCGCGGATAGTGGCTTGCGCGCATAAACGCGCCGTAATATGCAGGATATCCGCTTCAATCGTACCGCTGTCATAATATATACCGCCGGAATAGCTTTGTAAAACGACCGTACCCCAAAAACTGCCTTTTATAAAAACCGGCAATACAAATACCGATTTTACCCCGAGGGATACCAGATACGCGCCCTCCTCCTCCGGCATATCCGCCGCGCGGCTGTTGATTACGCGGCCGCTTGTCAGCAAGTCAAACCATTTGCCGGATGCCGGAACATCGGCAAGCGCGGATACTTTTTCGTCAATGGGAACAGTGCCGCCCGCGCCCTTGTCCCAGAGGTATATCATGGACAGGCGCGTATCGTCTCTTAACCGATAAATGCAGACACAATCCAATCCCGCGGCATCCGCCACGGGCTTTATGCCGTTTGTCATCATATCCTCGAATGAGTTTTCGTCATAGGAGAGGAAAATCGCCGTGGCTCGGTTCAAAGCGTCAACCATCAAGGCATGGCGTTCATCCACTTCCGGTGTATTATTCAGTTCGTTAATACCGTCCGCCGTTACCGCCATAAATGCCGCCTCCTTGTGGGGTTAATTATAGCATATCAGCCAACCGTTTGCAAGATTGCGTGTTGTAGGGACGACCTGCGGTCGTCCGCGGACGGTCGAGGGCGACCGTCCCTACACCTGCCCGTAATATGCGTTTTTGCCGTGTTTGCGAAGATAATGCTTGTCGAGCAGTGATTTCTGCATTGGGAATATTGTCTTGTCAAATGATAAGCAGTGCCACGCCATAAAGGCGATTTCTTCCAACACAACGGCGTTATGGACAGCGTCACGCGCGTCTTTGCCCCAAGTGAACGGTCCGTGGCTTGCCGCCAGTACGGCGGGTATCGTGTCGTAATTCTTGCAAGTCTCGACAATCAGCTTGCCCGTTTCAAGCTCATACGCGCCCCCGATTTCCGATTTTGTCATCGGGCGCGTACAGGGAATCTCGCCGTAAAAATAGTCGGCGTGCGTTGTGCCGAGTGCGGGAATACCGTGCTTCAACTGCGCGAACACCGTTGCCCAACGGCTGTGTGTATGGACGACCCCGCCTATATCCGGGAAATTGCGGTAAAGCTCCAAGTGAGTGTCCGTATCTGACGAGGGTTTCAGGTTGCTTTCCAATACCTCGCCGTCACACAGTCTGACAACGACCATGTCATCCGGCGACATTGTATCGTATTCAATGCCGCTGGGCTTAATCACAACAAGCCCGCTTTCGCGGTCAACCGCGCTTACGTTGCCCCAAGTAAAGGTCACGAGGTTGTATTTGGGCAGCAGCATATTCGCGTCATAGACCTGTATCTTCAGCTGTTCTAACATTATTGGATACCCCTTTCAAGATTATATTGCCATTTCTTTCACTTTCCATTATAATACATTCAATAGGACAAAGCAAATGTGGAGGGTTTTTACATGAAAAGTAACAGGCTGACATTCGGATTGGGGACAATCGGGCGCGATATGGCATACTCGCTCGTCAGTATGTTCCTCGTGTTTTACTTAACGGAGATAATTAAACCGGAAACATCGGTAATGTGGTGGGTTACGGCAATCATGTTTGTGGCGCGTGTTTTCGACGCGGCTAACGACCCCGTTATGGGAGTAGTCGTTGATAATACCCGCACGCGATGGGGCAAGTTCAAGCCGTGGATAGCTTTCGGAGCTGTGACATCCGCTGTGTTCACCGTGCTGTTCTTTGTGGATTTCGGACTGACCGGCGCGGGCTATATAGTGGTTTTCGCGCTGATTTACCTGCTCTGGGGCATAAGTTTTACAACGAACGACATAGCGTACTGGAGTATGCTCCCGTCTCTCTCCGTTGAACAGCGGGAGCGGGAAAAAATCGGGTCGATTGCCCGTATCTGCGCTAATATCGGGCTGTTTGCCGTGGTGGCGGGGATTGTGCCGCTTACCGAAATGCTCGAAAAACAGTTTGGCAGCCCGCAAAACGGATGGCTCGTTTTCGCGCTGATAGTGGTGACAATAATGGTGGCGGGGCAGTGTGTCACGCTGTTCGGCGTTAAAGAACCGAAAACGATTGTCGAGAGCAAAAAAAGAACCCCCTTTAAGGAGATACTCTCAATTATATTCAGAAATGACCAGCTTACCATCACAGCCGCCGCGATGACGCTGTTCATGATAGGTTATATGACGACAACGAGCTTCGGGCTGTTCTTCTTCAAATACGCTTATGGCGATGAAAATATGTATTCGGTGTTTGCCGTTATTCTCGGTGTATCACAGATAGCCGCGCTGGCAGTATTTCCCATATTCAGCAAGATGTTTGAGCGCAAAACTCTCTATACGTTCGCAATCGCGATTGTCAGCGTTGGGTACATCGTGTTCTTCTTCGCGCCGACCGATACGATGACGTTTATCGGAATCGCCGGGGTGCTGTTGTTCGTGGGGCAGTCGTTTATTCAGCTTATGATGCTGATGTTCATAGCCGATTCGGTGGATTACGGGCAATGGAAGTTGGGCAGGCGCAACGACAGCGTCACGTTCGCCATTCAGCCGTTTATAAACAAACTCAGCGGCGCGGTGGGTACGGGCATTGTGTCGGTCGTTATAATCCTCAGCGGCATAAAAGAGGCGGAGAGCGCGGCGGATGTGACACCCGAGGGATTATTAATGATGAAGATGGCAATGCTGATTTTGCCGCTTATTTGCATTGCCGTCAGTTACTTTTTGTACCGTTGGAAATATAAGATTGATAAAGAAATGTACGACAATATAATAAATGATTTGAAGGAACGCGGAGAAATTGTGTCGTAGGGTGCGACGCCCTCGGCGCACCGTTCGTATAACCTACCGTGTGTAGGGCGCGATGTCTTCATCGCGCCGCATTTACAACGGGCGGACGAACGGCCGCCCCTACAACGCACCGTGTGTATAACCTACCGTGTGTATAACGGACGGCGCGGTGAGGACACCGCGCCCTACAACAGCGGACGAACGCAGTTCGTCCCTACAATACGTTATATTTTTTCAAATCGTCAATAACATCGGCGTTTGCGGCGAACCAATCGGACACGCTGTCCGCTATTGTACCGCCGATGTCGGGTACGGCGGTTATCTCCTCTTTTGTTGATTCCGTCAGTTTGCCGATGTCCGCGAAATGTTCCGCGAGACGCACCGCGCCCTGCCTGCCCAAGTGCGGGATACCCAGAGCGAACAGAACCCTTGCCAAGCCGCGCGTCTTTGACTTCTCTATGTTTGTCAGCAGTTTGTTTGCCATTTTGGGGGAGAGCTCCGCCGATAGTATATCGTATGTCAGTTTATATATATCGCTGCCTTTTCGCAGAAAACCGCCTTTGAGCAGTTTTTCAAGCGTCTTGTCGCCGAATCCCTCTATATCCATTGCGTCACGGCTGACGAAATGCGCCAGATTGCCAAGCAGTTTCGCGGGGCAGTCCGCGCCGATACAACACACCGCCGAGCGGCTCTCTTCGCGGACGGCGGGCGAGCCGCATTCCGGGCATTTATCGGGAAACTCGTAGGAAACCGCGTTCTCACGCCGCTTTGACATATCGACTTCAACGACTTCAGGGATTATCTCGCCCGCCTTGCGGACGAAGACCGTGTCGCCGATACGCACGTCTTTCTCTCTTATGAAGTCGGAGTTGTGCAAAGTGGCGTTTGTGACAGTCGTGCCGCCTAGGTTAACGGGCGACAGAACGGCTTTCGGCGTTAACACGCCGCTGCGCCCGACTTGAATTACAATATCCGTTACCACCGCCGGGAGCTGTTCCGGCGGGTATTTATACGCCGCCGCCCAGCGCGGCGCGCGTGAGGTATACCCCATCGTCTCACGCTGAGGAAAGCTGTTTAGTTTAACAACCGCGCCGTCTATTTCAAACGGATACTTTTTCTTTCCGATTCTAACTATCTCTTTCCATACGTTCTCTATATCCTTGCAGACCTTGAAAGGTATGGCGGGGAATCCCCACGCTTCGATGACGGCGAGCATATTTGCCCCGCTGAAAAACATTTGGGACATCCTATCAACTGATAGCCTATCAGTTGATAGTGTATCAGTTGATAGGACATCGAATATAATGATTGACAAATTGCGTTCGGCTGTCAGTTTTGCGTCTTTCTGGCGTAACGCGCCCGCGGCGGCGTTGCGCGGGTTTGCGAAACGCGGGGCGGGCTTTTCGCCGCCCAGAAAACTGATTTGCGTCTCTTCGTTTGCCAACGCTTCAAAAACATCGAGAGGCATATAAACCTCGCCGCGCACCGTTAAACGGGGCGGCGCGTTTTTAATAGTTTTCGGTACATTTATTATTGTAAGGACGTTTGCGGTCACATCCTCACCGGTTTTGCCATCGCCGCGCGTCGCGGCGCGGAACAGCTTGCCGTCCTTGTACTCTATGGCAACGGACAGACCGTCAACCTTTGGCTCGACAATATATTCCGGGGGCTGCTCCAAGTCTTTGGCAAGCCCCGCGTCAAACTTTTTCAGCTCGTCTTCGCTGAACACGTCCTGCAAGCTGTATAGCCGCGCGGTATGCTCGACCTCAGCGAAGACACCGCCGGCTTTCGCGCCAACGCGCTGAGTTATAGAGCCGGATGTTACGGAATCCGGGTTCATCTGCTCGAGATAACGCAGACGCTGCATGAGCTGGTCGTACTCAAAATCGGAGATGAGAGGGTCGTCCAGCACATGATAGGCGTGATTATATTTTTCCAGTTCGGCGCGAAGCTCAAGGATTTCGTCCACCTGTTATACCTCCGGACGGTTATCAAATAAAATCTTCTTAAAATTACGCTCGCTCATATAACACAACTCCTTCTGTTAGGATTCGTGTGTATAACGATGACGGTTTTTTTATTTCGATTGACTCAAAAATGTCAGACTTTACAGGCAATGCTTTTGCCAATTTATCAGCATAAATAAAGAAGTTTATACCATTTAGTTTTCCGTCACTGTCGATTACAATGTCTACATCGCTGTTTTCTGTTGCATCCCCTCTCGCATAAGAACCAAAAAGCGTTACGCGGCGAATTGGATAAACATCTGCCACCGGAGTTACTATTGACTTTATTTCGTCTACTGTCAGCAACTTATACGCCTCCTGTCATAAAAAATTACTATAGACTACGACAAAACCACCGTGTCGTCCGACACGGACACATGGACGGATGTGATATTGTCCGCGTAATTGCTGATAAGTCTGGACGCTATTGCGTCCTCGACTTCTTTTTGTATCAGGCGGCGGAGGTTACGCGCACCGTATTTGACCGAGAACGACTTTTTGACAAGATAGCCGATTAAAGAATCGTCATATGTGAGTGTCAAGCTGTTCTGCTCCATCGCGGTTTTCAAGTCGCCGAGCATGATATTTGCTATATCCGTAAAATTCTCCTCGTTGAGCGGGTTAAATGTAACGATTTCGTCAACGCGGTTGAGGAACTCGGGGCGCATAATATCGGTCAACGCCTTCATCGAGCGTTCATTGCTCTGTGCAGTCTGTGACTGGGCGAAGCCCGCAAGTCCTGCGGTGCGGTCGCTTCCGGCATTGGAGGTCATAATGATAACCGTGTTCTGGAAGTTGACCTTGCGCCCCTGTGCGTCGGTGATATGCCCGTCGTCGAGGATTTGCAGAAGTATGTTCAGCACATCGGGATGGGCTTTCTCAATCTCGTCGAAAAGCACGACACTGTAAGGCTTACGGCGTATCTTCTCGGTGAGCTGACCCGCTTCGTCATAACCGACATAGCCGGGAGGCGCACCGACAATGCGCGACACGGCGTGTTTTTCCATGAACTCCGACATATCGAGGCGCACCAAGGCTTCAGGCGCACTGAACAAGTCTTGTGCAAGACATTTGACAAGCTCGGTCTTACCGACACCTGTCGGACCGACAAAGATAAACGACACAGGCTTTTTCTTCGCGGATATGCCCACACGCCCGCGCCTTATAGCGGCGGACACGGATTTTACCGCTTCGTCTTGACCGACAAGACGTTCTTTCAGCCTGTCCTCAAGTTTTGCCAGACGCTCGTATTCCTGTTCCTGTATACTGGCGGCGGGGATACCCGTCCACTGCTCGATGACACGGGCGAGGTGGTCTATTGTCAGCGGGGGAACGCCCGCCTCTTGAATCTCGGCGTAGCGGTTTTCAAGGCGTGATTCTTCGGTTTTCAGCTCTGCCATACGGGCGTACGCGCTGTTGGGAATCTGCGCGTGGGAGAGGGTTTCAGCGTATTCGGCACGGATGGATTCGAGTTCCATGCGGATAGCTTCGGCTTCGTTTATATTCGCGTCATGTAGGTTAAGACCCGAACACGCCTCGTCAATGAGGTCGATTGCCTTGTCGGGCAGAAAACGGTCGGTTATATAGCGTTCCGACATATTAACGGCGGCGGCTATTATCTCGGGAGATATACGCACGCCGTGGAACTGCTCGTAATAATGCGCCACGCCGAACATGATTTCGGTCGCCTGCTCAATGCTCGGCTCGGATACGGTTATGGGCTGGAAACGCCGTTCAAGCGCGGCATCTTTTTCAATATGCTTGCGGTATTCGTTGAAAGTTGTCGCGCCTATGACTTGAATCTCGCCGCGTGAGAGCGCGGGTTTGAGTATGTTCGCGGCGTTCATGCTGCCCTCGGCATCGCCCGCGCCGACAAGCGTGTGAACCTCGTCTATGACAAGCACTATGTTCCCCAGTTTCTTTATTTCCTCGATAAGCCCTTTCATGCGGCTCTCAAACTGCCCGCGGAACTGAGTTCCCGCGACAACAGCGGTAAGGTCGAGCAGGTAAATCTCTTTATTTTTCAGTTTAGGCGGTACGTTTCCGTCTGTGATACGCTGCGCCAGACCTTCGGCGATAGCGGTTTTGCCGACACCCGGCTCGCCGATAAGGCATGGGTTGTTCTTTTGGCGGCGGTTGAGTATTTGCAGGACGCGCTCTATTTCGTCCTCGCGCCCGATGACGCTGTCGAGCTTGCCTTCTTTGGCGCGCGCGCTCAGTGAAATGCAGTAACTTTCAAGAAATTTGCGTTTCGGGGCGCGGTTTTTGTCCTCGGGATTTCGTCCTGACGCGGCGCGGTGACCGCCGGACGGAGGCTGCTGCGGTGTTGGGGGAACGGGATTGTCGCCGGAGCTGAACAATTTGTGAAGAAACGGGAATGTCGCGGTTTTGCCGTCATCATTCTCATCGTCTTCGTCATCGTCTGAGCCGAACATATCGCTCAACCCGGTCATTGCGTCGAGCATATCATCAGATATGGCATCGAGGTCGTCCTCGCTTATGTTCATGCGCTTGAGTATGTCGTTAACGGGCTTTATGCCGAGTTCGGTCGCGCATTTAAGGCAAAGACCCTCGTTCGTGGTTTTGCCGTCCTCAAGTTTGGTTATAAACACCACCGCCATATATTTATGGCAGCGTGTACACATATTCTGCATAGTTAAATCCCCTGATTTTATAAATTGATTATTCCGCCGAATAAATTGTTGTTAATAAAAAATCTCAGTAATCCCGCGTCCATTATCTCATCGGGGACGACAAACCCCGTATAGCGCAGGACAAATCCGATAACCATCATCGTAAGCACGCCTTTAAGAAGTCCGAGCGGTATACCGCCCATCATGTCGAGCTGTCTGATAACGGGGAGCTTGAAAGCCGTTCCGACAAAGTTTACAACAAGCGACAAGATAAGGGAGCATAGGGCAAATCCCGCCAGAAACAGCGCGACCCAAGCTATCGCGCGGATAAAGTAATGGGATATGGTTTCGTATAATAACGGGGAGGATCTCGCCGCGACCGTGTTCCTCACCTGTTCGGCGAGGTAGCCTGTCGCTGTAGGAGAAAAGCCCAGTGACTCGAACGCTTCGCCGATTACGTTATGAAGCTGAACCTCGGTAAGGTCACGAGAGCCGGAGTTGACCTTTGCTATCGCGCTCTCTGTCGCGTCTTCCGCTACCCAGTCGAGTATACTGTCAAAAATACCGGAGGTTTTTTCGACATAGTTATTCGCCATTGTCGCGCCGGCGATTATGGACGCGAAAAAAATCACAATAGAAGCGGTAGTTAAGAAAAATCCCTTCTTAAAACCGTTATATGTGTGAAACGCCAAAAATGCCAATACGGCAATGTTTATGATAAGAGACATTAAGCACCTCTTCGTCTTTTAATACTGGCAGCTATATCATCAATGGTTAAATCTTTTAACAATTCATCGCGTTCTTCGGTATAGTTACCTTTTCCGCTTTCAAACTGACGGATAAAAATAGCCATACCGGAAGGACCTAACTCCTTCGTGAGTGCGTCAAATCCTTTTTCCCTAATCTCGCTTAAACTGCTAATCATTGTACATAACCTCCGTTATCCATATTGCAGGGTTGGAAACTCTAACTTTTGCATCAGATTTTGCCGCGTTAGTTAAAAACTTTCTATCTGTAGTTAAAAGAATGTCGGCACCGCCCTGTTCGGCACTTGCCAAATGAAGCGCGTCAAAGGGTTTGATATTTGCTGTGCTTTGAAACTCTTTGGCTCTGCGGATAATCATATCACTTATTTCCACATTTATTGAAGCTGATGAATACAACATTAAAACTTTAATTTTATTGACCAAATTCGGGATTTTGTCAATTTCATCATCCAACACATCACTTCGGAAAATATCCCATATTCCATCTTCGCAGTTTTTAAGAATAGATAACACGGCTTCACACTCAAAACGGACTTTATCTTGAGAAAGATTATCAAAAGGACGGTTGAAGCAACAATTATCAAGATATATTTTGAATTTCTTCAATATATAAACCTCTTTCTACGGGCTGTAAATCAGCGCGTGGTCGTTGAATATAAGAAACATTGTTCCGTTGTCGCGCTGAAGTATGCGGCGTGTGTGCGATTCGTTCGGCTCATCAGATTTCAGAGCTAACATCCGGTCGTAAACTCGTATGCTGCGGCTTGTTACCAGTGTCACATAATCGCCGCCGCCCGACTGACATATTATCTCCTCATTCAGCACGGTTGAATCAATAAGTTCGCCGTCAAAGCCGAAAAGGTCAAGGCGGCTCTCCATTCCGGCATCGGTGCGTGACGAGCGGACGGCTATACCTGTGCTGATGACGGAGTAATCCAGCATGACGGAAAAATCCGCGCGATTTAATAATACACCATCCAAGCTGTAAAAGGAAATACTTTTTTCGCAAACCGCCGAAATATTTCCGCCTTTTTGGAAAATTATCTCGGTAACAAGGCCGTCATCGTCTCCCGGTCTGAGTACGGCGGCGGGATTGCCGATTATTTCATCACCATCGGAAAGCGTGAGGTCGAACACTTTTATATGTCCCTTAATCCAGTTGTCCTCGAAGCCTGCGAACGAGAGCGCGGCCATATTGGAGTCGGGGGACAGGACGGCATCGAGGATATAATAATCTGGGGAGTAATATTTGAAAATCAAGCCGCCTTTGTCGTCCATGACTGTTAGAAGTGATTTATATCTGTCCGCCTGTGTGACGAGCGCGATATAGCCCTGTCGGTTGAGGCTCGCGGTTATGATGGGGCGTTCGGGTCGCTCGTCAAGCAGTATGCCGCGTTCGTTGACGAGTACAAAGGTGTCGCCGCCTCGGTCGAACGCCAGCACGTTTTTGGGGGAGGAGAGCAGGCAGGGCTTCTTGAAGGTGCGTTCGGCGGATACGATTTCCCTTCCGACAGCATCATAACACACAAGGCGGTTTGCAGTCAAGACCGCTAATCCCTCTTTGAACGGCGCGTAAGCGTTATCAATATGCCCGTCAAAGATTATTTTTTCAGCGGAGGTCTGCGCCCTGCGGCGCAGATTCCATGATAAATCCTTAGCGAAGCTACTCAAAGGGTTTTCGCTGAGGTCATCGCGCACAAGCCAGAATATGCCCAAACCGCCCAAAACAACGGCGAAAAACGCCGCGAAAAAGATGAAACTTAGCATACGGCTGAGTTTCGGCGGCTTTTTACGCTTCTCTTTGCCAAATACCGAGCGTTTTATTACGGGTTCGTTAGTAGTTTCCGGCATGGTTATGACCTTTCTGTGGGGACGGTCATTTACCGCCCGTCACCTGTTATTCGCAGTTCTGTCTGTCGTGGTTGCGTAAAATTGACAAAACCAATAACCTTATTCGTTTCCGTATCTATCGCAAGCCATACGCAATAACTGCCTTCTAATATTTTCATATGCGCTGATTGTGAGGGCGGATTAGGCCATCCGACAAAAAATCCGGTCAGCATTTCTTCGTTTATGTTCTTGAGGTTGTTTGTATATTCAATCATATATGCCTCCTGAAATGTAAATTGTTTGATGTGGGAAACGCGGGCGGACGGGACGGCCGCCCCTACGGGGGACGGGGTCGCGTTGTGTGGGACGGCGGGCGGACGGGACGGCCGCCCCTACGGGGGACGGGTTGTGTTTGATGCGCGGGCGGACGAACGGCCGCCCCTACGGGGACGATACGGCGTTAATTATATTTTGTATTCGATAAGTGCAGTCTTTTTCTCTCGATTCGGATGTCCTCCACGAATCGGAAAGCGGGAAATATGTGCCGTTTTTTACAATCGCGCCCATATCCCACCTGCCGCTTGCGTTTTTATTATTATTTAGCCATTCAACGACAAATTTCAATTTGTCTTTGCAATATTTATTCGGATATTCGCAATAAAGCTCAACCGCCGCCAAATATAAGCTCGCTTCTTTAGAGCAAAAATTACTTGGAAGCCGTGTAATCGCGCCGTAATATCCGTAATAATAACCTGTTTCGGAACTCATTATATAGTCAAAATACGCTTTTTCAATATTTGAGTCTATCTCTCCCGCCAGTAGTGATATGGGGTAATAATAATCTATCCGCAGAAGCTCTTTATGTCTTTTCACAGTGCCGTATTTTGGTTCAAACACCTCATACAAAGTGTTGATATATGCGTCACCGTCATATTTGCCGCTCGAAAATGCCGCCTCAACAATACAACGCCATTTTCCGGCAACTTCATTTGCGAGAACGTCATCGCGGGTAAACTTTCTAATACAAACGGCAAGCATAAGGTCTAAAAAAATATCAAAGTCCATACGCTTTTCTTTTCCATCGGGTATTGCCTTAGACTTAAAACAGTCGCGCATATAAGAGAGTGCTTTTTTTATCACCGCGTCATCTTTTGTAAAGCCTAATCTTCGCAATCTGTTTATTGCTTGCTCCGTGGTTATCGCTTGCCCGGATTGCGGAATGGACAAACTATGAAAATATCCCCAGCTGCCATCCGGCTTTTGAAGCTCGATAATCTTTTTTGCCCATTTGCCGTTTTTGTAATCTGACATTTTCAATCACCAATAATTGTAGATTTTATAGAAACATTACATTTGACGCGGGCGGACGGGACGACCGCCCCTACGGGGGATGGGGTCGCGTTATTTGAGACGGCGCACCGAGGGCGTTGCGCCCTACGGGGGACGGGGGAATTTCGGCGGGCGGACGGGACGGCCGCCCCTACGGGGATTTCTTTAATCCGAACATCCGGCTGAAAACGGACACCCGTTTGCAGACTTCATATGTTAAGTACGTTAAAACAACTGACGACAGGAAAATTATCGGGATTTGCAGAACAGGACTGTCTGTCACCTTAAATATAAAGAATGCCGCAATAACAATCCACGACTGATGAAAAATGTATATGCCGAATGACGATTTTGATAGATAGGCGGTGATATTACCTTTGAAATTGAGATAATGTCTGCCCATTCCCAAAATCATCAATATCCAAAGCCAAGAAGCCATTTCGTAAAATTCACCGTCAATGATAAATCTTGTGAACCCGGAATACAGGACAGTCAATCCCAACAGTAAGAAGCGGTATCTATCCAATTTTTCGAGCAATTTATCATTGCTTAGGAAAAAGTATCCTAATAGGAAATACGCTAAATACTCCGTTGGGCTTTTTAAGCTCTGCCCACCGATTTTAACCAGACTTCCGATACAGGGGAGAAGCCCCATTAGTATAACAAATATCAGCGGCACTTTATCGCCGAGTGTCCCTTTACCTTTGTTATTATACCAAATCATAAAAGGCAGGCACACCATTGAAATCACAAACAGAAAAAGAATGAACCATAAATGCGCGAGAGCGAATGCTCCGTCATATCCGCTAAAATCCGTGACTTTTGTGAATGAATCGAAATAGTTAGCTTGCCCGTTATAGAATAGCCCCGCAAGGTACGGTTGTATGGGGACGACTAAGAGCAATCCGAAAATCAGAGGCAAAAGCAGTTTGCTGACACGTTCTTTTGCGTATTCACCCGCACTCCGTTTTTTCAGCGCGTAGCGTGAGCTTATGCCGGCAACCGCGAAGAGCAGCGGCATCATCCAAAAGCTGACTATTGAGTTAAATTCGCTTGTAATCAACAGAGCTTCGCCGCGGACATAGAACTCCTCGCCCCAATTATTATAAATCATAAAAATATGGAAGGGGAAAAGCAGCAAGATTGTAAATGCCCGCAGATTGTCAAGATAGTGTTTCCTGTTATCCATTTGATTTTTTCCTTTTTGTGAAGTAAATATGTTGTTTGAGACGGCGCACCGAGGGCGTTGCGCCCTACGGATATTCCGCCCTACGGGTATTCCGCGTTTGTCATGTACAAGCCGTAGGGGGGGAGGGTCGGACCTGCGGCGGTGCGGTTCAGCGATGCCAACAGTTCCGGGACGCTCTCGATTTTGCCCAACCCGGCGTAGAGGACAGTACCCACCATTGCGCGAGCCATGTTGTATAAAAAGCCGTTCGCGGCGATTCGGAACGCGAAATGGTTCTCAAATTCCTCGTACACATCAAAAGCGTACACCGTCCTGATTGTGTTTTTTATGGTCGGGTTTCTGTTCATTGAGCGGACGGCGGCGAAGTCATGCGTTCCCAAAAAGTTTTCGGCGGCGTTCCGCCACGCCTCGAGTTGAGGTTTCTTCGGATAGTGCAGGGAACGTGTAGCCAGCAGCGGGTCGCGGTGGGCGGAATGGTACAGACGATAGGTATACTCTTTACGCACGCAGGAAAACACGGAGTGGAACTCGTATTCCACATCACGCGCGTCAAGGGCGGCGATGTCGTCGGGCAGGTTGCTGTTGAGCGCGAACGGCAGACGTTCGGCGGGTATGGTTGAGCTTGTCCGAAAGTTGGCGGTGTAACGCTCGGCGTGAACGCCCGCGTCCGTGCGTCCGCAGCCCATAAGGCTCACTTCATGCCCGCAGATTTGCGACAGCGCGTTCTGCACCGTGCCGCACACGCTTATGACGTTTTTTTGTATCTGCCAGCCGTGATAGCGCGTGCCGTCATAACGCAGGGTCAGAGCAATATTGCGCGTCATAGGATTATGACCGCCGCGCAGAGCGCGAGTGTTACGGTTAGCGCGGCGTAATCAATGAACTCCACGCGCATGACGCGCATACGTGTCCTGCCCTCGCCGCCGTTGTAACAGCGGCATTCCATGGCAACGGCTAAATCCTCGGCGCGTTGGAACGCGCTGATGAACAGCGGTATGAGCAGTGGTATCAGGGCTTTGACGCGCTTTATGAGGTTCTTGCTTTCAAAATCCGCGCCGCGTGCCTGCTGCGCGCTCATGATTTTTTGGGTTTCCTCGATAAGTGTGGGGATGAAACGCAGGGCAATCGTCATCATCATTGCCAGTTCATGAACGGGGAGCTTTATATTTTTCAGCGGACTCATCACGCGCTCAAGCGCGTCGGTCAGCATGATGGGTGATGTTGTGTATGTGAGCAGAAATGTCCCGGTTACAAGCATAAGTATTCTTGCGAGCATAAAACCGCCCATTTGCAGGCCTTCGAGCGTTACGGAAAAAATCCACCATTTTACGAGCTGTTCGCCGGGTGTGTACAGGGCGTTGAGTATCACCGTGAACGCGAGGATGAATATGAGGGGTTTCAGGCCGCGGAAGAAGACTGTCAGGGACAGTTTTGACGATGTAACGGCACAGGCGAGCCACGCGAAGACAAGCGCGTAGGCGTATATGCCCTTCGCGGCGAACAGCGCGATGATGAACAGCGTCACCAACGCGAGTTTAACACGAGGGTCGAGCCGATGTATAAATGATTTTCCCGGAAAGTATTGCCCGAGGGTTACGTCTTTAAGCATTATAACTCCTCATTTACATAATCAATAAGTGTTGATAGATTATCAATAAAATTTGCGTCTATTGGTTTTCCAATAAATGATTTGTCAAAAAACTTGAACATTCCTCTGTGTTGGGGGTTATTTATTTCATTATAGAAATTAACAGTCGCAAAACAGACAAGCGGGGTTTTATTAAGCGGGTATACGATATTATATTTATCCTTAATCGGATTTTCTGTCGTTGCGATTTCTAATAATAGTTTCCATTTATATGTCTGTCCCGCTCTTTCTCTTAGGGATGTTTTAAGAGAAATAATCATCATATTCTTAGGTATTTCATCTTCGAGGGTATAAAAAACAAGATCCATATCCGGTTTTTGGCTTTCCCCGTCCACAATAATTGAAATTATATCTCCGAATTTTTTCACTTTTGATGTTACATATATATCCGCTCTAACCTCTCCTGCTTCTTTGGCTTTAAGAAAAAGATACTCAATACAATTTGAAAAGACAGCTCCCACAACAGTTTTAGATGCTTGACTTACATCTTTTATTATTCCCTGTTTCTTTCTCTCTTCGATTATTTCAATTACCTCATTTTGAGCGTCTCTAATAATTGGATGTAAATATCTAAAAGCGTCCTTATATCCATATGTTTCAATCAAGTTGTTTAACCTTGTGATTAGAGGGGGCATATAGTATTTGCTTTCAATTTCCTTTACTGTTTTTCTTTCATCTTGGTTTAACATTACTTCACCACCCTAAAATAAACTCATTTGTACGGAATTAACCCTGGCGTTGCCTTTTGCGTATTCTTCCGTTGTCTCAAATATTCGCTCTGCTATATGTCTAATTGCGGGAATGACAACTGTATTTCCGAATTGCTTATACGCTTGGCAGTCAGATACCGGAATAATAAAATTTTCCGGATAACCGAAAAGCCGTTTTGCCTCATTTGGGGTCAGCCTTCTCGGATTGTCATTTTTTTGTTTTATTAAGATTTCAGAACCGTCTTTATAGTATCTGGCACTCATTGTCCGTGTAACTGTATCTTTTTCTAAATCAACCAAACCAAAACCAAACCCATTTCCTTTTTTAAGACTGTTTTCTTTATGCAGTTGCAAATATTGCCACAATTTATCAGTTAAGGTATATTTACTGTCAACTTTTTTTTCAACAATATCTTTCAATTCAACAATTCTCTTTTGAGGGCATTCAGGGAACTCAAAGTTAATATCAGGGAAAACATATTTGTCAAAACAAATTATGAATATTCTTTCTCTGTGCTGCGGAACATAATATTGAGCGTCAATAATTTTTTCAAATACATAGTAATTATTATCAATTAAAGTTTGATGGATTATTTTCCATGTGTTTTTATTATCATGAGATTTCAAGTTCTTTACATTTTCTAAAAACATAATTTTTGGTCTTTTGGTTTGAATAATTCTGATAATTTCAAAAAATAAATTTCCTTGTTCTTTATCCTCGAAACCGTGTTCCATTCCAAGCGATTTTTTCTTAGATACTCCGGCAATGGAAAAAGGCTGACATGGGAAGCCGGCACACAAAATATCAAAATCCGGTATATTTTGCGGATTTAATTTTCTAATATCTCCATCAGGTTCAAAACCGTAATTTGTTTCGTAAGTTTTTCTTGCCGATGTGTTATAGTCACCTGCATATACACAATTTGCTCCGAGCGAAGTAAAAACTTGATGAAATCCTCCAATGCCGGCAAATAAATCAATAAAATTAGGATTGGTCAAGATATATCACCTCCCTGCGAATTTTTCAACACCAACAACGATTTTACACCTTCATCTACTGTCAGCACCGAGGGGTCAACGTCAACGCCCATTGCGGCGAGGCGGCGGAAGACCGCTGTCACGCCCGGTACGGTCAGACCGTGCCGCTCAAGCACATCGGCTTGCCCGAACACTTCGCGCGGTGTTCCCTCAAGCAGAATGTTGGCTTTTGACATGACGGTAACGCTGTCAACTGTCTTTGCCAGTTCGTCCATGCTGTGGGTTACCAGTATTACCGTGCCGCCGCGCTCGCGGTGGTAGGATTTTATGCGCTCCAACAGCGCGTCACGCCCGCGAGGGTCAAGCCCGGCGGTCGGTTCATCGAGTATAAGTACTTGAGGGCGCATGGCGATAACTCCCGCGATTGCCGCGCGGCGTTTCTGACCGCCTGAGAGGTCGAAAGGCGATTTAGTCTTAACGCTTTCGTCAAGACCTACAAACGCCAACGCCTCGTCCACGCGGGTTTCGAGTTCCGCACCCTGCAATCCCATGTTTTTAGGGCCGAACGCTATGTCCGCCGCTACTGTCTCCTCAAAAAGCTGATACTCAGGGTATTGGAACACCAATCCGACTTTGAAACGCAGTTCGCGTATGCTGCCCTCCCAGACATCCTTGCCATCGAGAAGAACGCGCCCTGAACCGGGTTTTAACAAGCCGTTCAAGTGCTGTATAAGTGTGGATTTACCCGAGCCTGTATGCCCGATTATGCCGCGCATTTCGCCGAGTTCAACGCTGAAGTTAACGCCGTCCAACGCGCGGCGTTCAAACGGCGTTCCCGCGCCGTAAGTATGCGTGAGGTTTTCGGTGGAGAGGTACATATCAGCGCACCCCCAATGCCGTTCGTATCGCTTCGGCGCAGCCGTCATGTGTCAGCGCGCCGTCAGGGATGTCCCATCCCGCCTCTTTCAGCCTGTGTAGCAGCATTACGGTGTGCGGCGGGTTCATGCCCGCTTCGGCAAGCCTGTCCACCTGCGAAAATATCTCTTCCGGCGTACCGTCAAGAAAGATTTTGCCTCTATTCATCACGATAAGGCGGTCGGCGAGAGCCGCCTCGTTCATGTGGTGTGTTACCAATATCATTGTAATCCCGTAAGTATCGCGGAGTTTGCCGATTGTCGCCAATACCTCGCGCCGCCCGGATGGGTCGAGCATGGCGGTCGGTTCGTCAAAAACAATGCACCCGGGGCGCATTGCTATAACCCCGGCGATTGCCACGCGCTGTTTCTGACCGCCGGATAATCTGTGCGGGGCGTGTTCACGGTAGTCGTACATACCAACGTCTTTCAACGCCTTGTCAACGCGCTCGCGTATTTCAGACGGCGGAACGCCCAGATTTTCGGGCGCGAAAGCCACATCCTCCTCAACGACCGCCGCAACGAGCTGATTGTCGGGGTTTTGGAACACCGCGCCGACAGTGCGCCGTATCTCTATCGTGTTTGCGGGGTCGGATGTATCCATGTCGTTTATCAGCACGCGCCCGGAGGTTGGGAGCAGGATGGCGTTGAGATGCTTTGCCAGTGTGGATTTGCCCGAGCCGTTATGACCGACTATGGCGACAAACGAGCCTTTTTCTATGCCGAGCGATACACCGTCAAGCGCAAGCTCTTCGTTGCGGTATTTATATGTTATGTTTTCAATTTGAATAAATGGGTTCATATTCGCTTATACACATCTCCTCGGTTATCCGCGCGTAAAACTAAAATAGTGTCCCGCTCATATGAAAATACAATACGAAAATCGCCGACACGCAATCGATACAGCGGCAGTTTTTTCTTTCCTTGCAATCGCTTCACGTCACCAAGCGGGAGCTTTTCGATAGATTTATACAACCGCAGAGCAACAGCTTTGCCCTGCGATAATATAAATTTCTCGGCTTCTTTACTATACTTAATCATTGGGCATTGCCATAATTTTGTCAAAGACTTCCGATGAGCCGATAAATTCGCCGGATTTCAATATGCCGTGCAGCTCATTTTCTTCGACAGGGTCGATTAAAAGCTCGAGTTCTTGCTGTGTTCTTAAAAAACGTATAAATGATATGGCTGTATCTACTTTTTCAACGGGGAGTTTTGATACCTCGTTATATAGAAAATCATGGGCTTGTGTCATAATGGCAACCCTCCTAATATTTATATTATATCATCGTCAAAGTTCCCATTCAAGAGGAGCTTCAAAATCATCAGATATCCACATTTTTCCTTTGCCGGAGCCATAGATTGGTTTCTTATTTGTTACAACACATGACGCGCCGCAGGGTAAAACGCCGCCTGTGGTTATGGGCAGCCCAAGCTCATAAGCGCGGGATTTGCCGCCGAATACAGATTCGCAAAGCCGCGCCAGAGCGAGCGGCGGCAGCCCGGTTGTGTAAGTGTTGAGCAGTACGAATGAGTAGTCTTCGCTTAAAATATCCTTGCAGAGTGTGAGCAGATCGTACAGATTATCCTCGAGCTTCCATGTCTGCCCGCCGGGACCGCGCCCGTAGGAGGGCGGGTCGAGTATGAGAGCGTTGTAACGGCTGCCGCGTCTTGTCTCACGGGCAACAAACGCGGAGCAGTCGTCAACAATCCAACGCACATTTGTGATGCCGTTCAGCGCGGCGTTGTCTTTTGCCCACTGTATCATGCCCTTGGCGGCATCTATATGCGTCACCAGAGCTCCGGCTTTGGCGCACGCGAGCGTCGCGCCGCCGGTATAGGCGAATAGGTTGAGGACCTTCAAGCCTTTGGAATTTTTAAGAAATTCCCAGTTTTCGGATTGCTCGGGGAACAGCCCGGTATGCTTGAAATTTGTCGCGCCAATGTAAAAATTCAGACCGCCGTGAGTGAGTTCCCAGCGTTTCGGCAGCTCGGCGTTGTACTCCCAATGCCCGCCGCCGCTGTCGGAGCGGACATAGCGGGCGTGTGGTGTTTTCCAGAGTTTGTGGGTTTTCGGGGTTTTCCAGATAATCTGCGGGTCGGGGCGTATGAGGATATATTCGCCCCATCGCTCAAGGCGTTCGCCCGATGAGCAGTCAATCAGTTCATAATCACGGCGCACACTCAAAGTTTCTCCACCTCACGTTAAGCATACCGCATTTTACTATATATCTGACGATATGTCAATCAACACGATTTGAGGTTCATACCTCTACAACATCAACGCTTCAACCTCGCTTAGGGTTGGAGGATTCAACCCAATCGGAAATTTCGTGCAGGCAACTGCCGCTACAGCCGCCGCGAACCGCACGGTCGTGTCATCGTCATAACCGCGCATTAACGCATAGATACACCCCGCCTTGAACGAATCGCCCGCGCCGAGCGTACTTACCACATCGACTTTGTATGCGTCAAATTCCTTGACTTCACCGCCCCTGCCGTAATAAGTCGTGCCGCCTCCGCCCGTGAGAATCACAAGAGCGTCTGTGTACTCAGCAAACTTTTTAAGCAGTTTGATTTTGCCGTCTTTCTCGTTGCCGGGAGTGTGGTAATCCGAAATATGGTTGCGTATATATTCACTTGAAACGGCGGCTATGCTTGCGTGTTTAATCACTTCGTTATCCGGTTTTTCGTCGATTGTAACATAAGGAATATTATTCTTGTGACAATATTCGGCGGCGAGAATCGCCTGTTTGTCAAAAAACGGGTCAATACCCGCAACTTTTGCGTTGCGAATATCATCTTCATTGGGAGTGTTCCAACGTATGATTCCGCGCTGCCAATAATCCTCGAAATAAGCGGCGAATGTGGAAAAATTAGTGCGTGTAGTGCTGTCAACCATAACAAACTCTTCGATACCGTCATAAGCGGGGTCGTAACGCAGAGCCAACGCGTCAACCCCGATTCTTTTATAGAAGTCGTGTGTTAAATCCTTTGTGTACTTTCCAAGATAGTTGCCGTCTAACTTCACCTTACACCCAAGCGAAGCAAGCACAATCGCCGCCGTGCCTGTTTCACCGCCCGGGAGCGTGTAACGCTCCTTTACCTCGCCATAATCATCGGCTTTCGGGAAGTCTCCCCTCAGTAAAAAACCGTTGGTTTTTGTCACCATTCCGTACAGGTAGATTTCGTGATTTTTCATAACAATTCCTCCTTTAGAGCGGCGGACGCGCAATGCGCGCCCTACAATTTACAAAATTAAATCGATGTATAAATAAATGGATTTTCCCGTAATTCCTGACCGCAGGGGCGAATATCACTGTAAAACATTCCGATTTTATCGGTTACGCGGCACTCCAGTTCAAAAAAAGATTTTGCCGCCGAGCCAAGCTCGCGATAATGCGTGGGCTTTGTTATTATGGGCAGCGATGATGTTTTTTTCATGCGTTTGAGCAGTTCCGCGCCCCTTTTGTCAAACGCCAGAACCCTTATATACGGCGGCGGGTCGTCTGTGCGCGGAATACCGAGGAACGCGCATAGAACAATGCGCCTGATACGCGACAGCGAGTAGCGTTTTGATTTTACCGACATATACAGCCCGTCAAGATTTTTCGCAGAACGGGCGGCGGCGAAAAATCTGTGTTCCAAGCCTTCGCTTATATCGGGTAAGTCCGCCCAATCATCAACGCTCATGTCGCGCAGAGCCGCCAATACCAACTGTTCGCCGGATTGGAGCGATGTCAGCTCGCTACGGGGCGGTTCGGGCAGTTCGGGAAATTCCCCGGCAAACAGGCGGCGGCGTATTTCCGATGCCGACAGGCAGTTTGTACGTTTTATTGCTATCGGAGTGATGTCCGCGCCCATTGATTTTATCGCGCTAAGGTAACATATTCCGAGAAGGTCGTTCGCGCCGCTTGGGAAATTCGCCGCGCGTGAACGCGCCGCCGCGTATGAAAGACCCTGTGACATCAGAGCCTTAAATTCATCCGTTGAGGTTTCAAGCGCGGATTGCGCGGTTTTCAGCGCGTCTAAATCGCCGCTCTCACTTCCGAATGAAATATGGTTAATAATTCCCATCGCGTTTAGGAGATACACGCCGCCGAAAGCGAATTGCTCGGCGGACGCGCAAGCGTAAGGCGCGGGCAGTTCTACGACAAGATTCGCGCCGTTCAGAACAGCCGCGCGGGCGCGTTCCCATTTGGGCAGGATTGTTATGTCTCCGCGCTGGGCAACGCTTCCGGACATGACGCACACGACCGCCGCGTCAACGTCCAACAGGGCGCGGGTGCGCTCGATGTGCCAAACGTGTCCGGAGTGAAGGGGGTTGTATTCGGAGATGATACCTACAGCGTTCATATGCGGCCTCACACAATTAGTTTTTACGCATAAATACGGTGTAATTCGGAAACATTAAGGGGAAAAGAGGGGGTTTTTGCGTGACCGATGAAAATCAAAACATAGAGATGTCGGAGGACAGACGCGCGGAGGTAACGGAGTTCGGGTCGCTGACGGCGCGTTCGAGCCGTGGGACAATCCACGCTTTAACTATTGTGGGGCAGATTGAGGGACATCAGCTTCTGCCGCCGCAGAATAAAAGCACGAAGTATGAACACGTAATGCCGCAGCTCGCCGCTATCGAGGAATCTGACGAGATTGACGCGCTGCTGATACTCCTTAACACCGTGGGCGGTGATATAGAGGCGGGACTTGCGCTTGCCGAGCTTATACGCGGCATGAGAAAACCCACGGTATCGCTTGTATTGGGTGGCGGACACTCAATCGGCGTTCCGCTTGCCACCGCCGCGCAGTATTCGCTAATCGCGCCGTCGGCGGCGATGACGATACATCCCGTGCGCCTGACGGGGGTTGTAATAGGCGTACCGCAGACATTCGCGTACTTTGAGAAAATTCAGGAGCGCATTGTCAGGTTTGTGACGGAAACTTCGCGTATTTCCGAGGAAAGGTTTAAGGAGCTTATGCTCAGGACAGGGGAACTCGCGGGTGATGTCGGCAGTGTCATATACGGAGACGATGCGGTGGAAGAGGGGCTGATTGACGCGGTCGGCGGACTAGCGGACGCGCTGGAGTATCTGCACAAGAGAATTGACGAAAACAGGAAAAACAATGGAGAGAATTTGTAGGGGCGGTCATTGGCCGCCCGTGTTTTTTTTGCGCCGTGTTTTTTGTTAGTATGAGAATATAATAGTATGAAAAAATTGTCAACTATATATTGATTTTTACGGAGACTTCGTGTACAATGGATATTATTAACCGATAGAAAGAATGTGCGGTATGAATATACTTGTAATAAACGCGGGCAGTTCCTCGCTGAAATACCAGTTGATAGAGATGAACGACAACAGCGTTTTGGCAAAGGGATTATGTGAACGAATCGGTGTTGACGGTCATGTTAAGCATTCCGGAAACGGCAAAACTTATGATAAACTTACTCCGCTTAACAATCACGCCGAAGCCGTAAAAGCCGTTGTTGCTTTGCTTACCGATAATGAGTACGGCGTTATTAAAGATATGAATGAAATCGGCGCGGTCGGGCATCGTGTCGTCCACGGCGGCGAGGAGTTCTCAGAGTCCGCGCTTATAACCGATGAGGTAATTGCGGCAATCGAGGCTTGTGTGCCGCTTGCCCCGCTTCATAACCCGCCTAATCTGGTTGGCATACGCGCTTGTGCTGAGGTTATGCCGGGCGTTCCTCAGGTTGCCGTTTTTGATACGTCATTTCATCAGACGATGCCGCCTAAGGCGTATATATACGCCCTGCCTTATGAATATTATACGGAGAACAAGATACGCCGTTACGGCTTTCACGGCACGTCTCACCGCTTTGTCGCGGCTCGCGCCGCCGAAATGTTGAACAAGCCAATCGGGGAACTTAAAATAATTACGTGCCATCTGGGCAACGGTTCATCGCTCGCGGCGATAGACGGTGGGCGTTCAGTTGATACAACTATGGGGCTTACGCCGCTTGAGGGCGTTCCCATGGGAACTCGTTCGGGGCTGATTGACCCCGCGATTGTGGAGTACCTCTGCTCACAGCGCGGTATGAGCGTTAAAGAGGTGACGGATGTTCTTAATAAAAAGTCGGGTATGCTCGGTGTGTCGGGTGGCGCATCCGATTTTCGGGATTTGTTCGACCAAGCCGAAAAAGGCAGCGAACGCGCGAAGCTCGCGATAAGCATATTCGGACACAGTGTCAGAAAGAGCATAGGCGCGTTGGCGGCATCTATGGGCGGGATTGATGTTTTGGTGTTTACCGCAGGCGTGGGGGAAAATCATGTCCGTATGCGTGCTATTATATTAGAGGGGCTTGAGTTTCTGGGCATTGAAGTTGATGCAGAAAAGAACCAATCATGCCGGGGTGAGGGCGACCTCTCGGCGGCATCCGCGCGTGTGAAAACACTGGTTGTGCCGACTAATGAGGAATTGGTAATAGCAATGGACACTAAACAATTAACAGTTAACAATTAACAATGAACAATTATAATTAACAATGCGACAATTAATTTTATGTAGGGGCGACCTTTGGTCGTCCGTGGGCGGCTAATAGCCGCCCCTGCAAAGCGCAGTATCAAAAAGGGGGAGGGGGAGGTAAAATGGCGGATATAATAGAAAACACAGCACTCGAACAGCCGGAAGTGCCGCAGGAACCTCCCAAGCCGCCGCCTATAGACAGCGTTGGCAAAGTAATCGCTTCCGCGGACGGTATGCGAGCAAATATCCATATGACAATGCCTAAGTTCGGAGGTAAACACCTTACCCTTGCCGAAATACACGATTTGCTGGCAAAAGCGAAAATTGTATACGGTCTGCGTCAGCTGACAATAAACAAGATGGCGGAAGAGCCGCTTTTTGACCGCGAAGTGCTTATAGCGGAAGGAACGCCGCCGGTTAAGGGCAAGGACGCGGAGATGACGATTCATGTCAGGATTTCGAGGAATGCCACGCCCAAGCAAAAAGAAGACGGCATGGTGGATTATAAAGACCTTGGACTTATAGAAAATGTTACGCAGGGTCAGTTGCTGGCATCGAAAACACTGCCCGAACCGGGTGTTGACGGCATGACGGTAAAAGGTATTGTAGTCAGAGCCCAGAAGGGCAAGGAAGCGGCACTGCCAACCGGGAAAAACACATATATTTCTGAAGACGGGCTTTCGCTTTACGCTCATATAAACGGGCAGTGTGATTACCATGACCGCAAACTGAGCGTTATGGAGACGTATACCGTCAACGGCGATGTGTCAACATCGACGGGGAACATTAACTTCATCGGCAATGTGGTTATCAACGGGAATATTGTCGCGGGATTTGCCGTACAGGCCGGCGGCAACGTTGAGGTACACGGTTGCGTTGAGGGCGGTTTTATTAACGCGGCGGGTAATGTGCTTATACGCGATGGCTTTCACGGTATGTATAAGGGTGAAATCATTGCGGGCGGTTCTGTTAGAAGTAAGTATATACAGGCCGGGCGCGTTATGGCGACCAGTTTTATTGAGTCCCAGATTGTTATGCAGGCGAATATACAAACCGCCGATTCTGTAAAACTAATCGGCGAGCGGTCGATAATTATGGGAGGGCGCGTTGTCGCCAAAAATGAAATCGACTGCTATCACATAGGGGGTAAGAACAACCCCGTACCTACCGTTATCGAAGTGGGGAGTGACCCGCAGCTCATAGTACGCGCTCATGAGCTGGAGAAAGAGGAGATTGTCTGCAAGAAAAATATCGCGGATTTAGACCGTTTGCTTCTGCTTTTCAAACAGCTCGAGTCGCAGAATCGTCTGCCGCCCGATAAACGTGAAATGATGGAGCGTTCGTTGTACACACGGCGTACTACCAACGAGAGGTTGATTGCGGTTAAAGCAGAGACGGAGGAAGTTAAGATAAAACTCGCTGAGGAGGGGTACGGTACGGTCAGGGCGCGTGTCGCCGTATATCCGGGTGTGAGAATTATAATCGGCACGGAGCAGCAGTTGGTTTCGGCGCAAATACCGAATTGCCGCATAACCAGAGGCGAGGACGGGCTGGTGTTCGGGTCGGCGGTTTAGTGCAATTAACAGATAACAATTAACAATTAATAATGGTAATTAACAATTAACAATGGGTGGGGACGGATGAGAGAAACAATTATCAGTGCGGGGCTGGAAGTTTTTGATGAGAAGGGATTCTTCAAGGCGGGTATTCGCGATATAGCGAAACTCGCCGGATGTTCCCTGCCCACCTTATACTACTACTTTGAGAATAAGGAAAAACTGTTTGAGGCGGCGGTATGCGATGAGTATGAGCGGATTACATCGCAGATTGACGAACAGCTGCCGGAGGGTATGCCGCTTATCGACAGATATTACTACACCGTCATGCAAAGGCTTATGCTCATGCCGGATGAAAAACGTGTTTTTCGTATAGCTCTGAAGATTCAGTTCGGCGTTGACGGGTTCGCGTCCGCCATAGAACGGCTCTCCGTGTGGGAGAACAATCGGCTGAGTTCCGAACGCGCCGTGATAGAGAGCGTTACGGGCGACCCCGCGTTCGCGGTTTTGGTGCTGCGCGTTGTTGACAATATGCTTCTGCGATGTATACTGTTCGGGGAGACACCACCGCCCGAACAAATCCGCCAAGAATTGGAATACCTATTAAAATAATATGTAGGGGCGGCCGTTCGTCCGCCCGCATATGCCCAATTTTTCATGCACGGTGCGGCATGGAAGCCGCACCCTACAAATTCGCGTTTCCCGTAGGGTCGGGTTTCCATGCCCGACCGAAGGCAGACGAACAATAAAAGGAGAAATTAACATATGGCAAAGAAAACAGGCAGTAAAGCGAACTTAGAGGCGGAAGCGCAGGGCATGAGAACCAAGCTCCGCTCGTACTGGGCAGAGTTGTGCGTGATAAATATTCTCGCGGTGTTTCCGCTGTTCCTCGCGGATAAATATATCTTACTTACAGGACATAAGGCAAAGTATCTATGGATAACAACATTTGTTTTGCTCGCTATACTTGTGCTTGCGGAACTGATGTTTATGGGGACGATTAAGTCCAAAGGCAAAAAAGGCGGCTTAAAAACCATCACTGTGCCGGACATCGCCGTAACGGCGTATTGGCTGTTTGTCGTACTGTCCGCCGTGTTTTCAGACCTTGGGTTTACAGAGGAATTTTCGTTCTTCATGCAGGGTTATCCGGAGAGGAACGACGGGATTCTCAGCATTACCGTTTATGTGATATTATATTTTATCGCTTCGCGGATGTTCCGCGCAAAAGAACGCGATTGGAGCATATTCGGGGTTTCGGCTTGCATAGTATCAATTCTGGGTATACTGCAATTTGTCGGTTGGGATGTATTCAAACTGTATCCATACGGGCTTGAATCCTCCACTACACCTGTCGCGGGGATTTATCCCTATAACTATCTCGAAGCGGTTTTCAGAACAACGCTGGGCAATGTTGATATTATCAGCGCGTATGTGGCAATCGCCGTCTGCTTCTTCGCCGTGCTGTTTATACGCGAGGAGAAGAAAATACGTTGGTTATACGCCGCAACAACGGTTTTGTCCATAGGACTTATGCTGACCGCAGGAGCGGACGGCGGCAAGGTCGGCGTTCTGGCGGGTATTACGCTGATAATTGTGTTAAATCTTACTGATAGGAAAGCGTTATCAAGGCTTTTCCTTGTGATGTCGCCCGGATTTCTGTTGGGTGTGCTTGAGCCGCTCGTCTACGCGGCGCGGGATCATTACCGTGAAACAGGAATAGAGAAGGTTCTGTACTGGGGCGCGGGTTGGTACAGGAGTATGTATTTTCTGGGAGCGATTGCCTGCTTGATTATCGGGCTTGGACTGCATTTTATACCCGTGTGGTTCAATGTGAAAAGAAAAGGTATACTTGCGCTTATCGCGGTTGCGGTTATAATCGTTGTCGCTTTCGCGGGTATTGAGTTCATGGGAAGGCTCGATACGCATCTTACACCGGACGACCCGGCGTATTTCTCCAATATCGTGTGGCAGGCGCGTGAGATTTTGCACGGTAACTTCGAGGATATGTTCGGATCGGGACGTGCCGTTTTATGGAAAGCGTCTGTGCAGGAGCTGTTTTACAGTCCGTGGCTGGGGCATGGGCCGGATGCGTTCGAGTGGGCGTTAACGGAACATCAGAAGCATTTATATGAAGTCACCAACACGACATTTGACAAGGCGCACAACGACTATTTGCAAATAGCAATTTGCAACGGTTTCTTGGGATTAGCGGCGTTTCTGCTGTTTATCGGCGCGCTTGCCGTAAAGGTGTTCCCGAAAGTGTGGGACAATCCGGTTTTGATGGCTGCCGCCGCCGCCATCGGCGCGTATTGTGTGCAAGCGTTTTTCGGAATCAGCACACCGATGGTTACTCCGTTGTTTTTCGTGATGATGGGAATTGCGGCGTGTAGGGACGACCATTGGTCGTCCGCGGGCGGCTAATAGCCGCCCCTACGAAGAACGATATACGATTAAAATAGGTGGAACGTGTATAGATTTATTAAGCGTTTTATAGATATAATTGCGGCGGCTTTGGGGCTGATAGTCCTGCTTCCGTTCATGCCGTTCGTTTTCGCCGCGATAAAGCTGGACAGCCCCGGAAAGATTTTCTTTAAGCAGAAGCGTGCAGGCAAGGACAAAAAGCTGTTTTGGCTGTACAAGCTGCGTACAATGCGCTCAGATACGCCTAAAGATGTGCCGACCCACCTCATGGGCGGCGGATATGTAACGAAACTCGGCGCGTTCCTGCGCCGCTCCAGCATTGACGAACTGCCGCAGCTCTGGAATATTCTGCGCGGAGATATGAGCGCGGTGGGTCCGCGGCCCGCTCTGTGGAATCAAGACGACCTCATAGCGGAGCGGGATAAATACGGCGCGAACGGCATAAGGCCGGGATTGACCGGACTGGCGCAGGTTATGGGGCGCGATGAACTGCCTATACCCGACAAAGCGCGATATGACGGGGATTATGTTGAGAAGATTGGTTTTATGACGGATTTTAAGATAGTTATAAGAACTGTTTCGAGTGTGCTGAGGGGAAAGGGGGTTAAACATTAATGTCGGTATGGTGGGCGATGTTTTTGGGATTTGTGCAGGGGGTAACCGAGTTCCTGCCTGTGTCCAGTTCGGGACATCTGGCAATCTTTCAAAACTTTTTCTCAATGAGTGAAACCGGAGGGCTTCTCTTTGAGGTGCTGCTGCATTTCGCCACATTGATAGCTGTATGTATATTCTTCTGGAACGATATAAAGGCTATGTTCATTGAGTTTACGAAACTGTTTAATCCGCAGAGCTACCGCTCGGTGAGAGTTCCGCCCGCTCGAAGGCTGTTGTTTCTAATTATAGTTGCATCGCTGCCGCTGATAGTCGTTGCGTTTTTTTCCGGCACGGTGGAAAATCTGTCAACAGAGTCATTGTTTATCGGTATCGCGCTGATGGCTACGGGTGGGATTCTGTGGCTGTCAGACACTTTGCCCAAGGGTAACAAAGACGAAAAGTCCGCGACCGTCATTGATGTGCTGTTTGTTGGATTGATGCAGATGCTTGCCGCGATGATACCGGGGTTTTCGCGTTCGGGATTTACGATTTCAACGGGTTTGTTCAGAGGTTTTGACCGAAAGTTCGCCGTGAAGCTGTCATTTCTGATGTCAGTCCCTGCAATATTGGGCGCGACCGTGTTCAAAGTCAAGGACGCTTTTTCGGCGGATTTTGACTGGAGCGTTTTTCCCGTATACATATTAGGAATGGTTGTTGCCGCCGTGACGGGCTATTTCGCGCTGTGTTTTATCAGATACCTTGTCGTTAAGAGTTCGTTCAGAGGTTTTTCGTACTACTGCTTGATGGTTGGCGCGGCAACGCTTATAGCGTCATTTATTATTACATAAGGATATTATTGAAATGCCCCAAAAAAAGACACCAACAAAAAAGGCTGCCGCTAAACCCGCACCGATAAGACGTGAGGTGGGTGCGCTTTGCTGCGCCCTTTTATCCATTTTCTGCTTTCTGGGGCTTGTCGGGGTAAAAGCGTTGTTTCTTAACTTTCTGACCGGAGTTATGTCGCGGTTTATAGGCTACGGCGCGTATGTGTTCCCGCTCGTCCTACTTGCCGCCGCGTTCATACTTCTATTCCACAGGGGTCGTCCGGTACGTCTGCGCGTCTGGTGCGCTCTGCTCTCGCCGCTGTGGCTGGGGGGACTGCTATATCTGTGGATTGGCAAGCTGCCCGAAATTTCGGAGGTCGGGTGGGGAGTATTTCCCGCGCTATGGGCGGAGGGCGGAGTAATCAGCGGTTTGCTTGCCGTACTTTTCAAAACGCTGTTCAGCGGCGTTGGAGCGGGGATACTGTTCATAATCGGAGCGTTTATAATTGCGGTAATCGTGTTCCGCGTTAACGTTGTCGGCGTGATTGACGCTATACGCGACCACCGCCCGCAGGAATATGAACCTGAACCCGAAAGACCTAAGTACGCGAAGATGGAAGTTGCGCGTCCCAAACGCTTTGAATATGATGTGCCTGTTGACAATCCGCCGATTAAAAAACGTTTTGCCGAGGACATTGATATTGACCGCCCCGGAGCTTCGCGCCGCATCTCTGAGGAAGATAATGACTTGCCGTTTGACGAACCTGTAAATCGCGGCAAATCGTTCGGGGACAGCGATGAACCGTTGGGGAAAACCTCTCCCATCGTTGAGAGCGTTGAAGCCGAAGAGGTGAGTAATCAACCGCCCCCGGGGTTTATCTCATTGAAGGACTATCAGCCGGGCAAACCTACACCCGCGCCAATAGCGCAAGCCGCCGCGCCGCGTATTACGCGCCCCGCGCCGTCTGTGCTGAGACCGCCCATAGAATCACCGCAGTATGTGTTCCCGCCGCTGTCACTGCTGCCGGGAAGCTCTATAACGAACGCGCCCGATCACTCCGAGGAGACGCGGAATATCTCATTGCGCCTCTGTGAAGCCGTAAAGAGCTTCGGCATAGAAGCCGATTTGGTAAATGTCGTGCGCGGCCCGTCCGTTGCGCGTTATGAGTTTGAAATCGCTCAGGGGATGACGCTTAACAAGCTGACAAATCGCGCGGACGACATCGCGCTCGCTCTGGGCGTTGACAGAGTGCGTATCGCTCCGGTATCCGGCAAAGCGGGAACGGTGGGTATTGAAGTTCCCAACAGGCTTGTAAGTATGGTCTATCTGCGCGATGTTTTGGAGAGCGATGAGTTCTCCAACGCGGATTCGCGGCTCGCTTTCGCGCTTGGCAAGGATATAGGCGGTACGAGTATCGTGGGTGATATTTTCAGGCTCACGCACTTGCTTGTCGCGGGAACGACCGGGTCGGGTAAATCCGTGTGTGTTAATTCATTGATAATCAGCCTTTTATACAAAGCAAGCCCGGAGGAAGTGAAGCTCATACTCATTGACCCTAAGATGGTCGAGTTGGACATTTACAACGGTATACCTCATTTGCTCGTGCCTGTCGTCACAGACCCCAAGATGGCATCGTCCGCCTTGCAGTGGGCGGTGTATGAGATGGAAAAGCGGTACAGGCTCATGCAGGAGCGCGGCGTGCGTGATATTTTCGCTTATAATATGGCGATTAACGGCGAGGAGTTGCCTAAAGTCCCGCAAATGGTTATAATAATAGATGAGCTTGCCGATTTGATGATGGTCGCGGGCAAAGAAGTCGAGGATTCGGTCATAAGGATTGCCCAAAAGGCGCGAGCCGCCGGAATGCACTTGGTAGTGGCAACGCAGAGACCGTCGGCGGACGTAATCACGGGATTGATGAAGTCCAATATCCCGTCAAGAATTGCTTTTACTGTCGCTTCGGGCATGGATTCGCGTATAATCCTCGATTCAACGGGCGCGGAGCGTCTTATCGGAAAAGGGGATATGCTCTACGCGCCGCTCGGCTCTAAAATATCGCGTGTTCAGGGCTGCTTTGTGCATGAAAAGGAAGTCAAAGAGGTTGTGAAGTTTATTAAAGACAACTCCGCTTCGGCGTATGACGATGATGTGCTTGAGCAAATCAGCCGTCCGCCCGAGGACGATAAAAAATCACAGTCTTTCAGCAGTCACGATGATACGGATCCCCTTTTGACACAGGCGATGGATATAATTTTAGAGGTCGGACAAGCCTCGACCTCAATGCTGCAACGCCGCCTTAAATTAGGTTACGCACGCGCGGCGCGTGTAGTTGACCAACTTGAAGAACGGGGCTTGCTCGGTTCGGGCGAAGGCTCGAAACCGAGACAGATATTGGTGTCATTTGAGCAGTGGCAAGGGGTTAAGGAGCGCATGGACAGTTGAGCGGACAAAAAGGACGCGAAATACGCGCCCTTTAGTCACTTTACAAATTCCAACTCACCTACACATTGTGTGCGATAAAGCTCGTTCAGAGCCTTTCGGTGAAAACGGAAACACTGCCTTGTAACATAACCGATTTTGTCACCGAGCTTGTCCCACTCAAGACCGTCTATGTACCTTAGCCGCAGGATTTCGCGCAGAAGCGAGTCGTCAATGGCTTGAATAGCCTCTTCAACTCTGAGAGTTTGCGATTCCAAGATTTCTAGGTTTTTGAAGATGCTGACCTCCAATCCGACCTTCTTGGCGATAAGATTGGTCTTTACGGCGGCAGGCGGTTTATGCCTTGTCCACCAGCTTGTCTCATACCCGCGCCGCACCTGATACTCGAGCGCGTCTGCTCGCTGTTTCTGTGATTCTATTTCGCGCTTTAACGCCAAATACTCACATAATTCTTTTTGCGTTATTAATGTCATTATGACGACCCCCTAATGAATATACCCAAGATGGGTTTGTTATATTGATTGTAAACCCAAAATGGATATATGTCAAGACATATTTTATATATTTTTTGAAAAATTTACTCAAAAATGCAAAAGTTGTAGAAATGAAAAGGTTCAGGGGTTGACATGGGGAAAAATTTAACATATAATGAACTTTGACCCGATACCTGATTAAGGGGTGAAACCTATGAAGAATGACCCGCCCAAGGTTATGAACGTGTTGGAACGCATGGGAATGGTAAGGAAAACTGAGGAAGCCGCGGACATTACGGAAACTCAGAATGAGACGGAAACGACGGTTTTTGAGTCAACGCCTGTCGTTATACCTGACGTTGAGATGATTGCGGAGCCGGAGGAAGTCCGGGTTGAGCAGTCGGTCTCCAATCCTTTCGCGCAGACACCGAGTGACAAATGGGGCGAATTGGGAATAACGAGCGAAGCTGGTGAGAGAATGAATGACTCCTCATTTTGGGATGATTCCCCCGCGCTTAGTACGGATACCGATAAATTCATGGAAGTTGAGGAGATTTATCGGGCTCTCAGTATGAAAATCGGGGGTACGGATACCATATATCTCATTGAAGAGTACATGAAGACGCTGCCTGATTCGCTTCCCGCCGAGTCAAGACGCGCGATAATAATGAAAATTGTCGGAGCGTCGGGTTTTGACTTTGACAGGCTCTTGAACGATGGTATCGAGCGTGTTACCAAACTTAACGAGTACGCGGCAACGTTCGCCCAGCAGACGGATAAAATCGTTGCGCGGCACAACGGTGAGCTTGACGCGCTTGAAAAACAGATACAGCGTGTGCGTGAGCTTATTGGTGAGAGAAAGAACCTGCATAAAAAACAATTCTTATCAATCGAGAACGAAGCGCAGAGATTAAAAGAAGTTTTGGATTTTGTAACCAAGTAGGGGCGGCATATATGCCGCCCGATGGTGGATAGTAGCCGCCCGATAGCGGATGATAGCGGTTGACAGCCGCCCGATGGCGATGTAGGGGCGGCATATATGCCGCCCGCATAGGCGAAGAGGGGGTAATATGGGGCATTATAAGATAACAGGACGCGGAATGCTCGTTCTGGCAATTTTAGTAGTATCTGTCGCGTTGGGCGCGGTCTCTATTGCCGCCGCCCTTAGCGGCTTGAACGCGGCGAGTGAAATCGACCCGCCGCCCAACACGATATTAGTTGACCCGATGGTTACACCGGACGTAGGGCGCGACGACCCCGGTGCGCCGTCCAATACAGATAACAGTGATAATCCGGATAACAACGATGTAGGGCGCGACGACCCCGGCGCGCCGTCTGAAGACGACCCCGAACCCACGCCTGAACCGGAGGATGAACCAACGCCCACACCGGAGGTAACGCCCGAACCGATTGAAGTACCGACACCCACACCCGCGCCGCTGAAACCGTTAGTGCCGCCGCAGGGTGAAGATGACGAGAATATCATAGAAAAGTAGTGGAAATTTTACATTTCCACTATTGCATTTATACGCAAAATAGTATAGAATGCTCTAAATATATAGAAGGAGGCATATAAATGTCAATAAACACAAAACACGCCGCGCTGAATGCGTGGATTAAAGAAATCGCCGAAATGTGCGAGCCGGACGACATCTATTTGTGCGATGGAACTCAAGAAGAGTATCAGAGAATGATTGACACTATGGTAGACGCGGGTTTAGGCACAAAACTGAATCAAGATAAAAAGCCGGGCTGTTACCTGTTCCGCAGTGACCCCTCGGATGTCGCTCGCGTTGAAAAACGCACTTTCATTGCCTGTGAGAAAGAAGAAGACGCGGGCCCCACAAATAACTGGATTGCACCGGACAAACTGAAAGCGGATATGAAAGCGATTTACAAAGGATGTATGAAAGGGCGTACTATGTACGTTATCCCGTTCTCGATGGGACCAATCGGCTCTTTCATATCCAAAATCGGCGTTGAGATAACAGACAGCCCGTATGTTGTTTTTAACATGAAAATAATGACGAGAATCGGTACGGCTGTTCTTGAACAGCTCGGAACGGACGGCGACTTTGTACGCTGCCTGCACTCTGTCGGCAAGCCGCTTGCCGAGGGTGAGAAAGACGCGAAATGGCCGTGCATTCCCAATGTCGATGAGAAGTACATCAGCCACTTCCCCGAAGAGCGCATGATATGGTCTATCGGTTCGGGTTACGGCGGAAACGCCCTGCTCAGTAAAAAATGCTTTGCTCTGCGTATTGCGGGTATACAGGCGCGTGACGAGGGATGGCTTGCCGAGCATATGCTGATTCTTAAGCTAACAAATCCCGAAGGTCAGTCGTACTATGTGGCGGGCGCGTTCCCGAGTGCCTGCGGCAAGACGAATCTGGCTATGATGAAACCGACTATACCCGGTTGGAAGGTCGAGACGGTTGGTGATGACATTGCTTGGATGCGCTTCGGCGATGACGGGCGGCTCTATGCCATTAATCCCGAAGCGGGATTCTTCGGAGTTGTACCCGGGACATCAATGACCTCGAACCCGAACGCTTTTACTCAGATACAGGCGGATACGGTCTATACCAATGTAGCGTTGACAGACGATGGCGATGTTTGGTGGGAAGGCAGCGGAATCCCCGCGCCGGCACACGCGATTGACTGGAAAGGCAATGACTGGACACCGGATTCTAAAGAACCCGCCGCCCACCCCAACGCCCGTTTCACAACACCCGCCGCCCTCTGCCCGGTTATCGCGCCCGAGTGGGAAGACCCCAACGGCGTGCCGATTTCGGCAATACTAATCGGCGGACGGCGCAAGACGACAATACCGTTGGTCAACGAGAGCTTAGACTGGAATCACGGGATTTTCCTCGGCTCGATTATGGGGTCGGAAATTACCACCGCCGACATAACCGACAAAGTCGGGCAGGTCAGGCGCGACCCGTTCGCCATGCTGCCCTTCATGGGTTATCACATGGGCGACTATCTCAAGCATTGGATTGACATCGGGGCTAAAGCGTCAGCCGACAAACTGCCCAAGATTTATTTTGTCAACTGGTTCCGCAAAGGCGAAGACGGTCACTTTATGTGGCCCGGATTCGGCGACAACAGCCGCGTGCTGAAATGGATTGTCGAGCGTATCGCGGGGACAGGTAAAGCTGTCTCGACACCGATAGGCAATCTGCCAACGCCGGACGCAATCGACATCAGCGGCATAAGCGTATCCGCCGATGATTTAGATCATCTTCTTGAGGTAGACAAAGAGGCTTGGATTGCGGAAATCGCGTCAATCAGAGAGAACTACAAGAGCTACGGCGACAGATTACCGAAGGAACTCGATGAAGAGCTCTCAAAACTGGAAAAAAGATTAGCTTAACAGACTGATATGCTGAAGGGCGCGGCTGTTATGCCGCGCCCTGTTCAGATAAACCCTATTCATCGTAATGTGTCCACATACGGATGATTTTTACAACACCATCATACAGTGTTCCGTTCCCGTCTTTTAGATTGTCGGCATTAGGTAAGACTCCATACAAAAAACGGTGATGCCGATTGATACGGCGTGAATATGCGCCCTTTCTGTCACCTTTCAGAGTTTTATATGGCGGCGGGTTTTGGAAAGGATCTGTTTTAACAATGCCAATCAATTCAATCGCTTTAGGTTTCAGTCCGGCTCTTTCAATGAGTATGGCATCTTTCTCCGCTCGTTTCGTAAATTGAATGTCATACATCCGACCAAACCTTTGACAGCGGCACACATTCGCTTAGCGGCGTTGCCAGACCTTCCTTTATTGATTCAGTCATACCCGGTATCGAAGCCAAATAATCATCGTCATCATCGAATAAACCAAGACTATAGCGTTGAAAAGAAATAAATTCAATTACCTTTTCCAACGCGCTCTCCGGCAGGGTGTCAATTTGTATTTTTGCGTAATCACGGTTACTCATGGTATATCGCTCCTTCCTCTGCTTACAGTATAACCTAAAAGAGAAGGTTTGGCAATATGCGGAGGAATATGCGGAGGATTCAAAATAATTTGACAGCTAATACATCATATGGTAATATAGTCCGAGGAGTTCAATTATAAATTAGGCGGATTCAAGGAGATTATTATGCTCAAATCAATGACAGGATTCGGGAGAGCGGCGGTCAGCGCGATGGGGATTGAGTTCACACTTGAACTGCGTGCCGTCAATCACCGTTATCTTGACATTAACGCGCGTGTGCCGCGCATAATGGCGTTTGCCGAGGATGTGATTAAATCCGCTGTCACAAAGAGGCTCTCACGCGGAAAAATTGACGCTTATCTGTCGGCGGACACGCGCGGAGCTGATATCGTAAAGGTATCTCTTAACAAGTCTGTGGCGCGTTCGTACTATGACGCGCTTATCGAAATGAGAGACGAGATGGGTTTGCCCGGCGAGGTAAGACTGGAAATGCTTGCGCGTATGCCGGAGGTATTTTCATCGGAACGAGGACAGTTAGACGCGGAAGAGACGGCGGAAACGGTGATAAACCTCACCAACGCCGCGCTGGACGAACTGGAAGCCATGCGTTTAAGCGAGGGCGAGCGGCTGTGCCGCTCCATACTGGACAGCGTAACGGTTATTGAGGAGCTTGCGGAAAAAGCAGGGGTTCGCACACCCATTGTCGCCGCCGAGTACCGCGCGAAACTGGAGACCCGTATGCGCGAGCTGCTTGGAACGGCGGCGGATGAAGCCAGATTACTGACCGAAGCCGCCATATTCGCGGATAAAATTGCTAACAACGAGGAGCTTGTGCGCCTTGGAAGCCATATTTCGGAACTCAGGGCGATGCTTAAAAAGAACGGCGCGTATGGACGCAAGGCGGATTTCTTAATGCAGGAGTTTAACCGCGAGGTAAACACGGTAGGCTCAAAGGGGAATGACGCGGAGCTGTCGCGTATTGTGGTAGACCTCAAGGCCGAGATAGAGAAAATACGCGAACAGGTACAGAATCTGGAGTAAGCGGGAGATGGTTACAATTAGCGGGCTGTTGTTAGTAATATCGGGTCCGTCGGGTGTCGGCAAGAGTACGATAATCGAGCATATGCTCGTGTCGGGGCTTGCCGAGTGTGAATGTGTGTTCTCTGTGTCTATGACTACACGTTTACCGAGACAGGGCGAAATTGAAGGCATTAACTACCATTTTGTTTCGCGTGACAGATTTCTCTTTGCCATTGAACACAATGAATTGCTTGAGTATGCCGAGTTTGCCGGGCAGTTTTACGGAACTCCCGAAGAGCCGATACGTGAAGCGATGGCAAAGGGTCAATGCGTTATTTTAGACATAGAATCGCACGGTATGCTTCAGGTTAGAGAACGCGCACCCGATGCCGTGACTGTGTTTGTAACCCCGCCTGATTGGGATGAGCTGAGAAAGCGGCTGCGCGGCAGGGGTACGGAGAATGAAGAGCTGATAGAGGCGCGTCTTGAAATCTCGCGGGTAGACTATGATAATAAGGTTTTATATGACCATATAATTGTGAACACCGAAATAGATGAGGCGGCGGCGCAATTAGCCGAAATAATTAATAAGAGGAGACGACTTAACTATGCTTGAACCTTCGGTAAAGGAACTGATGAATGTAATCCCTGAGCGGTTTTATCTGGTCAATATCGCGGCGCAGAGAGCCCGCGTTATTGCCGATGAAGCCGATGAACGCGGCGTTCAGTTGAGAGAGAAGCCCATATCACTGGCTATTCAGGATATAGCGAGCGGCAGGCTTACGGCGTATCAGATGTCCGATTTTGGAAACGGTTAGAATTGCCAGAACGGCGGTCGATACGGCGTTATTCCATATTGACAGACCGTATGATTACCATATACCGCCGGGTATGAACCTCGAACCCGGGCAGAGGGTCATTGTCCCTTTCGGGAACGGCAACCGCCGAACCGAAGCCATGGTGCTTGCCGTTGTTGAGGAGAGTAACGCGGAAAAACTTAAATCAGTCATAGAGCTTTTGGATACCGAACCCGTTGTTGACGGCAACGCGATACGCCTCGCGCTCTGGATGAACGACAGGTTTTATTGCACCGCCTATGACGCTTTCCGCGCGATGCTGCCGCCGGATATCGGCACTTCGCGCGGCTCGAAACGCGCCTCCGATAAAGTTGAAAGGATTGCGGCACTCGCCCAACCTTTGGAAGAAGTAATATCTTATTATGACGCACTGCCGCGCTCGGCGGCGGCACAGCGCGGAATCTTAAAACTTCTGATGAGCGGCAGTATACCCGTCGCGGAACTGCTAGAATATTCGGGCGCGTCCGCGCCAACGTTCAGAAAACTTGTAAACAACGGCATTGCGGTAATTGAGGAAGTCGAGCGGCTTGTTATACCCGAACCGCCCGTCTCAGTACCTGAAATAACGCTGAACGCGGAGCAGGAAGCGGCATATACCGGCATTGTAAAGCTCACGGAGAGGAAAAACGCTTGCTGCGCTCTGCTGAAAGGTGTTACCGGGTCGGGCAAAACGTTGGTATATATAAAGATTATACAGAGAGTTATCGCCGATGGAGGACAGGCACTTGTGCTTGTACCCGAAATTGCGTTAACGCCGCAGTTGATAGCGGTGTTCTCCGATTATTTCGGGGAGAGGGCTTTTGTATTGCACAGCGCGTTGGGGGTCTCCGAACGGCGTGAAGCGTGGCGGTCGATACGCGCCGGGTTCGCGGATGTGGTTGTCGGAACTCGTTCGGCGGTGTTCGCGCCGTTGGAACGTCTAGGCGTTATAATAATTGACGAAGAACAGGAATATACTTATAAATCAGAAAATTCACCGCGGTATCACGCGCGTGACATCGCTAAGTTCCGTTGCGTACAACACGGCGCGTTACTGCTGTTAGGCAGCGCGACCCCGTCACTCGAAACCGCGTATTGCGCGGCGAAGGGTTCATATGAGAGTTTTACCCTAAAGGAGCGGTACAACAAGAAAACACTGCCGCTGGTTGAAATGGCGGACTTGCGGGCGGAACTCAGAAAAGGCAACGACTCTACAATAAGCGAGCCGCTCGCAAAGGAGATTGCAAAAAATCTTGAAGCAGGGGAGCAGACGATACTGTTTCTTAATCGGCGCGGTTTTCACCGCGTGTCGCTATGCTCGGACTGCGGCGAAACGCGCCAATGCCAAAACTGCTCCGTGCCGCTGACATACCACGCGCATAACGACCGCCTGTTGTGCCACTACTGCGGATTTTCCGCGCCGCGTGAGGGCAGATGCTCGAAATGCGGCGGCGGTCTTGTGTTTTTCGGAGCGGGTACACAAAAAGTGGTGGAAGATTTGAATGTCCTGTTCCCCGGTGTCGAGATAATGCGTATGGATACCGACACCACGGGATACAAGGGAGCGCATAAAGAACTGCTGAAAAAGTTTTCACGCTCGAAAGTTCCCGTTTTGGTGGGTACGCAGATGATAACAAAAGGGCTTGACATCGAAAATGTAACTCTAATCGGCGTTGTCGCGGCGGATATGATGCTGTACGTTGACGATTACCGCGCGAATGAGAGGGCGTTTGCCCTGATTGCCCAAGTTATAGGCCGCGCGGGACGCGGCGGCAAGCCCGGACGCGCCGTTATACAGACGATGTCACCGAAACATCCGGTGCTGTTACAGGCGGCAATGCAGGACTATGACAGCTTCTTTGAGAGCGAAACGCAGCTTAGAGCCGCGCAGGGATACCCGCCGTTCGGCGAGATGATAATGCTGAACCTTTTCAGCGGTGACGATGAGGTGCTGATGCGTATTTGCGCCGCGCTCCGCGATGAGATAGATAACGCCGTCAAGGAACTGGGGCTTGAGGTTAGGATATTCGGGCCCGCTTCCGCAAGGGTGGCGAAAATAAACAACAGATACCGCCGTCATATTACACTGTGCGGCAAGGCTGATATAACAACGCGCCGTTATGTGGCGGCATTGCTGAGAGGATTCCGCACGAATCCGGCTAACAAGGGCGTTGTGATATACGCGGATTTGCATCCGAACGATTTTTAGGTCACAAGGAGAGATTACGAATGGCATTACGCACAATTCTCAACAACGATGAGGGCGCGTTGAGCAAACGCTCACGCGAGGTAGTAAATTTCGATACGCGCCTGCATATATTACTTGATGACATGAGAGAAACTTTGAACAGCGCGGGGGGCGTTGGGCTTGCCGCGCCGCAGGTCGGCGTTCTGCGCCGAGCGGCGATTATCGAGTTAACCGAGGGTGAGCTTATAGAAATTATAAATCCGGAACTCATCTCTGCCGAGGGCAGTCAAAACGCGAGTGAGGGATGTCTCTCTTTCCCCGGTATTTACGGTATGGTTGAACGCGCGGTAAATGTGGAAGTCAAGGCGTTTGACAGGTATGGCAAGGAAATAAAAATTATCGGCAACGAATTGCTGGCACGCGCGTTGTGCCACGAAATAGACCATCTCAACGGGGTCGTGTTCACGGAACACGTGACGGAATATGTTGACCGCGAAGAAGCCGAAGCGGACCGCAAAAGACAAGGATACAGAAGGTAGGAAATTTATGAGCATAATTTTCATGGGAACGCCGGAATTCGCGTTGGAGAGCCTGACGGCTCTGACAAACGCGGGTTACGACATCGCCGCCGTGTTTACCAAACCCGACAAACCTCAGGGACGCGGAATGAAGCTAGCGTTTTCACCCGTAAAGGAATATGCCGTTAAACAAAATCTGACGGTTTATCAGCCCGAAACTCTTAAAGACGATGCTGTCTATGAAGCCGCCGCCGCGCTGAAACCGGAGTTCATCGTTGTTGTGGCTTATGGGTTGTTTCTGCCCAAGAGATACTTGGAACTGCCGAGTGCCGCGTGTATAAATGTCCACGGTTCACTGCTGCCGAGGTACAGAGGAGCCGCGCCGATTCAGCGGGTCGTTATGAACGGCGAAACGGAGACCGGGGTATGCACCATGCACATGGCGAAGGAGATGGACGCGGGCGATGTGATTCTGTCAAAGACATTTGCGATTGGAGAGACCGACACCTTCGGAAATGTGCATGACAAGATGAAAGTGTTGGGCGCGGAGGTGTTGCTTGAGACTTTGCCGCTGCTGAAAAACGGGACAGCCCCGAGGATTGTGCAAGACGAGACTTTGGTAACGTTCGCGCCGCCGATTACGAAAGAGGACAGGGAGATTGACACAGGCAAAACCGCGCGTGAGGCGTATAATTTAATACGCGGGCTTCGGCCGTTCCCGTGCGCTGCTTACAGAGGATTCAAGATACACGCCGCAAATCTTTGCGGCGGCGGGATTCCGCTGAAATGCGCCGATGGTGAGATTTATATTACGGAGCTGCAAGCTCCGGGTAAACGCCGCGTGACGGCGGAAGAATATCTAAGAGGAAACGGAAATTTTCCGGGAGGTGACTTATGATTATTGTTCGGCTTTTCTTGATTATCATTATCGGCGCGTTAATCGCCTATATTCTGCGAACGGTTTACATGATTGTTAAAGAGTTGATGGACAAGAACAGAAAAGTAGTAATAATCAAAGACAATGTAATTGATATGGAAGAAGCAAAAGAGGATAAGAAGGAGGAGTAACGATGCCGTTTTACTATTTTGATTCGTATTATTTGCTGTTGGTGCTTCCGGCTATTATTTTCGCCTTTGCGGCACAGCAAATGGTGCAGAGCCGTTTCCGCAAATACTCGGATATAAGAACTTACAGGAGAATGACCGGGGCGAAGGCGGCGGAGGAGATTCTCAGGGCGCACGGTGTCTATGACGTGAAGATAGAGGGCGTTGCGGGAAATTTGACCGACCATTATGACCCGAGAACAAATGTTATTAGACTGTCTCAAAACGTTCACGACAGCACTTCGGTGGCCGCCGTGGGAATAGCAGCTCACGAAGCGGGACACGCCGTACAGCACGCGCAGGGTTACGGCCCGATTAAGGTACGGCAGGCGATTATACCCGTTACAAAAATCGGTTCATCGCTCAGTATGCCGCTTATTTTGATAGGGATGTTTTTCGCAAGTGAACTGGGGCAGATGCTGTTTCTGATTGGGATAATACTTTTCGGTCTGGCGGCGGTTTTTCAGCTTATTACACTTCCCGTTGAGTTCAACGCCTCAGCGCGGGCGTTGGAGACGCTTGGAACAACGCGCATACTAGACGAAGACGAACTGGCAAAGACGAAAAAAGTGCTGTCCGCCGCCGCGCTGACGTATGTCGCCGCGTTGGCGGTATCGCTAATGCAGCTTTTCCGTTTGCTCATTATTTACAGCGGCAGAAGAGGCAGACGGTGAACAATAACGCGAGACGCGCCGCCCTGCTTGCCCTGATGGATTTCCGCACCCGTCCGCAAACGGGCGCGGATAAGCCGCTTAACAGGCGTGCCGCCGGGTTGCCGCCGCGCGATAAAGCGTTGGCGGCACAGCTTGTTTACGGTGTGATACAGAATTACCGCAAGCTCGATGCCTGTATAGATTTGATATGCGAGAAACGCAAGGTACAGCCGCAGGTTCGCGACGTACTGCGCCTTGGGGTGTATCAAATGCTTTTCTTAGATAAGATTCCCAAATCTGCGGCGGCAGACCAGAGCGTTGAACTGGGTAAGTATCTGAAAGTAAACAAAGGGGCGCAGTCGTTTATTAACGCCGTTTTGAGAAACGCGGCGAAGTGGGAGAACGCGCCGGTATTCGATGACCCGGGTGTTGAGTATTCGCATCCTGACTGGCTTGTAAAGCTCTATACGGAGGAGTTCCCCGAACGCGCCGTAGAACTGATGAAGTTCAACAACACCGCGCCCCCGGCGTACTTGCAGCTGCTCAAACCGGAATACAGAGAAAAATTGATTGAAGCGGGTGCCTGTAGGGGCGGCCTTTGGCCGTCCGACCGCAGTGAACAGATAACGGATTGTAGGGGCGGTCATTGGCCGCCCGTCCAATGGGAACAGTTCACATACAAGGGCAACATCGCCGATTTGCCCGGATATAAAAACGGCGCGTTTATTGTCGCGGACAATGCCGCGCGGCTTGCCGTTGAAATAGCCGCGCCCCAAAAAGGCGAGCGTGTTCTTGACGCTTGCGCCGCCCCCGGCGGCAAAAGCGTCATGCTCTATCACGCTTCCGGCGGCGGGATAGAGCTTGTTTGCTGTGATAAATATCCGTATAAAGTAATGGAATTGAAAGAAACACTTGCCAAACACGGTATGGATGGTGTACAATGTAACGTGGTTGACGCGAGAGAACATAATCCCGTGTTTGACGGGGTATTCGACTTGGTTTTGGCGGATGTACCCTGCTCGTGCTTGGGAATAATCCGCAAGAAGCCGGACATACGATTCAAAGAGCCGAGCTTCGGAGAGCCGTTGGCTGAGATTCAGAGGAGTATCATTAACAACCTTTCGCGTTATGTGTCACCGGGCGGGAGAATGGTCTATGTGACTTGTACGGTACTTAGCCGCGAGAATCAAGATGTCGTGCGTGATTTTCTGAAAGTTCATACGGATTTTGAGCTTGAGCCGTTTGAAACGCCGTATGGTTCAGCTCCGGAAGGTTTTTTCCTCACACCGTTCGCGGAACATGATATTGACGGGTTCTTCTACGCGAAGCTGAGGAAGATAAAATGAATTTTTGGGACATGACTTTTGACGAAATCAAGGCGTTCGTCAAAGAGCAGGGGTGGCCGGAGTACCGCGCGAAACAGATTTGTGAGCGTATGTACGCGGGAGACGCGGATTTTTCCGAAATGAGCGCACTTCCTAAACCCATGCGGGAGAAATTGACTGAAATCGCGTCTGTTAAACTTCCCGAACCGTTGAAGGTTCAAACGTCAAAAGACGGTACGGTTAAGGTTTTATGGAAATTTGCCGATGATAACACTGCCGAATCCGTGCTTATGCGCTACAAATACGGCGGCAGCGCGTGTCTCTCAACCCAGATAGGATGCAGGATGAACTGCGCGTTCTGCGCGACAGGGGAGAGCGGGCTTGTCAGGAATCTGACCTCGGGTGAAATGATGGGACAGCTTATGGGCTTGAAGCGCGAGTCCGGCTGTGAAATTTCAAGAGCCGTGCTGATGGGCATGGGTGAGCCGTTAGATAATTTAGGAGAAGCTATCAAGTTTCTTCATAATGTTACGGGCGTTGGAAACATGAGCGCGAGACACATATCCGTTTCAACGTGCGGGATACCCGATAAAATCATTGAGTTGGCGAAAAGTAAAATCCCCGTGACGCTCTCCGTGTCGCTTCACGCGCCCGATGACGAAACCCGTTCGCGGATAATGCCGATTAACAAGAAGTACGGCGTTAACGCCGTAATTAAAGCGGCGGAAGAATACTTTAGGATTACGTCACGGCGCGTATCATATGAATACATCATGCTTGACGGCATTAACGACAGCGCGGAACAGGCGGAAATGCTGACAAAAAAACTAAAAGGCGGTCATGTGAATATAATAGAGTATAACGCCGTAAAGGGGAAACCCTTTAAGCCGTCACGGAACATAAAAAGATTCACTGAGATACTGGGCAAGAGCGGGCTGTCGGTCACTGTAAGGCGCAAACTGGGGCATGGAATTAATGCCGCGTGCGGTCAGCTTAAACAGTCGAAGGATGTGAAACAATGAACGCTTGGGGCGATTCGGACAAGGGCAGGGTCAGAAAACAGAATCAGGACAGCCATTATTTGGATGTACAGTCCGAATACGCTGTTTTGATTGTGTGCGACGGTATGGGCGGAGCTAAGGCGGGCAACATAGCAAGCCGCCTCGCGACGGACACTGTCTCAAGCGAGCTTAAATCGGTTATCAAGCCGAACATGAGCGCAAGGTCATTGAAACAGGCTCTCGAGCTAGCGATATATCACGCCAACAGAACCGTTTGGGATTTATCAAAGACCAACATGGACTATAAAGGTATGGGTACGACCCTTGTATGCGCCGTCATTACCGCGCGTGCCGCGTATGTGGCAAATATCGGCGACAGCAGGGCGTATATTATAAGTGATGACGGCATACGGCGTGTTACGCGCGATCACTCGGTCGTGGAGGATTTACTGCATCAAGGCACGCTGACCGATGAGGAAGCCCGCGCCCACCCCAAGAAGAATCTTATAACCCGCGTTTTAGGCACGGAGATGGATGTCGCGTGTGATATATACGAAATTGAGCCTAAGCCGGGCGATTTTCTGTTGCTCTGCTCAGACGGGCTGACTAATATAGTTGACGATCAGGAGATACTCTACGAGGTGATACACGGAGGAGCGGTTGAGAGTTGCTGCAACAGACTGGTGACGCTCTCCAACACACGCGGCGGACCCGATAACATAACCGTTGCGCTGCTGTCCGTTTAACCGGGAGGTACTATGGATAAATACTTAGGAAAAATGCTGGATAACCGGTATGAAATAATGGAAGTCATAGGCGTTGGCGGTATGGCGGTTGTGTACAAGGCGAAATGCCACCGCTTGAACCGTCTTGTCGCCCTAAAGATATTAAAGGACGATTACGCGCAGGACGCGGACTTCAAACGCCGTTTCCACGCCGAAAGCCAAGCTGTCGCCATGCTCAGTCATCCCAATATAGTCGCTGTTTACGATGTTTCGCGTTCGGGTAACATCGAGTATATAGTTATGGAGCTCATTGACGGCATAACGCTGAAGCAGTATATGTCCAAGAAGGGCAGACTTAGCTGGCGCGAGGTGCTTCATTTCTCAACGCAAATCGCGAAAGCACTCAGTCACGCGCACAGCAGGGGCATTGTACACCGTGACATTAAGCCGCATAATATAATGATTCTGCGCGACGGAAGCGTTAAAGTCGCGGACTTCGGCATAGCCCGCTTCTCGAACAAGCAGAACACGCTGACACAGGAAGCGTTCGGTTCGGTGCATTATATCTCACCCGAACAGGCGAGAGGTTCGCACATTGACGCGCGTTCCGACATTTACTCGTTAGGCGTTGTTATGTATGAAATGCTGACTATGCGCCTGCCGTATGAGGGCGATTCGCCCGTTTCGGTCGCCATACAGCACATAAATTCCATACCGCTGACACCGCGCGAGGTTGACCACAGTATACCCGAGGCGTTGGAAACCATCACGATGAAGGCGATGTCCGCGAGCTTATCAAAGCGTTATCCAACGGCGGAAGCGTTGCTGCACGACCTTGAGGAGTTCCGCAAAAATCCGAGTATCAGTTTTGATTATGATATAACCGAGCTTATGATGCGCGATGAGGACGAACCGACCAGAAAACTGACGACAGCACCCGCGCCAAAAAGAAACGCGGCGGAAGACGCGCCTGTCAGAAAAAGGCGCGTATCAAACGCTGCGGACGAAGAGGTTGACCGCGCACGCCGCCGTAACAAATCGCTCACTATGGCAACGGGTCTGGCGTTTGTTCTGCTGTTTATTGTCGGCATGGCATATCTTGTAATCAACTTCTTGAGCAGCCTTACCGGCCCGGAGGGCGGCTTGCCGGGCGGAAACAACGATGATACGGTTATCATACCGAACCTTATCGGAAGGGTGTATACGGAAGTCTTATATGATAAAGAGCATAACAAAGAGCAGTACCCCGAATATGTTCATATTAACATAGTTGCCGGCCCGGATGCCGAATATTCCAATCAATTTACGGAAGGATATATACTCGACCAAGAACCCAAGGCAAACAGACCCGTAAAGAAAGGCACGGTTGTTACGGTGACACTCAGCAGGGGCGCGAGGGAGTTCCCGATGCCTTCGGTCGTAAACTACGAGTACCGCCAAGCGCAGAATCTTCTTATCCGCGCGGAGTATAATCTGAGTTACCACCCGGAAATAGAATGGGAAACCCATGAGGACATTGTAAAAGACCATGTTATACGCACAGACCCGCCGGCGGGCGAAAATGTGCATGAGGGTCAGGTAGTAAAACTGTATGTCAGCATGGGGCCGAAAGTAACGCTTGTAGTTGTTCCGGAGTTTATTGGAATGACGTTTGAGGATGCCGAGCGCGAAGCCGACCGCCAAGACTTGATTTTATCGGTATTGAATGTCGACTCCGAAGCCCCCGCCGGAGAGATTGTATGGCAGAGTGTTGACGCGGGCGATGAAATAGAAGCGAAGACGACAATCCAAGTTCATGTCAGTATCGGCTCTGAAATTACGCCGCCGCCCGATGATGTAACACCGCCGCCGGACGATATTACGCCGCCGCCCGATGATGTTACGCCCACGCCGCCGCCCCAACAGGAAGTCACGAACGAGATAACCGTGACATTCCCGAGTGAGTCCGGCTCAACGCAGCTGAGGATACGCAAAAACGGTATCATCATACATTCGTCTGAGGTGAATAACTCAGTGGGACAGAGAACATATGAAATTAAAGGCAACGTGGGAGATTCGGTAGAGGTTTACTTCGGCGACACCGTTGTCGATACTCATTCGCTGCAATAGATGACAGAGGGGATTATAACGCGCGGTATCGGCGGATTCTATTATGTCGCCCACGGAGACGAGACGGTCACCTGCAAGGCGCGGGGACGCTTCCGTTTGGACGGAATCGCCCCGTTACCGGGCGATAGGGTAAGAATAACCGTAAAAAACGGCGAGGGGCGGCTTGAGGAGATTCTGCCGCGCAAGAATGTTTTTACGCGCCCCCCGGTCGCTAACTTGGACGCGCTGGTTATGGTTGCCAGTATCGCGCCGCCTGTCAGCGGAACGCTGTGGATTGACAAGATATTGGGCTTGGCTCTGCAAAAAGGGGTCACGCCCATTCTTTGTTTGAACAAGAGCGACATCGGCGATACCTCCGGTATAGCGGAGATGTACGCGAGCATTGGGTACACCGTTGTCCGCACCGCCGTTCCGGCTAAAGAGGGGATTGACGAACTGCGGGAAGCAATTAGGGGTAAAATATTGGCTTTTTCGGGGCATTCGGGGGTAGGGAAGTCCAGTATATTAAACATTCTGCTTCCGGAAGCGAATATGCCGATAGGGGAGGTCAGCGAGCGGCTCGGGCGCGGTAGACATACCACACGCCACGTGGAGCTGTTCAAGATGGGAGAGGATACATGGCTTGCCGACACGCCCGGTTTCTCCGCGTTTGACGATTTAGACTTGGGAGACAAGCGGGATATTAAGGATATGTTCCCCGAATTTGAGGGTTATTCGTGCAGGTTCAGCGACTGCGCTCATATCGGAGAGGGTGCGGACTGCGGCGTTATAAACGCCGTCAGAGACGGCGGCATATATCAAAGCAGATATGATAGTTATAAAAAATTGTGCGGTTCATCGTAACCCCATTGTAGGGCGCAACGACCCCGGCGCGCCGTCCAAAAACAACGGGCGGATTGCCATCCGCCCCAACAGGAAAAATTTTCCGAAAAAAATTTGTCAAAATCTAGTTGACAAATAATTGTATGTATGTTACAATTTGGTTACAAATCGAAAACGAGGTGGAACAGTTGTCCGTGACAAAGATGAAACCGGGTGAGGGCATGATGTACAAAGGCAAGCCGCTCATGCGTTATGAGAACATAATCTACTATGGCAGCATGGCGGATAGGTATATCATCATGCTCCAAGTTTTGGAGACGAAACAGACACCCGACAAGCAGACCGAGGGCGAACTCGATGTGGCGACACGCGTATCGGTTCAGCTTCAGTACACCTCGCCGGATGTAAAGGCTAGGGATAGGGTTATTAAAAACAGCACAAAAGACGGGCTTTACGCCGCCATGGATTTGGCGACGGTTTGGTTAGAACGCGCTCTCGCGTCCTAGAAAGCAAGAATTTTTGGAGGAATCTATGCTATCTTCGCTAAAGAAACTGTTAACGGCATCGGCACTGCTATTTATCGTTTTATTTGCAATTTCAGCAAATTCATTGGCAGCCGAAGCACAAATGGGTCAGGTTAAAGCAAGCTCTCTTCGTTTCCGCGCCGCGCCGTCACTGAGCGGCAAGGAAATGGGACGCATATCGAACGGCGCGACAATTCTCATTTTAGATTCCGTTGAAAACGGGGAATGGTACAAGGTCGTACATAACTATCAAATCGGCTATGTGTCGGCGGAATATGTTAAGCTCATCGGCGATGCCGATATGGATATCGGTGACGGTGTCATTAACGGCACAAACGTTAACGTGCGCGGTGAACCCTCGTTAAACGCGAATATACAGACGAAACTTAATACGAGTGACCGTGTTAACATAATCGGTGTTTCAGCGGGTTGGTTTAAGGTCAGCCGTGACGGGACTGTGGGCTATATCCACGCCGATTATCTCAATGTTGAAAGACCCGCCCGTGTTATGGAACAGCCTGTTCAAGTTGATATGATTGACGATGACGTTGAACCCGAGCTTATGGACGGTGACGGCGACTATGCCGATGACGGCGAAGCGAATATTTATATCGAAGATGTCGCGGTGCCAACGGGCGCGTTGACGGACATACAGACTGAAATAGTTAATTTTGCGAAAAGTTATCTCGGCAAAAAGTATAAATACGGCACTTCCGGGCCGAATACGTTTGATTGCTCCGGATTTACGACCTATGTATACAAAAATTTCGGATACTCGCTCAACCGCAGTTCGGCGGGGCAGTTGAACAACGGCGTGACTATCTCAAAAGCGGAGTTGCAAGTCGGAGATTTGGTTCTGTTCCGCGACCCGAGCATTAACAAAGCCGCAGCCAGTCATGTGGGTATATTTATCGGAGACGATAAATTTATACACGCATCATCGAGAAGGGGCGGGGTAATTATAACCTCAATGTCGGAGAATTATTACACAAGGTACTTTGTAGGTGCGAGAAGAATATTGTAAAATAGGTAAAAATAAAATGGCGGATGGCAATCCGCCATTTTTTATCGTAGGGGCGACCTTTGGTCGTCCGCATAAAATATGACGTTTATTATCAACGGGACGCGCCCCCGCGCGTCCCATTTGCGTTACGTCCATTCCGGCAGTTCCTTCAATTCAACCGTTTTACCGTTCAGATATCCAAGGCATCCCGCCGAAGTCTTGAAAGCGAATTTTAATTTATAAGCGCACAGGCATTGCGTACCCTTGTCGTGTCCGTATTTTCCGTCACCGTACAGCGGGTGACCGTGAAAGGCGAGCTGCGCCCGAATTTGGTGTGTGCGTCCCGTTTCAAGGCGGCACTCCAGAAGCGATAAATCCCCTCTGTTTTCAAGCGTTCGGCAGTGTGTTACCGCCGTTTTCGCGCCGCGTACCGGATTTGAAGTTAAGGTAACGCGGCTTTCGTTTGTGTGCTTGAAGATAAAATCTTTGAATGTGCCGTCACTCGGCTGTCCGTGTACCAAACAGAGATAGTATTTTTCGACCTCACGCAGGCGTATTTTCTCGCACATGATTGTCAGCGCGGTATGGGTTTTCGCGGCGATTACCAACCCGCTTGTATTGCGGTCTATACGGTGGCACAACTCCGGCTTGAAACCGTTCTGCGGCCGCCATTCCCCGCTGTCATAGAGATAAGCGCATATGCGTGAAGCCAGAGAATCGGGCGATGAGTCGTCCTGTGACAGCAGCCCGATTGGCTTGTTGGCAATGAGTACGTGCTTATCTTCATATACAACATCAACGAACGGCGTGCTTTGGTATATGGGGATTTGTGGAGCGGACGCGGTCGGCGGCGTTAACTGCTCCGGGCGCAGATAGAGCGTGATTAAGTCGCCCGCCGCGATACGCGCGTCGGGCTTTGGGTGCTTGCCGTTAAGGCGCACTTTTTTCTGCCTTATTGACTTCTGTATTAGTGACGGGGGCAAATGCGGCAGAAGTCTTGTAATAAAGCGGTCAAGGCGCATATCCGCGTCGTTTTCGGTTGCCGTGAATGTTTTCATGATTAACTTTCAACCGTCATATGCGCCGACGCGGTCTTTTGCATGAGCCGTTTCGTGCCGACCGTATCAAAAGCCACTTCAATCAGCGCGTCGCCGCCCATCGGCGACACGTTTGTTACCGTGCCGCGCCCGAACGCCTTGTGATTGACGGTCGAACCCTTGGTAAACGACACCTCCGGGGAGGGTGTCACACTGTAGGGGCGGCTACCGGTCGCCCGTTGGGAAGATACCCCGTAGGGACGACCTTCGGTCGTCCGCCGAACTGTCGCCTCAACGCGCATATCACCATACGGCGCGGCTTTCACCGCGTGTTCCGCTTTCTCGACACATTCATTCGGCAGTTCCCCGATAAAGCGTGAAACGGGGCTGTAATTGGACTGCCCGTACAATGTGCGGCTTGCCGAGTATGTGATGTGAAGCTGCCGCCTCGCGCGTGTGATGGCGACATAGCAGAGCCGCCGCTCTTCCTCCAAATCCATCGGGTCGAGCGAGCGCAGGGAGGGGAATATACCCTCCTCAAGTCCGGCGATGAAAACTGTTGGAAATTCCAGACCTTTCGCGCTGTGTATAGTCATCAAGACGGCGGCGTTCGCGCCCGCGTCATAGTTTTCCACATCCGTGGCAAGTGATACGCTCTCCAAGAACTCCGACAGTGTACCCTCCGCGAAGTCGTCACCGAATTTCTTTATAGTGGACTTCAGTTCCATGACGTTCTCCGCGCGTCCGTCAGATTCAAAGTCGTTCTTTTCCCTAAGAACGCGAACATATCCCGTAGTTTCAAGAAGGGTATCGTAGAGTTCTGTCAGCGGCATGGTATCTATCAAATCGCGGAGATTCTCATATATCTTGTAAAAGCGAGCCAACGCGGGGTGAGCGGACTGTTTTATTATATCCATCATCGGAACGCCTTTCGCGGCGGCCTCGGCGATAACGCCCCCGATTGTCTTGTCTCCTATACCGCGCGGTGGTATGTTGATGATACGTGTGAGCCGCAAGTCATCGGCGGGGTTGTTAAGTATATGCAGATATGCCAGCATATCACGGATTTCCGCCCGGTCAAAGAAGCGCGTGCCGCCTATCACACGATAGGGTATGCTCCGCCGCCTTAACGCCTCCTCAATACGGTTACTCAGCGCGTTTATGCGGTAAAGAATCGCCATGTCGCTGTACTTGCCGCCGCCGTTGACGTGCCGCTCAATACAGTCGGCTATGTAGTCGGCCTCGTAGTAGTCATTTTCGGCGCGGCACAACGATATGGGCTGACCGCTGCCCGTATCCGTCCACAGTGATTTTCCCGTGCGCCCGAGATTGTTTTCGATTAGATTGTTGGCGGCTGTAAGTATGTTCTGTGTGGAGCGGTAGTTTTGCTCAAGGCGGATAACAGTGGCATCGGGGTATTCTTTTTCAAAGCTCAGTATATTCTCGATTGTCGCGCCGCGAAAACGGTAAATGCTCTGGTCATCATCTCCAACGACAAAAATATTGCGGCTTTTTGCGGAAAGCATGGCGCAGAGTTTATATTGCAGGGTGTTCGTGTCCTGATATTCGTCAACGAGCAGGGCGCGGAATTTTCTTTGATAGAACTCCAAAACATCGGGGTTTTTCTCGAAAAGCTCCACGGTTTTCAGCAGTATATCGTCAAAATCCAACGCGTTGTTCAAGCGCAGTCTTTTTACATACAGGGTGTAAATTTCTTGTATTTGCTTGCCGCCGCCGAAGTTTTCCTCATAACGCGAGGGCGGCACATCGGCGTTCTTCTCGCGGGAAATACAAGCGTGCATCGCCCTTGGGTTGAACTGCTTGGGGTCGAGCTGCAAATCATTAAGGCACATCTTAACGATACGCGCGCTGTCATCGGTGTCGTAAATGGTGAAGTCCTTGGTGTAACCCAACCGCTCGATGTCGCGGCGGAGTATTTTTGAGCAGGCGGCGTGGAACGTGAACGCCCACACATCGTTCGCGCCGATGCCGAGCTGCTTTGTAAGCCGTGAGCGCAGTTCCTCGGCGGCTTTTTTAGTAAAAGTGATGGCTAATATCGCGTAGGGGAGTACGCCGCGTTCGCGTATGAGATACGCGATACGCTCTATCAGGACTGTGGTTTTTCCGCTGCCCGCGCCCGCGAGAACGAGTACGGGACCGTCCGGCGCGGTAATTGCCTCGATTTGACGGGGATTTAGCTTATTCATAACTCATATACCTCAAAACACCTTGATTATACAAAACTTGAGGACATAAGTCAAGTAGGGGACGCGCCCCCGCGCGTCCCGCTTTGTAAGCCCCGCTCGTCCAGTGTGTTAGAAACAGACAGGCGGTTCACTTATATTACTGCGTTTTTCGTGAGCAGAAAGTTTATTTGTCCGTAACAACCAACACACTACCGCATTTTAGTTCAATCCGTGCTTTATATTCGGGATTATCCGCAAAGAATATCTTATCGTTAAGATTATCTACGAGATAGTTAAAATGTTCCAATATATTAAGACTTAAAATGTTGTCGGTGGTATGTTCGTGTGGTATGGCAACTTTGGCGTTTACAAGCCGTCTGCCACCTAAAAGCATAGATATTTCCACCAAATCACCTTCAATGCGAAACCCCGCGAATCCTGTCAGAGGGATATTTCGTTTGATAGGCTCCAACTTGTCAAATCCAAACATAAGCGCGGTCTCTTTTGTAAGTACGGTTATGTATGCACCTGTGTCGATGATAAAATCTACCGTGTCATTTGAGTAACTGTTGTCTTTGTAAAACACGGGTATCATTATATGCCGATGTCCGTCTTCTGCGCGATATTCCAAGTCCATTTCCGAGGTATAAGCAAAATTCAAATAATTAGTCATTAAGCAGTACCCGCCAGTCGTAATGAAGATATAAATCCCTCGTCATGTCGAAATGAAATACCGACACGACTGTTATACTCATCTGTTTTATATTGCTCATAAATTCCGTCCTCTGCTCCGTCATACGGAACAGAACCTATAATAACGGGAATACCCTCTAAAAGCCGTCCCGTATCTTCCGCCCTTGCTTTAACGACATAAACCCAGTAACCATCATACAAACGCTCTATTTCAGCTTTGGGAATAGGCTCGGTATGATTCACAAATCGATATGTCTTGCTCATAAAATCACCTCTACAGTTATTATACCATGAGGAGGGGGTGTTTAGCAATAATTTATATAAACGGCGGAAGCCCGCCAATGTGTATGAACATCGGGAAGAGAAGCAAACTGCGGGAAACTACAAGCAGAGCAAAATCCCTCAAGCCGTTGCGGTTCAAGGGATTTTCGTGGTTGCGGAGAAGGGATTTGAACCCTTGACCTTTGGGTTATGAGCCCAACGAGCTGCCAACTGCTCCACTCCGCGATATTTACATGGTGCCGGAGACCGGGCTCGAACCGGTACGTTCTTGCGAACACGGGATTTTAAGTCCCGGGCGTCTGCCAGTTCCGCCACTCCGGCGAGAGCTACTTTGACATTATAATACCGCTTTATCAGTTTGTCAATACGAAAAACAGAAAAAATCCGCGATTTGGAAAAATTTATTGCCGGGAGGAATTAAGCTCCGGTATCAGTCAAAATTCTCTCCCAACACATACATTTGAACATTAACGCCCATATCAACGGTAATAAAATCTTCTTTCAAAATATAGTTGAACGACGACAACTGCAAATAATCTATGCTGTTAATCGTTGTGACAAACCGCGTGATGTCGGGGTACTGGGTCGAAACGGAAACTCTAAGCGTGGCGTTCGTCATAGCCGCGCCCTCTGCCGGAGGTCTTGAATATATATCCAAGTATGTCGGATCAAGCCCGTGACGCTTGCACAGCTCCGTCAACAGCTGATCCAACTCGTAGCTTGTCAGCGATTCGGGAAACAGGGCTTTTATTTCGTCAAACTCTTCGCGCGTTCTGTTATAATTCTCGACTTTGCTCAGATAAGTCGCGATTTTATCCTCGGCAAGAGCTTTTTCTGTTTTCAGAATCTCAACCTCTTCGGATTTATCACTGTAATTATTGAAAGCCGGCACTATGAGAAAATTAAAAGCAAGGAACAGCGCACCCGCGGCTATGACTATTGATATTAGGATTTTTTCACGCCCGGTCAGTTTTTTCTTTTCCACGTCTATTCCTCCTCGCTTTCTATAATCGGAAGATTAATCTGCAATGAAAATCTGTACCGTTCGGCGTTGTCATATCTGTATCCGGTGTAACTGACATCACCGACAAGGTCGCTCGCGGACAGCATAGCGACATAACGCGCACTGTCGGTCTCCGTGTCGCTGCTGCCGTTTAAGATGATAATACCCATTTCATCGAGCCGCAAAGTTTCGACAATAACATTCCTGTCCGTTGTTACCAACAGATTAAGCAACTCCTCCGACAGCTGGTCGTAACGCTCACCATCGAGCAGTGCTTCCTCCATCTCGATAATGACCGCTATCATATTTGTGGTTTTGTTTGTAATTTCGTCAATTTCATTTAATTTGGCGTTAGTTTCCGGGTCATTGAGCCAACGATTGATAGAGTCTATCTCGTTCTGTATAGGTCTTGTTAAAAGTGTCGGAACGAGATACAACGCCGCTATTATCATAACGCCTGCGGCAGGTATTGCCCACATCGGACTGAGCGGTTTATACTCGCGCATATACTTCTTCATGTTCTTTAGGCTGTCTAACAGGTTAATACCGTTGTTATACGCGCCGATGAAAGACATATGGCAAGTGTTGGTGACTGCCGCCGCCGCCCTTCTGGAATGCCCGAAGAGATTGAAGCCGTGAAGGTTGTCACCGTGCATTTTGAGCATTTCCAACTGATGGTCGGTAAGTCCCAGATAATAGCTGTTTTCGATTTCCGGTAATTTTTCCGAGCTCATAAACCGTACAAGCGAAGGGTAGTTGTTGGCGATGCTCTGAATCAAGCTCATTTCATTGTCGAACGCCAATCTTGAGCGCGTGGAAAACACGTTCTGCCCATTGCTGAATATTACGGAGTGCATAGATATGCCGTCTACAATATTTATGACAAAGGTTTTGTCCCTCAAGTCTTTCCGCGATTTTATATACGCAACAATCGACTCCGAGCCAACGCGAACGGCACTCAGTTTTATACCGGCCTCCGTGAACACATCGAGGTAGCTCGCCAGAAAAGAGAGCGGCGAGCTTATAGCGAGCAGCGCGGTCTTGCCGTCCGGCTTACGCAGAATATCATAGTCGAACACGATGTCGTCGCCCGGTTTGATGTTGAGTTCCTCACGCACGGTTTGCAAGTACCGCTTGTGGTTCAGCTTCGGCACGGGTATCTCTTTCACCGACAGGGCGTTAGAGTCGATTACCAGTGTAATGTCACTGAAAAGCCGTGGATAGCGGAGTTTAAGCTGCGTTAACTGCTCGGCAAGAGCCGATGACTCGGTAATGTTACCGTTAATCATCGTTCTCTCGGGTAAATCGGCATACGCATAATGCGACACCTTAACGCCGCCTGCTTCGCCGGAATAGCCGACAACCTCTATGTGTTCCTGTCCTATATAAATCGCGGACTTCATCAAATCGCGCCCCCCATCAGATGCTGTTAATAAGTTCCGATGCTGTTATAAAGCGTCTGTATCGGCATTAAAACCGACAGTATAACCGTGCCGACCAAGAATGCCATGACTACTATCAGAATAGGCTCAATCATCTGCACCATGCGCGTTGTCGCCATCTCGGCCTCGTAATCGAAGCTGTCGGCAACGGCTACAAGCATGGTGTCGAGCCGCCCCGATTCCTCTCCTATGAGAACCGATGCCGTGAGCTTCCTGTCGAAACCGTCTACCTTTGAGAGGCAGTCGCTCAAAGGCTCGCCGTTACGTACATCTTTAATAACTTCTTCAAACTGTTTTTCTATATACTTGTTGCCCATTATTGTCGAGGAAATATCCAGTGCGTTCGTCATAGACAATCCGCTTGTGTAAAGGGAACTGAGTGTTCTTGAAAAACGAGCGGTGTATATAATCTGAAGTAACGCGCCGATTTTAGGGACGCGCAGCTTTGCCTTGTCCGCCGCCCATCTGATATTATCCAATGACAACAGCCAGCCGAAGAATACGAGCAGCAACAGTATCCCTATGATAAGGAAGAGCGTGTTGTTCACCATAAATTCGCTTATCGAGATGACGACATTTGTAATCAGCGGCAACGCACCGTCAAAATCATCGAACAGCACGAAAAATTCCGGCAGTATAAAGGTGAACAGCCCTATAACCGCCACCACCAAAAAACAAACCAAAATGATGGGGTATGTCATCGCGGATTTGATTTTTTTATTAAGCCTGTCTTCTTTATCGTAGTGTATCGCCATCTTCTCCGCGGCTTTGTCGAGCTGACCGCTCGCCTCACCGGAAGCAATCATGTTAACGAACAGTTCGGGGAATACAGGGGTCAGCGCGCGCATAGCCTCCGACAGCGTAAGACCGCTCTGAACGTCTTTGTACATACGGTCGTAGACGGATTTGAGCTGAGGTTTAACATAGCGGTCACGTATAATATCCATAGCGCGGGCGGCGGTTATGCCTGAACTCAGCATACTCGCCAACTGGCGCGAAAATTCCGCTACTTCATCGGCTTTCATTTTATATCCGGCGGATTTCTCAATTATTTCGGTATAGCGAATCAGCGTAAGCCCGGCATCGCGCAAACGTTTGTTAAGGTCGGCATCGTCCCTGCCTTCTATCGTACTTTTTATTGTCTTGTTGTCCAGATTTTTCGCAACGACATTATATCTCGGCAAAACGTCCCCCCCTTTAACATCTATAAAATTCACCCGTTGGGACACGATACATCGTGTCCGTTGTCATATACTATATTCGCGGACACCATGTATGGTGTCCCTACAAGCCGTACAACCCCGTGTGGTATATCAGTGTGCAGTTAGCGAAGCTCATTGTATTCGTCAACATTTATATTTATCTCTCTCAAAATATCGCGCAAAAGCGGGCGTGGTATGTCTTTGTTTCCATGAAACGGTATTGTTGTTGTTCGTCCGTCAGAATGTTGATAAAACACATGGCTGCCTTTTTTACGCAATCTATCAAATCCCAAATGAAATAAAATTTTTTCCATTTCCGTTGCGCTTATTAAAACCAATCGGCTCATACTGCAATCTCTATTTGTGAAATTCCCGTGAAGACAGGAAGATTTTTTATTTCATCCTTATCCATACATTCCAAACAAAGCAATACCACTTCTTTAAGTTTTACCTGCAATTCATCAAGCGTTTCCGCAAAAGTATGCGCCCCTGTAATTCCGGGTACTCTTCCGATATATGTGCCGCTTTCTCCATCCCACTCGATATACGCTGTATAATTGCGAGACATACAAACACACTCCTTCAGCACCTGCCGCACTCTGCGCGGTTATAACCCGAATAATCCCAAATACCACCCGATTATGTTGTCGCCGAACAGCATAGCGGCGGCAACGCCAACGCAGATATACGGCCCGAACGGGATGTGCGCGCCCTTTTCCTTCTTACGCAGCGCAAGCAGGGCAACGGCTACTGTGCCGCCCAGAAGAATCGCTATGAACATTGCGAGGAGAACGCGGTCAAAGCCCAACATAAAACCGCACACCGCTATGAGCTTGATGTCGCCCCCGCCGAAAGCGGAGTCGATAATCAGCGCGATAACCAACATCGGCACACTGATTATAAAGAACCCCAAAATCCTGTGCCACAGCGGCCTGCCGTCAAACGCGGCAAACACCGCGAACGGCACGAGCGCAACGACAAGTAAATCCGGTATCTCCATCTTGCGGAAATCAATGACCGTGATGGCGAGCAGAATGAGAATTACCGCGATGCTCGCAATAATTTCAAGCAAGTTTAGCTAACCTTTATTTCGCCGTTAGTCGGGTCAAAAAAGACTGTTTTTCCGCCGTCTTTTTGCTCATACGTTATACTGGTAACCTTGCCTTTTTCGTTCGGGTCTTCAAATCTGACCGTGATTGAAGCGGGGCGGATGTCAATGTCGGTTACATACTCGTCAATAGCCGTTCCCCAGTCCAACTTGTCTCTTCCCCTCGGAAATACTCCGCTGGTGTTTGCGTCTCCGCCGTTACCGATTATCTCGGTCGCGATTTTCTGGCACGCGGTATAAACCGTTCTCGCGGAAGCGGCGACAGCCTTGTTGCGAGCATCGTTTATAAAGCCGATCATGACAGGAAGCGTTGCTACAACGAGAATAGCGATGATAATTAAAACCGCTATCATCTCAATCATAGTAAAACCTTTTTTGTTCCTGAGCAGTGTCATTCTCCTCAACATGGTAATTCTCCTTTACTAAAATCTCGACAGATTATTAATCATTTCCAGTTTATTGTTCGCGTGTTCCAACGCGGCTTCTTTTGTAACTGTGCCTTGCATTACCAGATTCGAGAGAAATGTGTCCAAAAGTATCATGCCCTGCCGCCCGCCGGTCTGTATCGCGGAGTTAATCTGATGTCCTTTGTTCTCGCGTATAAGGTTCAATATCGCGTCTGTGCCGAGCATAATCTCGAATGCCGCTGTGCGCCCGACACCCGAAGCGCGGGGGAGGAGTGTCTGCGTTACAATGCCCTTTAATATAGCCGCGAGCTGTGTGCGTATCTGCTGTTGACTGTGCGGTGGGAACACGTCTATTATTCTGTCGATGGTATTCGCCGCGCCGATTGTGTGCAGTGTTGATAAAACCAAGTGACCCGTCTCAGCCGCCGTAACCGCCGCCGTAATTGTCTCAAAGTCACGCATTTCGCCGACAAGTATCACGTCAGGGTCTTCACGCAGTGAGGAGCGGAGAGCCGCGCCGAAGCTGCTAACATCTTCTCCGACATCGCGCTGATGCACGAGTGACTTCTTGTGCGTATATACATACTCAACGGGATCCTCAATGGTTATAATATGGCACGCTCGGCTCTGATTTATGTAGTCAATCATAGCCGCGAGGGTGGTGGATTTGCCGCTGCCTGTCGGACCGGTTACAAGTATCAGTCCTCTCGGTTCATCGGCAAGCTGCCGTAAGACTTCCGGCAGTTGGAGTTCATCGAATGTCGGAATGTTCTCGTTGATAATGCGGATAGACGCGGTAATTTTTTTCTGCTGGCGGTAAACATTGACACGCTGACGCAGATTGCCGGAAACAGCGTAGCTCATGTCCACGTCTTCGCCGCCGTCAAAACGGGCGAGCTGTTTATTGTCCATCATCGAGCGAATCATCTGACCCTTTTCCTCTTTTGAAAGGGCATAATCTGTCTCTCTCAGCACGCCGTCAACCCTAAAAAGCGGATTTTTGTCCATTGTTATGTGGATGTCGCTCGCTCGGGCTTGCCTGCCGGCAATAATCAATTCTGAAATATTCATAAACCCCCACCTTTCTTACAATGTTGATTTGTTGTAGGGACGGTCGTCCCGACCGTCCGCGGACGACCAAAGGTCGTCCCTACATGGAAATACCGCAATATTTATATTATTCAACGTAGTATGTCAGTTTGAAGAGTTCTTCAAGTGAAGTCGTGCCGTTTGCGACCAGTTTCGCGAGGCTTGCCCGCAGTGCTTTCATTTTTCCGCTTGTGCGGCAATACTCGTAGATGTCTTCCGTGGGAGCTTTCTTTGAAATCATCTCGCGTATCTCGTTATCAATGGTGAGTATTTCATGGATGGCGAGCCGCCCCTTATAGCCCGTGTTATTGCAGTTGTGGCAGCCCTTGCCCCTGTACATCGGCGAGTTACGCGCTTCTTCGGGAAGCGCGAACAGCTCGCTCTCCGAGGGGTAATACCTCTCCTTACAGAACGCGCATATCTTCTTAACAAGACGCTGCGCCACAACGCCCACCAGTGAGTTTGCAAGCAAGTAGCTCTCAACGCCCATGTCGGACAGCCTTACAACCGCCGATACGGCATCGTTGGTATGCAGAGTTGAGAGAACCAAGTGACCTGTGAGCGCGGAACGCACCGATATAACGGCGGTTTCGTTGTCGCGTGTCTCACCAATCATTATAATATCGGGGTCTTGGCGCAGTATGGAGCGCAGGCCGCTCTCGAAAGTAACGCCCGCCGCCGGGTTAATCTGAGTTTGGTTGATGCGCTCAAGGTTTTTTTCAACGGGGTCTTCAATCGTCGCGATGTTAACCATTTTCTTTGAAAGCATTTCCAAAACCATGTACAATGTCGTGGTTTTGCCGCTTCCGGTAGGTCCCGTGACATATATCAATCCGTGCGGCACGCGCAGGATGTTAATCATCTTTTCATAGTCATCGGGTTCCATACCGAATGTTCCGGCGTTGTCCATCTGCGCCGATTGACTGAGAAAACGCATGACTATCTTTTCGCCGTAAATAGTCGGTATGGTAGAAACGCGCACGTTAAGGTCAACGCCTTGCAGCTTCGAGCGGAAATGCCCGTCCTGCGGAGCACGTTTCTCCGCGATGTCAAGGTTCGCCAGAATTTTAATCCTTGCCACAATGGAGTTGTGCAATCCCTGCGAGAGCTGAAGATACTCGACAATCTGCCCGTCAATACGGATACGAATCATCGTATACTGATCGAACGGTTCTATATGAATATCACTCGCTCCGGAGTTATGAGCCTTAAACAGAGTAGAGTTGACTAATGTTACAACGGGGGTATCATCGGCGGATTCGGACAAATCCGTATACGCGAGCGCGCCCGCCGCGCCGGCGGTGCTGAGGTTCGCGCTCTGCGCCGCCTGCTTTGTCTCAATCTCAGAATACCAATAGTAAATAGCCTTGACGATATCCTCTTTTTTACAGATAACAACGTCAAGAGCCATGCTTACAATCAGTTTTACGTCTTCAAGCGCGTAGAAATCCAGAGGGTCATCGACAAGCACGGTTAAAACGCCGTTGCTCTCATACGCGGAGATGAGGCAGTATTTTGTCGCCACGGCTTTAGGTATCAAACCCACCGCGTCAACATTAATGGGTATGTCGCTTATAGCGGCATACCTTTGATTAAGGTGCTTGGACAGCGCGGTTTTCATTGTGTCCTCAGACAGAATACCCGTTTCTATAAGGACTTCGCCCAACCGCCGCTTATCCGGGTCGGCCTTTTGAACAGCCAGTGCGGTTTCGAGCTGTTGCTGTGTTATGATTTCGTCTTCGACCAGAAGATCACCCAAGCGCAGCCTCGCCATAGCACACTCCCCTATACCATGAATATATCATCGCTGATTTTATATTATTATACGACAAATGTCAACAAATTTATTCTATATTTATTAAAAATCTTCAATATACTGATTAAGCGCGAGCGGTCTAACGGCATATACCCTGTTAATTACCTCGCTGCCCTTTCTGTCATATACAAAAACTGTAAGCTCAAACGCCGTTCCCGCGTACACAGACGATACGTCGCGGCAGAAAAAACCCACCGTCTTCATCTTATAGTAGTCCTCGTGCAGAACGGGTCTGCCGTTCCTGTGAAGTATTCCGCCGCTGTTACTTCCGGCAACAGGTACAACGGTCAGTTCCGCAGTTCCTGTCCCCTTGAAAAAACCGAGATAATTACTGCCGGCGGCAATGGGCGTTCCATCGGGCACCGCGCCGGAGAATTCGCTGATTATATAGTTCGCCACAGTGTCAAGCAGTGTGTTGTACTCGGCGTATTCGTTCGCGCCTATCTGCAATTTGAGCATGGGGAACATAATAGTCGAGGCGGAGGTCGTTACGATAACGAACAGAAGCATCGCGACCAAAAGCTCAACGAGAGTTGTACCCTTTTTATTTTTAAGAATCTTTTTCATACCGTCACCTTCAATTCACAGGGACAAAGGCTAAAACGTTATATTCTTCTATCAGAGTTACTTGGTGCGATGAATGTATCCCGCTGTTGGGAGACCTGAAAGTAATAACGCTGATTCTCGCGTTAATGTTTGAATAATCCGACATCAGCACGGGGTTCACTTCTTCCTCCTGCATTTTTATCGAATCCTGCGTTGAAACGCTTGTCATCTTCATAGCGGACGCAAGCATTACCGAGACGGTCAGCAGAAGGACGGTTAACATGACTAAACTGGCGATACTCTCGATAAGAGTTTCACCCCTGCTTGAACGGAGGATTTTCCCGGCTTTACGCTTCGGCTTTTTCAAGTTTAATCAACCTCCATTCGCCGTTGAGCCGTTCATAACCTTCATACGCGAAATCCATCACGCCGTTAGGCTGCTGCTCCAACGTACCGCCTATATATTCGTAAGTAGCTCTTGAGTAAACGGATTTATCCCGCGTTCCGAAATTACCTCTCACAAAAATCTCAACCGAAACCACAACGGTTGCGTCAACGGTTGCGGATTTGGGTACTTCCTCAAATAATAACACATTATTAAACTCGTCAAAAACGGCGGGCTGAGCGTCATAAATCATAACCGCCATACGCTCAAAATACAGTTTTACGGGTTCAACGCTGATTCTGCCGATTCTTATATCATCGGCGGCTGAGAGGTCAACCTCCAATTCGATTCCATAACGCGCAAGCTCACTTTCGCGGTTAATATCGTGCGCGTTATAGATTTCCGTGGCAATCTGATCGCCCAAATCGCCAATCTGCAAGCCGTACATTATATTCTTATGCACGGAATCCTCCAGAATGCGTATTTGATTGTGTTCCCTCTGGTTCGCGAAAAAGCCCGAGTTTGTGCTGGCGGCGACAAGAACGGAGACGGATATCGCCATAAGTACCAGCATGATACCCAAAACAAACACGAACGACACGCCTTTTTGATTCTTCAAAACCTTAAAAAGCCTGTTGCTTCGCACGTCCGCCACCTCTCTTCAAAAATCCGGATTGTATATGCCGCACCGATACGGAACACAGAAATAACACCTTTATATTATTCTACAACAGTATGGCTCAAGTTGTCAATAGATTCACTGTTTTTTATCGCGCATATCCCGCGAAGTCGGGCGTTGGGAGATAGATGTCGTCACAGGATATTTTGCCAGTCTCTGCGACCATAAATAATACGGTCAACCGCAACGAGTTTTTCTTTTTCATTCACAACATAAAATGCTATGTAGTTTTTTATCACTAACGGACGGTAACCCAATGCCGCAAGGCGTTTATCTCTAACAAGCGGACGCAAAAGAGCTGTCTTTTCCAGTTTGGAAATGGCTTCTCTAATTGCCCGTGTCATTTTCAGTGCTGTTTGCGGAGCGTTCAATTCAGAAGAAATATATTGAGCGATGTCATTCAAATCGTTATCTGCCGAATTTGTTACTTTAACTTTATATGCTTCCATCTAAAATCCTCTGCTCAATTTCATCAAAAACTTCCTCATAAGGACGCATCCGCCCCGCCTTAGCATCCGCCCTGCCTTCATCCAGTAAACGGTATAATTCCTGTTTGCTGAGAGCCTCGTATATATCCATACTCATAACGGCGAGGTCGTCTTGACCGTTTTTGGTAATGAACATAGGCTCGCGGCTCTCGTTACAGAAAGCGGATATGTCATTGTAATTAGTTCCCAAAATAGTGCTGGGCTGTACATTCGTCATGCTGTTCGCCTCCTCAATCAATCTATAAGATATTATACCCCGTTTCTTTTAGATTTTCAAGGGGTATTTCAGAATCGGATATTCACTGTTTTTTTATGCAAATCTCCACATTTATAACCGCGTCCCTGAACCAATCGTTTTTACTGTACTCGTCCCACACTCTCTGCGTGCCGAAATGCCGCCTTACCTTGCCTTCAAAACCCAGTATATCGGCATCAAACTCCCGTTGAAGTCTGTTCAGCAGAGCGCGTACCTCCCCGGCGGCAGCCTCCGCGATAATATTTTCATCAATGCCGGGTAAATCCGATTCATACCGCAGATTAAGCCGTATATCGAACACGAGAATCCCGCCATCAAGTCGGCATGACACTTGCCGCCGACCCGCCGGGCGCAGCAAAACCGAGAATCTGTCGCCGCCGTTGCCGCGCATTATGAGCGTCTTCTGAGCTTTGCCGCGTGTCAGAAGTGTATACGTCTGCGCTTCGTCCGAATCCAGAGTTCCGACCATCTTGCCGTCCTTAAAAACCGCGAGACCGCAGATTTGCGTCTCGTTTTCCGCCCTAATCGGCACTTTGCCCGCCGTATAGCCGCTTCTTACAGGCATTTTTATATTGTCGCCGTCAATGGGTGCTTCTTTTTCACCCTTCTTATCTTCTTGTTTGTCGTCATCATTATTATTATCTTCGCCGCTCTGCTTAACAACCCCTCCGAGCATCGAGGCACAAGCCCCGTCCGTTTCAACAGCTTCCTTTAAGTCAAGCAGTTCCAGAGGTCTGTATAACAGACTGCCGGAGGATTGCTCTAGCAGTAAATCTTCCTGCCTTAGTGTGTCAATGAGCGGATTTTCAATCCGCGCCTTAATAAATTCAGCCGCCGTGCAATCCGCAACGCAGATGTTCGCGGTGTTTCTGACTTCGATAAATTGCCGCGATGAAAGTGTCTGTCTCAGCTCTCCGCTCTCAGCCAGTTCGCGCGATATAATCACTGTTTTGACGGTGTTAAGCGACATCGACCCCGCTATTTTTGCGGCTAGCAGATTGATACCCTCCGTCACATTCGGAGCTTTTACGGACATGACGGTGTACTGCATCTCCTTGTCGCCGCCCATTTGCTGACTAAGCGGGAACGCAACGGTTACGCCGATGTCCTGAGAATCCGCCCTGTCCAACCCTAAAAGGATAACATATGTCGCGTCCTCAAGCTCGGTCTTGTCCCAACAAGCGGATAACAGATAACAGATAACAAATAACAGACAACAGATTTTAATTATTTTCCCCATTTGAATAACCTCTTAACGCCGTAAATCAGCAGTATCACAAGCGGTGCGCCCGCGAGAAAGAACAACCCGTAATCGCGTAAAAACGCCAAATGCGGTTGTACGCCGCCAAGCCCGGACGGAATCAGCGCGGCAACGCCCGCGCCCGCCGCGCAGACGGTTACAACGATTTTGTTGTGCTTTATATTCAAACAGCGCGAAACGCTCTCCTTCGCCGCGAGGATTCCCAGTGTGACATACATCGCGGACGAAAATATCAGGAAAAACAGAAGCAGAGACTCGAAACGGTAGAAAAAGTGATTGTAATACGCGGATTTACCCACTTCAATAAACCCGCAGTCCGTTGAGGCGGCGATTCTCATAGGGAACATCATAATATAACAGGCGCATAACGCCGCCGCGGCAACTCCCGCGATAATCACAGACAGCAGACCGGAAGCGCGGAAAGCGCGCGCGCTTTTGAAACCGGGCGCGAACAGAGCCAAAAGAAACACACCGTCATATATAGAAGCGGGCTGCGGAAATTCAAAGAAGCGTTCATGATTGCCGAAGATGGGGAATAAGCGCGTGTAATCGTAACGATTCAATCCCAGTAATACTACAAACAGAACGCCGATAATCAACAGCGCGAAGAAAAAACCCGCGCATTTGAAAATCGTCCGCTGTCCGTAAAAATTCATCACAAGCGCGGACAGAATAATAACTCCTATAATGACGTAAACGGGCATGAACTTATAATCGTTTTGCTTTAGTATCTCGGCGCACTCACGCGCGTGTATGCCCGCGCGATACGCGCAGTACGCGCCCAAAACAATGCCGTACAGCGCGGTCAGAGGTCTTCCGATAACACTTGCCGATACCTCGATAAGATTTTTACCCTCATGCCGCTTCATCAGTAAAGCCAAAAACGGGAAGAGCAGGAGCGGCGGCAGAACGGCGGCGAGCATCGCCAGCCATGCCGCCGTACCGTACATTGAAATACAGTCCCGCAAGCCCGTATAGAGCAGTGCGGGCAGTGTCAGCAGACAGGCGGCGGCAACGCCGTCATACACACGGTATTTCATCTAATTTCTCCAATTATCATACTTCCACACGGGCATTTTCGGGAACAGGGGAGGGGCGGACAAAATCGGCGGCACATAATCCTTGCCGAACGAAGTCAGTGAGTTTATATAACCCGCCAGCAGCAGAAACGCGGCGGCGACACCCAAGAACCCCATCAGACCCGCGCAGATTATGAATCCAAGGCGCAGAAGCCTTGCCGTGTATGAGAGCTGATACTGCGGCACGGCAAAGTTTCCCAATCCCGAAAACGCAACGATTACAACGCAGACTTGGCTGACAAGTCCCGCCGAAACAGCGGCTTCACCCAGAATCAAGCCGCCGACTATGCCGACCGTACTGCCTATCGGTCCCGGAATGCGCTGCCCCGCCTCTTTAACGAGTTCAAATGAAATTTCCATAAGCAGAAGCTCCAGTATGGCGGGATAGGGAATGACGAGACGCGACCGCGCTATGGCGAGCAAAAGCCCGGCGGGAAGCATATCGGCGTGGTATGTCGTTGCCGCCAGATAGAGCGCGGGCAGCAGTAACGCCGCGAAAACCGCAAGCATACGCACAGCCCTCACGGCGGAGGCCACGGGAACGCGGAGCGCGGTTTCGTCACTGGTTTTAAGCATCGTAAAAAGCGTCACGGGTACGACAATCACGCGCGGGTTTCCGTCAACGATAACGGCAACGCGCCCCTGCATAAGCAGAGCGGCGGTGTTGTCGGGGCGTTCCGTGGTTGTCACTGTCGGAAAGAGCGACAACGCCCTGTCCTCGATGAACTGCTCGACCATGCCGCCGCTCTGCACAAAGTTAGCCTCAACGCCGTTAAGGCGGCGTTTGACTTCCTCGACCAGTTCCATGTCCGCTACGCCGTTGATGTATACCATGCCGCAGACCAAGTTGTTAAGCTCGCCGAGTGTCAGCATTTCGGTGGTAAGCCCCGGGTGTTTGACGATACGGTGTAACAGCGTTGTGTTGGTACGAATAGACTCGTTGAATGCCTCCTGCGAGCCAACGATAGAGTTTTCAACGATCGGCTTGTCAACGCCGCGCCTGTCAAAGCCCTTTGTCTCACAGATATAAGCGTTCGCGTCGCCGTCCTCGCAGACGGCGGTATCGCCGCTCAAAACGGCGGATACGACCTTTTCAAAATCCGTTTCAGCGGATACCGCAGATATGGTGAGCGCATCGAGAATTGAGGACATTCCTGATGACCGCAGCAGTGGGCGCAGAATATAATCGCCGATTTTCTCGCCGCTCGCCATACCGTCTATATAGACGGCAAAACCGCTCTTGCCGCCGCGCCTGAAATCCCTGAAAACGATGTCTTTATTCAGCGGGAAATTGAATGCTCGCTCGAACATCTCCCGCGTTTTTGTAATGTTTGTGTCAATCATAATTCTATTATTTGCTAATTGTTATCTGTTTTATGTCAGTTAAAAAATGCCATTTGTTTGGGAGATTATCATTCCCCCATCACCACCACGGCGGACGAACGCCACGCGCCGCCGTTCACTTCAAACACGGCGCGTCCGCCGTATTTCGCGCAGACGGCTTTGACGGACGACAGCCCCACACCCTCGCGCGGCGGCGTGTCGCCGCGCCCGATGTCCGCTTCAAGCTAAAGAAAAGTATCGTTTGCCCGATATACTGATTGAAATATTTACCGCAAAGGGGAAGCCACCATGAACGTATTAGGTATTACTTCGACACATACAAGCCCGTTTAATGGCACTAACACGCTTAACAATAACCTGTTGCCCGGACTTGATTTTCAAAAGATAATGAGTACCGCAATGCAAGAAACAGGAGGATTTGTAAGCGCGGAACAAAGTTTGCGAGAAATATATCCCGGCTTGAAATACCATGTTGCGGATGTATCTCAATTTAAGTATCGGGAACGCCTTGATTTTCCTGTCCACGAGTTTTACAAAGACACTATCAATATGGATTACCTTAACTCATGGAAACCCACAGTTTCATCAGCAACAGGATACGAACCCAATGTGCAGCATAGTCTTGGTACAATACCAAAAGGACTACATTCTGTCTTAATACATCCAAAATGTCAAAGCAAAATGGACAATGACCCTGAATATGCAAAAAAAGTTGTGGCAAAGATAAAAAATCATTTTGAAACAGATGTTAGAATAAACGAAGCTATCAATCCCGATTCCGTAAAAAGCATATCGCAAGCTGTCTATATTAATGAGGATGGAGAAATAGGGTATTATCATACCGTTGGCGATGGTCCTTCTGCAATGCAAGATGAAGAAGCAGGGGGCGAAGTAAAAAGAGAAAAGGTATTGAATCACTCACAGCATAAGCCGTTGCCGTTCATATTGTTGCAAGAGCAAAGAACACAGCAATATTTATATGATTATTTATACGGTGTAAGCGGCTTAGACAATAGAGATAAGCGCAAATAACGGCACAACACCCGTTCGTTCAATTATGAGGTAACGAGCCATGACTTCGACTATGTGGAGATATTGGGTGGGGTGGAAAATTTCTGCTTACCGAATCCTATTATTCATTTGACTACCGGGGCTATCTTGTGTTAAAGTAAGAACATGAATCTAAAGGCGCGTCCATGACACTAATCGGCGTTTCGCAGGAAATCATGGAAGTATTTGAAATGACGGGCTTTGCCGATATGCTAACCATTGCGTAGGGAATGTAAGACGGGCAATACGGGGGTGAACGCCGATGGATGACAACAACGCTTTTATACGGATGCTGTACAGGAGATGCCTGTTCTCATCAGTGCTAGCGATTCTCGGCAGCACCCTCGGTCAAATTGTCATTGCCGCTGTCATCGGGCGCGCTTTAGGACAGGGGGAACTGTCCGTCATCGGAATCACCCTTCCGGTCTATTACCTGTACGCCACAGTGGGAGCGTTGTTGGGTGTCGGCGGCACGGCGGTCTGCGCTCGGCTAATGGGGCAGAACCGATTTGAGGAAAGCCGGGTTGCCTTTACCGTTGTCTATCTGCTCATGCTTGCAATAGCCGCTGTCCTAACCGCAGTAATGCTTATATTCTCCGGACAGATTACAACGCTTCTGGGCGTAACGCCCGAAATGGAGCTCTATCCAAAGGTCAAGGAGTATATGGAAATCCTGTCTGTAGGCGGCATTGGAATCATGAGCATCTACCCGGCTTTTAACCTCCTTCGTTTAGACGGGCGCAACAGGGCGACCGCCGTCATTTTCTTTGTCATGTCCGGGGTCAACATCATGATGAGCTATATTTTGGTTTTGGTACTGGATTCCGGCGTTGCCGGCGCGGCGCGGGCTACCGTATGCGGCGCGGCGGTTTCGGGGTTGCTTGGCGCGGTAATGCTGTTCAACGGGAGTAAAAATTTCCGTTTCGCACTTCCGGGTAAATCCAAACCCGGAGAGGAAAAGGTCAAGGTCAACCGTTTGGCGTTGGATATTGTGGTGTCAGGCAGTCCTAGCGCGTTGGAAAACCTGTGTATTCTGACCCGCACCATCGTCCTTAACTGGATTCTGGTGTCTATGCTCCATGACATGACCGCCCTCTCGGCGTTCAAGGTAACCGATTCGATTAACTCCTTTGCTCAAATTTTCATCGCGGGAGCGGCGGGTTCAATGATACCGTTTGTCGGGGTATTCGGTTCGGAAAAAGATACTCGCAGCATACGGCAGCTTCTGGTACTCGCCTTAAAATGGGGCGGTATAGCGATTATCGCGTTCACAGCGGTATGCCTGATTTTCGCGCGGCAAACGGCGGGGCTGTTCGGCATGGCAGAGCCGTCCGCGTTCTCCGCCATACGCATATTCTCGTTAAGTCTGCCTCTTGCGGGGCTGAATAATATCTTGGTCTGCCTGTACCAAGCAAATCGCGGCACAACCGCCGCCAATATCCTGACGCTCGGGCGTTCACTCCTATGGGTGGTTTTAGCCGCGTTCGTCCTAACGCCGCACATAGAAGCTGCGGGTGTCTGGCACAGCTTTTGGATTGCGGAACTGCTTGCGCTTACGTTGGCGTTGCCGATAAGCGTATATTACCGCAGGAAAAACAAATATTTGTCGCGGCTGTTCTTACTTGATACCGAAGCGGAGGCAAAGGGTACATATAAATCCTTTTCCGTGCAAAACCGAGCCGAATCAATCACCGAAAGCGCGGCGGGAATCAGCGAGTTCTGCGAAGTCAACAATCTCAGTCCAAAACAGGCAATGGCTATTTCACTTTCTATCGAAGAAATGCTGGTAATTATCGGCGAGTATTGTTTTTCAAAAGACAGCGGACACACCATGAATGTCCGCGTGCTGATATATGAGGATATGACTGTGCTGCGTATCCGCAACGGCGGTAAGCCGTTCAATCCCATCGAGCATTACGAGCGGCAGAGCGCGGCGGGAGACGATTTGGCGATGACCGATATGCTCGGCATAAAAATGATTCTCAGTTTAGCCGAAACGGTGGACTACCGCAACACCTTCGGGGTGAACAATATTACAGTGATATTATAGGGAGCAGAAGATGAACCGTTTCGAGAATTATCAGGGAACAATCAAATACAACGGAAACAGCTTCCTGTTTTCACGCGCGGAAATGAGCGATGCGGAGCAGCTCGCCGAAATGTACGCAAATATATCAATAAACGCTGAAAATTATAGAATCAGGTTCGACCCTTCGAGCGAGCGGAGCTTTGCCCGTGTCGGCGGTATGTTTGAGATACACACGAGAGAAAGCATTGAGACCGAAATCAAAAGCGGGCGTTCTTATTTCGCGGTGCTGAAAGATGACAAAGGAGACATTGCCGCGTCTTTTTGGGTCTCCGAAGAAGACCCGCATTTTTCAGAGTTTACTCCCGACACGATGTTCGGCTGCCGTTCCTGTCAGTGTACGCTCACAGACGCATTGCGGGCGAGTAAAGTCATCTATCCGAGGGAGTTGATTGTCAACGGCGGACGAAAGCTGCCGGGTGTCTCCCACGCGATGTTTTACACCATTTTCACCGTTATGCGGCAAAACGGGTATACCCATTCGCTGGGCGAGGTTTACGGTGTGCGGGGATATAAAGACGGAAAACGAGCGGTGGAAATCAATATGTTAAACGAGCGTTCTTTCAATGTGACGGCGGGTACAGGCGGTAAATATATCGGAGATTCATCTGAGTTTGAGGTGGATATAGGTTCTGTGACGGTGACGATTGTTCCAAGAGCTTTTTGCTTTGATTACGCCGCCATGCTCCCCGGACTGGGACAAAAATTGACGGATTTGGGGTTGGAAATATCATTTACGCGGGAGGGTACGCTATGAAGAGCATAAGGTCGAAAATATTAAAATCATTTTTAGCGGTATCGCTTATATCTCTTGTGCTGACGGGGATATTGACCGAGGTCATCATGTTTAACCTGCGCGGAATTTCGACACATGGCAACGAACAAATCGGATTCGAGTCGGCCGACAGCAGTGAAACCGCGCTTACGAATCAGGCTGTTGACGATGCATCCGCGTTGGCTTTAGCAAAGGCGCAGGTCATCGGCGGCGAGATTACGCGGGTGGCAAATGACCTAAAGCTAGTTGCCGCCTATGTAAACCGTTTGTATACCGGCAAGGAGAATTTTAACCCCATACCTTACAACCACCCCAAGAACAGCCCGAACGGAGTTCCGGTTATGCAGTGGGTCTTGTCTCCCGGTATGGATTTTGAGAGTGTGCGTGATGAAATCTATTTGCACGGTAATATGGAGACGGTATACGCCGCCGTTATGAATAACAACAATGGGATAACAAGTATCTATTTAACTACGGTAACGGGAATAAATTCCGGCTACGATGCTTACGCGGAGTACAAGCCCGAGGAGTTTGAGGGTCGGTTCTCCGCGTGGTATACCGATGCTAGGGATGCCGGGGAACTGGTATTCTCCGATACCTATCAGGATTCGTTTGGCAGGGGGCTTACACTGTCGCTCTCAATACCCTGTTACGGTGAAAACAATCGGTTTGTGGGTGTCTTAGGGTTGGACATACTGATTGAGGATTTGAATGAAATGGTGACGCAAACCGTTGTCGGCGAGAGCGGCTATGCGTTCTTGCTCAGAAACGGTGAAAAAATCATCTCCGCGCCCGGTCTGAACGAGGAAAACGAACGGGATATGGAGATGTTTCTTGGAAATAATTATAGCGAAATACTCAATGAAACGCGGACGCGGAGGGACGGGACGGTAAAGTCGGCGGTGTCGCGCGGCGGCGAAGAAACGGAAATGTATATCATTTGGACAACGGTTGATGCCGTTGGCTGGAATTTGATTTTCGCCCTGCCCGCAGATGATATTCTCGCCCCGGCATACGAGGCTCGCGAAACTATTGAGAGGCTGACGAACGAGACAATCCGCAGTATGGACAGGCAAATCCTGTACTCCAACCTAGTTTTGATTGGTATGTTCGCCGTTATTATCGCCTTTGTTATTTGGATGACGGCTCGCATATCAGGCAGAATCACGAGCCCGATCATCTCGTTGGAGAACAGCATAGGGATAATTGCAGGAGGCGACCTTGATACGCTCATCGACATCAAAACAGGCGATGAAATAGAGCGTTTGGGCAACAGCGTTAACAGCATGACACTGGAGCTGAAAGAATATATAGAAAATATCCAAACCATCACCGCCGAAAAGGAACGCATCGGCGCGGAACTGGACGTTGCCACAAAAATACAGGCCAGTATGCTGCCCTGCATCTTCCCCGCTTTCCCCGACCGCGCCGAGTTTGACATATACGCCTGTATGCTGCCCGCAAAGGAAGTAGGCGGCGACTTCTATGACTTCTTCTTGATTGACGGGAATACCTTGGCAGTCGTCATGGCAGATGTGTCGGGTAAAGGTGTACCCGCCGCGCTGTTTATGGTAATCGCAAAAACGCTGATTAAGAACAACGCACAATACGGCAAAAGCCCTAAAGAAGTCTTTGAGACGGTAAACAATCTGCTCTGTGAGGGCAACGATGCGGGGATGTTCGTAACGGCGTTTATGGGGTATCTCGACATACCGACAGGGCGGGTTACCTATGTAAACGCGGGACATAACCCGCCCCTTATTAGGAGAGAGGGAGAAAACTATGACTGGCTGCCAACCAAACCCGCCTTTGTTCTGGCGGGCATGGAGGATATGTTCTACAAACAGCAAGAAATCACGTTGAATCCGGGGGACGAACTGTTTCTCTATACCGATGGCGTGACCGAGGCGGTCAACAATGAGAACGAGTTGTTCACCGATCCGCGTCTGCCGGAGACGGCAAACCGTTATCTTGATTTACCGCTGAAGGAGTTCACGGTATCTATCAAGCGTGAGATTGACAAATTCGCCGAGGGCGCGGAACAGGCGGATGATATTACCATGCTGGCATTGCGGTATAAGGGAGGCGATGTTTCGTGAAAGAATTGCGTATTGAAGCGAGAATCGAGAACTTTGACGCTGTTCTGGAATTTATAAACGCCGAACTGGAATCCGCCGACTGCCCCATGAAAACACAGACACAGATTGCGATTGCCGTTGAGGAGATTTTCGTGAATATCGCGCATTATGCCTACAGTCCCGAAGTCGGCGGCGCGGTAATCCGCGTTGCCGTCGGTGATGAGGTAGTAATTGAATTTGAAGACAACGGAAAGCCCTATAACCCTTTGGAAAGAGACGACCCCGACATTACAATCGGTGCGGAAGAGCGCGAAATCGGCGGGTTGGGGGTCTTTATGGTTAAGAAAATGATGGATTCGGTGGAGTATCGGCGCGAGGATAATAAAAACATCCTGGCAATTAGCAAAAAATTAGAAGAGATATAAGCCTATGCGGGGGGATACCCCCGAACCCCCCATTGTTATCTGTTAATTGTTCATTGTTAATTACCCCTTAGTAGGGGGCGATGGCAATCGCCCCGTTATTAACGATGCAACCCCAACCGTTCGGGCGGCCAATGACCGCCCCTATGGACGCGATGTTTCATAATCAACGGCGGGACGATTGCCATCGTCCCCTACGGACGCACAACGAATTGTTGTGCGTTAGAAAACGGAGGACACCGCGCATGAGTAACCGCAAAGAAAGTATTCGTTTTTTTACCATACTGCTTGCCCTGCTGCTGGTCAGCGGCACAGTTTATTGGGCGGTTTCCATTCCGCGCTGCAAAACAATCGGACAGACGGAGAAAGGCATACTTGACTTGACTGCCGGGGACTTTTCGAGTAACCTTT